>NZ_JBFRHB010000006.1:0-163970 GCF_052115645.1 Arthrobacter sp. 2MCAF14 | reverse complement strand
GGCCCACCTCGCAAGGTGGGCCGGCCGCCGTCGTTCGCTCAAAGACTTATTTCTTGCCTTGGGCAGCTACAGCCTTGATGGACTCTGCCGCAGCCTCAGGGTCGAGGTAGGTTCCACCCGGGTTGATCGGCTGGAAGTTCTCGTCCAGGTCGTAGACCAACGGGATGCCTGTGGGGATGTTCAGACCGGTTATGTCTTCGTCGCTGATGCCGTCCAGGTGCTTGACGAGAGCGCGCAGGGAGTTGCCGTGGGCCGTGACCAGGACTGTCTTGCCAGCCTTGAGGTCTTCCTTGATGTCTGACTCCCAGTAAGGCAGGAGACGGACCAGGACGTCCTTGAGGCACTCGGTGCGCGGCAGTGCGTCGCCGAGGCCCGCGTAACGCACGTCGCTCACCTGGGAGAACTCGCTGTCATCGGAGAGCGCGGGCGGCGGGGTGTCGTAGCTGCGGCGCCATTCCATGAACTGCTCTTCACCGAACTCGGCGAGGGTCTGGGCCTTGTCCTTGCCCTGCAGCGCGCCGTAGTGACGCTCGTTGAGGCGCCAGTCACGCTTCACCGGGATCCAGCCGCGGTCGGCCTTGTCCAGGGAAATGTTCGCCGTGTTGATGGCCCGCTTGAGCAGGGAGGTGTACAGGATGTCCGGGAGAATGTTGTTCTCGACCAGGAGCTCTCCGCCGCGCGCTGCTTCCTCGCGGCCTTGGTCGTTCAGGTCGACGTCCACCCAGCCGGTGAACAGGTTCTTGGCGTTCCAGTCGCTGTGGCCGTGGCGCAGCAGAATCAGCTTGTAAGTCATGGTTTTCATCCTAAGCGATCATGCCTAGCTGTTGCCGGGCGTTACGTCGCAACGCGGGGTCACTTAGCGCCGATGTTTGAGGGCCGGATGGGCCGTAAGTGACCCCGCGTTGGAGGATAAAGTGGGACGGTGGTGCAAAAAGCGGAGCGGGTGCAGGGAAGGCGCGGTAAACCCGTCGGCAACATCACCAGGGGCACCACCAATCCCAACCGCATGCGCCGTCTGGACCGCTGGTTGGCAGGTCCGCAGGGATGGCGGCTACGCTCCGCCGTCGACCCCTTGGTAGTGGACCTAGGCTACGGCGCTTCCCCGGCCACCGCCGTCGAACTCTTCGAAAGGCTGCAGGCAGTCCGCCCCGATGTCCGCGTGTGCGGGATCGAGATCGAACCCGAGCGCGTCCGGGTCGCGAAATCCCTGGAAAGGCCCGGGCTCAGCTTCCACGTGGGCGGTTTCGAGGTTCCTGTTCCAGGCAATCCCGTGTTGGTGCGGGCCTTCAACGTGCTGCGGCAATACGAGGAATCGGATGTGGCCGGGATCTGGGCGCTGGTGCAGTCGCGGCTGGCACCGCAGGGATTGTTCATCGACGGTACGTGTGACGAAATCGGCCGCAAGGTGACGTGGGTTGCGTTGGATCCAAACGGGCCGCTGAGCCTGAGCCTGTCCATGCGGTTCGGCGGTTTCGAACTGCCCTCCGACGTGGCCGAACGCCTGCCCAAGGCACTCATCCACCGCAATATCCCGGGGGAACGCATTCATGCTTTCCTGAATGCGCTGGACCAGGCCTGGTTGGAAGCCGCACCGCTCGCGTCCTTTGGCAGCAAGCAGCGGTGGACCGCTATGTGCCAATCAATGCGCGACGCCGGTTGGCCCCTTCAGGACGGAACGTCGCGCTGGCGCCTGGGTGAACTTACCGTCGACTGGTCAGCGGTGGCCCCGGCTTAGTTGGCCGCGGGCGGGCCTGGGCCCACACCGGCGAGGGCCCCGGCCTGAGCTTGCGAAGGCTGGGAGCCGGTGGGGATCACCAGGGACCGTACGGCCCCTGGTTCCGGCCGCTGTTCCCGATTTCCTTCACCGCAGGACGGACGTCCGCCAAATAGACACACGCTGCCGTGACGGCTGCGATGCCAAAGATGCCGAAGCCACCGCCGCCACCGAGGAGGGAGAGGCCGCCGATCACCGCGGCGACGCCGGTCAGGGCCAGCCAGAAGGTCTTGGTGCGCTTGGATGCGGCTTCGAAGGACGAGGGTTTGTGGCGCAGGCAATCGACCAGCGCCCACAGCTCCAAAGCGAAGGCAACCAGTCCCAGAATGAACCAAATCCCATTCTGGATGTTTGAAATCAAAACTTTTCCGTCCACGCCCACAAGCCTAGCGGTCAAGCGACTTGAGCGCTTGCTCCAAATCCGCCCAGAGGTCTTCGACGTTCTCGATCCCGACGCTCATCCTGATCAGGTTGTCCGGCACGCTGAGCGGTTCGGCGGTGTGCCGGCGTCGGCGTTCGATGAGGGATTCGACCCCGCCCAGCGACGTCGCGGGGATCCACAACCGCAATGCACGAACCAGTTGATCTGCTGCGTCGGCACCGCTGCGGATTCCGTCTCCGGCCAACTGGATGCACAGGATGGAGCCGAACCCCTTCATCTGGGACTTGGCACGCTCATGGCCGGGATCGGTGGACAGGCCCGGGAAGCGGATCGACTCGACGCGCGGGTGGGTGCTCAGCCGCTCGGCCAACGTCGCGGCAGAAGCTTGCGAGCGCTCGATCCGGAGTGCCAGCGTGCGCAGGCCTCGGAGCGCGAGCCACGCCTCGAAGGGGCCCGCGATGCCGCCGTGGATGATCCGGTGGTGCAGGAGTTCCGCGCGCAGCTCCGCATTCGAGGTCGCCAAAGCGCCGAGTACGACGTCGGAGTGTCCAGCCAGGTATTTGGTCACCGAATGGAGCACGACGTCGGAGCCCAGGCTGAGGGGCTGCTGAACGAGCGGCGTGGAGAAGGTGTTGTCCGTGACCACGATGGCGCCGGCTTCATGGGCGGCGGTGGCCAGTGCCCGTACGTCGGCGATGCCGAGCATGGGGTTGGTGGGGCTTTCAATCCACAGCATGCTGGCGGGTATTCCATCGGCGGGGGCGAGCTGCGCCTTAACGGCGTCTGTGTCCGCGATATCAACGGTCCGCAGTTCAAGGATGCCCTTGGCGGCGAGTTCGGTGGCCATGACGAGCGATCCTGCGTAGCTGTGCGTGGGCATGACCAGGACACCGCCGGCAGGCACGAGCGACAACGCGGAGCTCACTGCGGCCAAGCCCGAGGCGTAGAGCAAGCCCGGCAGCTCGGCGCCCTCCAGCTGGGCCAGTGCTTCCTCGAACGGATCCCACGTGGGGTTCGCATAGCGTCCGTAGCCGCGGTCGCCGTCGCTCAGTGCTCCCGTGCCGAAATACGTGGAGGACAGAACGATGGGCGGGTTGACGGGTTGGTCATGGCTTCGTTCGGGACGGCCTGCCGCCACCACCACAGTGTCAGGGGACAGATCTGCGGCATGTTCTCGGGAAAGACTCATTGCCCCAGCCTACGGCGCGGGGCGCGGGCGTTGGAAAGGTGTTACGGCTCCGTCCCGTCGAGCGGCAGGTTCGGTCCCGCGCAGGTGGGCAAGCGCCGACGTCGGGCACTGTCAGAGTTCCTCTGTACGCTTAGATCCGTGACTACGCAGCGCCTCAAGCAGGACCAGAGCCCTACGCCGGACCAGCGCCCAGGACTCTTCATCGCCTTCGAGGGCGGGGATGGCGCCGGCAAGTCCACGCAGGCCGCCCGCCTGGCTGCATCGCTTGAGTCCCTCGGCTTTTCGGTGCTGCGCACCCGCGAGCCGGGGGGCACGCCGATCGGCGAGAAGCTGCGTTCCTTGGTGCTGGACCACGGCCACGGCACTATCGACCCCCGGACCGAAGCCCTGATGTTCGCCGCATCCCGGGCTGCCCACGCAAGCCAGGTCATCCGCCCGGCCTTGGCGCAGGGTTCTGTGGTGATCACGGACCGCTATATCGACTCCTCCGTCGCTTACCAGGGTGCCGGCAGGGACCTCGGGACCGTCGACGTCAGGCGGCTCAACGAATGGGCCACCGAAGGCCTCGAGCCGGACCTGACAGTACTCCTGGACGTCCACCCGGGCGATGGCCGGGACCGCAGAACTGCCGGAGACGCTGCCGAGGACCGGCTCGAGTCGGAACCGGACGATTTCCATGCCCGCATCCGTGCGGCGTTCCTGGAACTGGCGGAGGCCCACCCGGAGACGTACCTCGTGCTGCCCGCCAAGGACGCCGTCGAAAACCTCGCCGCGCAGATCCTCCGGAGTGTGCAGGACTTGCTCGGGAGCCGCGCGTGAGCGTCTGGGACGAGCTCCATGGCCAGGCGCCCGTCGTCGCACAACTGCGCGCCGCCGCCCAAGGCGAAGGCCTCACGCACGCATGGTTGTTCACCGGACCGCCGGGGTCAGGCCGTTCCAACGCGGCCAAGGCATTCGCCGCGGCATTGAATTGCGAACAGGACGACGTCGCACTTCGCGGCTGCGGCGAATGCGCATCGTGCCGGACCATCCTAGGCGAAACCCACTCCGACGTGACCTTTGTCCGCACGGAGAAGGTCACCATCACCATCGACGAAGCCCGCCAGTTGGTGTCCAAGGCCGGCGACCGGCCGGCGACCGGCCGTTGGCGCATCATCGTGGTGGAAGACGCGGATCGCATGGCCGAACGCACCACCAACGTGCTCCTCAAGGCCATCGAAGAACCGACGCCCCGGACCATCTGGATGCTGTGCGCGCCGTCGCCCGCCGATGTGCTGGTCACCATCCGCTCTCGTTGCCGCCCGGTGAGCCTCCGGATTCCACCGGCTGCCGACGTCGCCGCCCTGCTGGTGAAGCGCGACGGCGTCGACCCCGCCATTGCGGACAGGGCCGCCCGCGCAGCCCAAAGCCACATCGGAATTGCGCGTCGGCTGGCCCGCGATCCGGAAGCCAGGGAACGCCGGATGGAGACTGTCCGTTTCCCGCTGGGCCTGCGGGGCGTCACTGCTGCCGTGATGATGGCCGAAAAGCTGGTCAAGATCGCAACGGATGAGGCCAACAGCTCCAACGACGAACGCGACGCCGCCGAGAAGGTCGCCCTGCTCGCGAGCCTGGGCGCTCCGGAGTCGGGCACCCTGCCGCCGTCGATGCGCAGCCAGGTGAGGCAGCTTGAGGACGACCAGAAACGGCGCGCCAAGCGCTCCATCACAGATTCCCTCGACCGTACCCTGACGGATCTGCTGTCCTTCTACCGGGACGTCCTGGTCATCCAGCTGGGGAACGCTGTGGAGTTGGTCAACGTTGAACTCAGGAGTGAACTGGACGCCTACGCAGCCAGCTCCACGCCAGAGATCACCTTGGCGCGCATGGATGCCATCAACAAGGCGCGAGTGCGGATCACCACGACCAACGTGGCACCACTGTTGGCCGTCGAGTCCATGGCGAGCAGCCTGATTCAGCAATAGCCGGATAGTTTAGAAATACAGCACGCTTCCCCAGCCTGAGGAGAAACGCATGACCCCCGCACGACGCCGGCCCGCCGGGTCCAGTTCCAGGACACGGTTCCCCTCACTGCGGCGGGCTGCAGCGGCAGTGGCTGCCACGGTCACCGCGAGCCTGCTGCTGAGCGGCTGCGTGTTCTCGGTACCGGCGCCCAATGATGGCGCCAGCAACGGGTCCGGTAACGTCAGCACCCCGGACGCGTCCATCGCAGCCGCAGCGCCGGCAGGACTGGAAAGCTTCTACTCCCAAAGAGTGAACTGGACGTCCTGTGAGCAGGGATTCCAGTGCGCCAACATCAAAGTACCGGTGGACTACGCAAAACCCGATGGCGGCAGCATCTCCATCGCTGCCATCCGGCTCCAGAGCCAGGGCACGAAGAAAGGCTCGCTGCTGGTGAATCCCGGCGGCCCCGGCGCTTCAGGCTATGACTTCGTCAGGGACGCGGCGAAAACGCACTTCACCAGCAAGCTGCGGTCCAGCTTCGACCTGGTGGGCTTCGATCCCCGCGGCGTCAAGCGGTCGGCGCCGGTGACGTGCCTCAGCGATGCCGAGCGGGACGCTTCCCGCGAGAAGGTCTACAACTACGACACTGACCAGGGCGTCGCCGCGGCGCTGGCCGACACGAAGGCCATGAATGCCCAGTGCGTGGAAAAGTCCGGGCCCGCCCTGCCGCACATCGACACCGCCAGCTCCGCCAAGGACATGGACATCCTCCGCGCAGTGCTGAACGACGCAAAACTCAACTACCTTGGCTTCTCCTACGGAACCGCCCTCGGCGCCACCTATGCGTCATTGTTCCCGAACAACGTCGGCAAGCTCGCTTTGGACGGCGCAGTGGATCCGTCCCTCAACAACGAGGACCTCACCGCGGGGCAGGCAGAGGCGTTCGAAAAGGAGCTCCGCACTTACGTGGCGGATTGCCAGGCAAAGTCCGGATGCCCCATGACCGGCAGCGTCGATAATGGCGTGCAGCAGATCCAGAACCTCATCGCCGACGTCGAGCAGAATCCCAAACGCGCCAAAGACGGACGGCTTGTCACCGGGGCTACGTTCGTCAGCGGTATTTTCACCCCGCTCTACGACAACGAATCGTGGCCTGTCCTGACCCAGGCTCTGGTGGCCGCGTTCAAGGGCGACGTGTCGCTCATGCTCCGGATTGCCGACTTCGGCGCGGACCGGGACCCGAACGGCACCTACACGTCAAACACCTCGTTCGCGTTCAACGCCATCAACTGCCTTGACTACCCCATGGTCACGGATACGGCCGGGATGCGTTCCGAAGAAGCCCGATTGAAGCAACTCTCCCCCACCTTCGGCTATTACTTCTCCTACACCGGCATCAACTGCAAGGACTGGCCCTATAAGCCGGTGCACACGCCTGCTCCCGTGAAGTACACCGGCAGTGCGCCGATTGTAGTCATCGGCACCACTGGGGACCCCGCAACGCCTGTCGCCTGGGCTGGTTCGCTGCGCAAACAACTCGGCAATGCTTCCCTCGTGACGTGGAAGGGTGAAGGCCACACCGCCTACGGCCGCTCCAACCAATGCGTGTCCGACGCCGTGGACAACTACTTCGTGGATGGAAAGGCGCCTTCGGACGGGACCATGTGCTGAGCTGGGCGCTGTGCTCGCAAAGGTGGTCATTTGTTGAGGCGTAGCCCGGAATGATGGGCCCGGATGGCGGCCAGCACTTCCGCGACCATTGCCTCCGGGTAGTGAACAACGTCCTCGTAGAAGTACCTCAACACAGTGAAGCCGCCGGCGACAGAAGTGTTATCCCGGCGTCGATCCCTCTTGATGGCCCTGGGTTCGAAATGAGTCTTGCCGTCCAGCTCAAGGACCAAGAAGCGCTCGACGACGAAATCGACCTCCCCCACGCGGGCAGTTCCACGTGCTGCACGAACGCGATTCCAGCCTGCTGGAAGTACATGGCCGCCAGGGGTTCAAGCAGCGAATCGGCTCTCAAGCATACGAAACCAAGGACGTCCCTCGCCCGGCCGTTCCGGTTGCCGCGCAGCTTTCTGCGCAGGAACTCCACGGTTATGTCGCCACGCGCAACAGCACATTGCACCATGACCAGCGCTTCAGCTGGAGGCCTGCATCGCAAGGCATGTATCAGCACATCGGCGAGAGCTGCCACCGGTCGGCCCGGCAAGGGTGGCAACGAAGCGCTCCGGTGCAGCACCACGCCGTCGCGCGGTAGTCCGTTACCGCAGACCAAATGGAGCTCGGTGGCAGGATGAAGTTGCCAAAGTCCATAGTGTGGGGCAGCCGAAATGCAGGTGAGGACACATCCGTGCCGAAAGGCCTCAGCGAATTCCGGGGGTGCGCCCGCCAAGGCCACAACGCCGCGATACGGAACCACAACCCCGCCCAGCCGTGCCGCAGTTCTGAGCTGCCAAGCGCCGACTCCAGCGTTGAGGAGGTCCCTGCGCATGGCCACACCTCCCCGTGCACGAAGGGCAGCTATGAGGCCCGGCGCTAGAGCCGTGCGGCGCGGGGCTCCAGCAGCGCGGGAAGGTTCTTGACTGAGGGCACGACGGCGGTGGCGCCGGCCGCGCGCAAAGCCGCCTCGGAGTGGAAGCCAGTGAGCACGCCCACCACGGCGGAGGCGCCGGAGCGAACACCGGACAACATATCCGAGCTTGTGTCCCCCACGACGACGACCTCACGGACATCGTCCAGGTCAAGAGCCAACACGGCCGTGAGAATCATGTCCGGATAAGGGCGACCTCGGCCGGCGTCAGCGGGGCACAGGCTGAGATCCGCCTTCCCCATCCACCCCAGCGACTCAAGCACCATGTTCTGGGTGTGCCGGCCGAAGCCCGTAGCCAGGCAGACTTTCACGCCGGAGTCCCGCAACCAGTCGATGGTTTCCTCGGCGCCTGGAATAGCCCGGACGCCGCCGTCGGCAATCAGATCGTCGTAGGCGCGTTCGAAAGCCTTGTTGGCGCTCTCGGCCCGTTGAGCTTCTTCAAAAAGGTGGCTGAAAACGGTCAACTTGGAAAAGCCCATGGTGTCCCGGGCGTAGCCGAGCATGCTTTCGAAGCGGGGCGAACCAGGCTCGACGCCGGTCTCCTGCAGGGCGAGGGACATAGCACGCTCTGTAAGACCATCGTCGGTAATCGTGGTGCCCACCATGTCCAAGACAGCAAGCCGGAGCCGCTGCGCACGATGTGCCCCGGCGTCGTCCGCGTTGATCCTCTTGCCGCTGTCCATGCTCATGGCGCCCCTTCGCTGGTTGATGACCGAAATCGTGCGGCCACGTTAGTCCGCCCAGCTTGCCCCCGGTCCACGACGGCGGCCTGAACCCGGCGCGACGAGCGGGTGAATTCCGCAACAACTGCGCCGGGGTAGCTCCGCACGGGGCTGTTTTGACCCGGACGAGGTGACTCTATTACAGTTGTATCTTGCGTGATTCAGCCGGTACCCGGCCGATAACGCGGTGCTTCCTTAGCTCAGTCGGTAGAGCGTTTCACTCGTAATGAAAAGGTCATCAGTTCGATTCTGATAGGAAGCTCGAAAAGCCCCGCCATTCCACGGATTTGGCGGGGCTTCTTTTTCCGAGGTTCAGGGCCTCTTATGGCCCTCTTTGCCGGGGCCAGAGTCCCGCTACTTCGCGCCGGTCAGATCCCTGGCCTGGTCGCTGCCGTTCCCTTCCGGCAGCGCTAGGCTGACGCCATGAGGACCCGGACGCTGCCAGTGCTGCTGCTGACGCTGCTCCCTGCGCTAGTGCTCTCTGCGTCCGCATGCACCCCGACCGCGTGCCCCGCCGTGGGCTTCGTCAACCTGGGCCCGATCGAACTTGACCTATCAGGGCTCCCGGCTGGAACCAAAGTGTCCGCCTGCTTCGGAGTGAACGACCGCTGTGACCCGGTTCCGGTAACCCGCGACAGCTCCGGCCGGTGGATGGTTCCGCAGACGCCACCGTTCGCGCAACCAGATAACGCTGCGGTACCGCTTCCCCGGATCCGCGTCGTCGCCGCCAAGCCGGACCGCTCCATCTCCGATCAGCTTTACGGGATCGAGCGCACTGCGCCGCGCGGAGGCTGTGACAACTCCTATGACCTCATCCCGGTGAAGGTCTACTGATCCGACCGGCCGGTCCATCCGGTAACTCCAGCTTTCTGCAAGTCCACATTTGGACTTGGAGGAACCGATAGCGCCCCGCCCCACGACCAGGCCGCCAGCCGACGATTCGGGGGGCACCCAGGAGAAAGGCTGCGGTGAAGACCAGAACAGCCAGCTCCCGGCGCGCCGGTCGCTGCGAAGTCCAGCCAACAGGATAGAAAAGATGGGCGGGAGCTACTAGCTTCCGCTTGTCGTTCCCCTTTCCGGGGGACAGACTTCCGAGCTCCCGAACACCTGAGGGTCATGAACTTCCGCTATCGCCTCGCCCTGCCCGCCGCATTCCTCTTTGCCGCATTGGCCCTGGGTGGATGCCAGCAGGGGGCCCACTCCGCCGCCGAGGCGATGACCAAGCCCGCGTCGCCGGCAGTTCCCCAGGCGGTTGCGGCCTCTGGCAGCGCACCCTCGGGTGCGGCGGCGGCAGCCGTGAAGTCCATCCACTCCCCCGGCGTCGTCGCGACCGACGAGCAGCTTGGCGCCGGACAGTGCTCCGCCAAAGTGGTCGACGCCACTACTGGCGAGTACCTGCCAGACCCCGCCTGCACTCCAGGGGCCACAGATCCCGCGGTTACCCAGGAGAACATCGACTCGACGATATGCATGAGCGGCTATACGGCCACGGTGCGCCCGCCCGCTTCGAACACGGACAAGGTGAAGGCCGAGAGCCTGCGCGAATACGGCCAGGTCGCAATGAAGACCACGGAATACGATCACCTGATCAGCCTGGAGCTCGGCGGCACAAACTCCGTGTCGAATCTGTGGCCTGAGCCGAACAAGTCGAGCGCCACGGGCACCACAAACCCGAAAGACGCGGTGGAGAACACTCTGCACAGGGCCATCTGCGCTCACAAGGTCGCCCTGTCAGCTGCCCAGGAGGCGATCGCCCACAACTGGGTCACTGCGGTCAAAGACCTCGGTTTGTAGCTGCGCGAAGCGCTGACGCCGACGATCAGTGTCGGCAGCTGGGGTATAGTCACCCCATGCTCTCCATGCGTCGATTTACTTGCCCCCGACCGGGGTCCGGTCGCGAGGGCTCTGAGGCGCGCGCCTAGGTCCTGGCGCCGGATTTGAGTCGGGGACCAACCCGCTACTCAAATCCGAACATAAGGACCAGCAATGCCCGCTTATCTCAGTCCCTCAGAACTCAACGATGCTTTGACCATCCGGGATCTCTCAAATCCGGACGGCGGCCCTCATGCAATGCAGACACTCTTGCAAGGAGTCATCGACGCGTTCGGCAGCAAATGGGGTGTGCCTGAACGGATTGTTCGACACAGCCCTCTGGTGAGCGTGGCCGACAACTACGACCGTCTGGGGTTCAACGAATCGGACGTGACCAGGGATCAAAGATACTCCCGCTACGTCAGTCCTACAGTGATGCTCCGCAGCCATACTTCGGCTTCCATCCCATCCCTGCTGCGGGCATTGGATCCAGACGAATCCACCGACGAGCTCTGGGCCGTCCCCGGTCTTGTCTACCGGCGCGACTCGATCGACCGCACCCACGTGGGCACGCCACACCAGGTCGATTTGTGGCGCGTCAGCTCTCGGGAACCCCTCGACGCCGGTGACCTGCGGGAAATGATCGCCGCCCTCGTGCAAGCGGTCCTCCCTGGGGCGCAATGGCGCGCAGTTCCGGCCGTTCACCCCTACACCAGGGAGGGCCTGCAGGTCGATGTCCTCATGGAAGGAGAATGGCTCGAACTGGCGGAGTGCGGGCTTATCACTCCGCATCTGTTCTCCGAAGCCGGCCTGGATCCCGCAAGGTGGTCGGGACTGGCTTTAGGGATGGGTTTGGACCGGGCCCTGATGCTCCGCAAAGGCATCCCCGACATCAGGTTGCTCAGGGCCATGGACAAGAGAATCGAACAGCAGATGCTGGACCTCTCCCGATGGAAACCGGTCTCCCAGATGCCCTCGATCCGGAGGGACATTTCCATTGTCGTTGCCGCGGATTTGGACGCCGAAGTGCTCGGAGACCGGGTGCGGACAGCCTTAGGCGAACAAGCCGAAGAACTGGAAGGCGTCGAACTCCTGGCACTGAATTCATATGGAGAGCTTCCCGCGGCAGCCCGGGGACGGCTCCGCATCCGCGACGGACAGGCCAACGCCCTTATACGTTTGGTACTGCGTCCCCTCACCCGGACCATGACGGATCCCCAAGCCAACCAGATCCGGGACGATGTGTACCTTGCCCTGCACGAGGGGCCGGTCAAGGAGCTCATCGTAGGCTAGAGCCTGCGCGGTTCACGCCAAATGATGCGAGCATCGCGGGATATGTCGGCAACCGGAGCACCCCGTCAGGATCCTAATCCCAGGTGTTCAACCAAGGGGTTCCCCGAAGGTCGATCGGTCCGGCGGACCACGATGCGGTGGTCTTAGCGGCGGAGCAGATCAGGATCGGAGTATCTGCGGATTCGATGACCGTGGTTCCGTCCAATCGTGAAAGGCACCGCTCTCGCACTCGGATACGCCGCCAGCCGCAGGACTCGTAGAACGTCGCCAAGTCTTCATGACAGCCGAGGTAGCCGAAATCCACGCCAGCGGGCTCCATGGCCTCCCGGGCGCGGCCCATCAGCAGCGTGCCGAGTCCTGTTCCGCGTGCTCGGGGTGCTACAAGTACCCCGCCGGTGCCGCCCACTGGGACCTCGGTGGGGCCGACGTCGATCAGCCTCCTCTGGAATCCGACATGCCCGATGATGCCCAGACTATTGGTGGCGAGGACATGGACATCGGCGGGCGAATACCCGTAGGGACAGTCAGGATCCCATACGCCGAACGTCTCGTAATATTCGGCGTCGAACAGGGATCGAAGGCCCTCAATGGTTCCGCGAAGAAGATGGCTGTGCCTGACAACCCGGATCGTCGTCTGCATTTCCTTTCTCAGCTCTCGACGATGGACATCGGCAAACCGCCCCCATGCTCGGAAAGGTCGATGCTGTCGAGTTGCCATCCGTCCGCGGATGCCCGGAACGTCGCGGTCTGCGGCGACGAGTAGCCTGACGGGACGCTGCTCGGCCCATTCGCCGTCGAGGCAAGGTATTCCTCGGTCTGTTCCTTGAAGTGGACGTTCGCCGTCGAACCGGTCACCTCGATCGACTCCACAGTGACCTTTGTCGAAAAGGACGTATACCAGAAGCCTGCTGACCTGAATCGAGCCTTCGAACGCTCCACCACCGGCAGGTCCCGACCACGCTTGGCCCCGCAGGCGGCCGTAGTCTGCCTGTCGGCGAGGCGCGGGGCCTGCAGAGTGTCGAGAACGGTGCTATTACGATCCTCGACGGCGGTCTGAATCATGGCCGCGAGCTCGGCCGACGGCGGGCTGGGCACCGCTGAGGTCAGTCCCGGTGTGGGCGGCCCGGGTGCCGCCTGGCACCCGCAAAGGGCCAACCCGAGCAGCACGGCGACCGCAGCCAAAGTGCGTGGAAGCTTCATCCTGATCCCCTTGCTATGGATGTCCCCCCAGCCTACGGGCGTTTCGCGAATTCAATGCGTATGTAGCCGAGCTCATCGCGTGGGAGGACGGTCGTCAAAACCCCGCCCTGTCCGAGGGACGCTCCAACGCCGTACACGAAGGGGTCCGTGTCGATCTCCACACCCTGCACTTCGACCCCGTCAATCCAAACTGCCACCTCACGGTTGGCTGGACGACCTCCGATGTCCCCCGCGTATCGGTCCCAGGCAATGCCTCCCGGCCATTCGCGCCGGTAGCGATTGATGAGGATATGGTTCATGTGTTCGGCCAGGACCCTGGCCGGGGACGAGCGTTCGGAAGTGTCGCGGTGCCAGGTGGTCCGCACGGCCTCCCACAACTGGGGGTATCGCATCCGTTGAACCCCTTCAACCAGCCAAGCCGGCCGCGGCCAACGCGGAACGTCTTCGATCGACCTTCGCGTCTGCTCGTCGAGCTCGGCCAGGTTTATCGGGTCGGAATGGTCAGCGGGTTTGCGCCACAGCGTGTAGGTGATGCTCGCCGACATCTCGTTGTATCCGCGGGGATCCTGCCCGTACTGGATGCCGACCATATCCGGATCTTCCAGCGATGGCTGGGGTGCCAGTCCCATGATGGGGATCGGCATCAGTTCCAGACGCCTGGCCTGCTCGTGGCGAGGGTCAGGTGCGTCTTCGGGGAGCACTCCATCGAATCTCACTTGCCGATTGTGCGCGGGTCACGAGTGGTTGGCAATACCGCCTCGGCATGGATCCCAGGTACATCGGCCTTCCGGGAAGCCGCAAGTTCGTCCTATCGATAGGCGTCACGGCGATGCGCGATCGAGACGATCTCGATCAGTACGACGTCCTCCACGATCCGGTAGATGACGCGGTAATCTCCTCGTCTGGCCGAATACAAGGGGAACAGCGGCTCGTGCAACTGCTTACCCACTCGTTGAGGGTTCTCACTCAGCGCGCCCGTGATGAACTCAAAGGCCGCAGCTGCAACCTTCTCTGGCAGGTCATGGGTTAGAGCCCGCTTCGCCGACTTGGAGAATCTGACCTCATAACGAGGGCTCATGCCCCGTGCTTGGTCGTGCGCATGTCCGCCTTGACCTCGTCGATGGTGAAGGTTTCTCCGCCATCCAGTTCCCTCAACCCCTTGCCAATATCCTTGACGAGTTTCGCGTCGGACAATACCGCCACCGTTTCGATCATGGCGTCGTAATCGTCGGCGCCCAGGAGGACCGCGGCACGTGTGCCGTTCCGGGTGATTTCGAATCGTTCATGCGTGGACGATGCCTGTTCCACGATCCGCGAGAAATGCGACCGGGCCTCTGCAACTGGAAGGGTTGTCATGTACATAATTCTAGCGCAATTGCCTAGTGTCTATTTGGACATGCGGTTATGGGAAGTTATGACGCTCCGTCCCGATTGCTCTTATGGGTCAAGGTAGACTCCCGGTTGGGAGCGCGCGGGGACGCCCTCCGCCGCACGCGAGGGGGACCCCACATGGGCCAAGACATGCAGTCGCAGACCGACCAGTCCGATGCCGTAGAGCGGCTCGACGTGCGGCCATCGCGGACAGCCGACGCTCCCGTCCTTACCCGCCACGGCGCGATGAGATCACGGCACTGGCGCTTTTGGTTGGGGCTCTTCGAGTTGGTCTCGGGGTTGCTCACCTGCTGGGTTACCGTCACGAGGGCCGCGACGGGTATCGGACACTTACGGGACATGGCTGGTTCAGGGGTAGAACCCCCGGCAGAGTGGATCGCCTACGTCTTCGCCGTTACCTTGGGCTTCGGCGTGGTGTCCATAGGGGGTGTGGCCATCGGGATCTGGAACATCGCCACCCTAAAAAGAACAGCCCGTTCACCACTGATCGCCGCCATTGTGGTCTCCGCGGCGTCAATCGTGCTGACAATGGTGTTCATCGACGGGCCCCTGTTTGATCCGGTGAAAATCGCATGGGCCGCGCTGCACGCGGTAGTCAGCCTCTGGACTGTCGGCATCCTTCGGCTCAAGAAAGTCCCGGCCCGGTAGTCCCGCGGCGCGCGCTGACCACCGTCAGGGGCCAGACTCCCTGTCTTGCGTTCGCTCCTCGCTGCCGACACTCCCCGCCCGGTCTCTTCCCTGACCGGGATCCTGCTGTTTCCTCCGACAGCATTACGCCGACGCTATGAAGACCAGGGGACTTCCAGGACTAATGTTGGCGATGCTTCCGGCGGTGGTGCTTGCTCTTCCTGCGTCCGACTACACCCGGAAGTGTGCCCCGCCGTCGGCTTCGTCAACCTGGGCCCGGTCGAGCTTGATCTCTCCGGCCTCCCTGGCGGCACGACTGTCTCCGCCTGCTTCGGAGTCAACGACCGCTGTGATCCGGTGAAGGTCACCCGTGACAGCAACGGACGGTTGATGGTTCCTCAGGCGCCCCCGTTCGTCCAGCCCGACAACGCCCCGGTACCGCGCGCCCGGATGCACATCGTCGCCGTCAAGCCTGACCATTCCATCTCCGACCATCTGTACGGGATCGAGCACACGGCGCCGCGCGGAGGCTGCGACAATACCTACGACCTCATCCCCGTGAAAGTCCTCTGACCAAACACGCCCGCACCCATCCGGCAACGCGATAGCCGTGAACCCGGAGCGGAAAGCTTTTGGTGGCGGTTGGGCAGGCATATTAAGAGGACTCCGGGCTGCGCCCCTCGCCCTTCGTGTGATCCGATTTGTTTCTCGTCCAGGCCACCATCGTGTTCTCCGCGTTGTGATTCTTCTTTGTGTTCTTCTGGGCCCGGCGGCCCGAGCCGGGACTCTCGACGAGCGGAGTCCCCGGGGTGACGGCAACTTCGTCGAGTCCAACCAGTGCACGAGAGCCCGTCATCGGGTAGCCGGACCGGACTTGAAATCCAAACCCGAAGCATGCTTAGTATGTAGTAACGGCCGGATCGATCGGCTGCCGAACCAGAGGAGGAAACACCATGGGACTAGGCGACAAGATTGAGAACGCTGCCGAGAAGGCTGGCGGCAAGGGCAAGGAAGCTGCCGGTAACGCCACAGGCGACGAAAACCTGAAGGCGGAAGGCCAGGCCGACCAGGCCAAAGGCGATTTGAAGCAGGCCGGCGAGAAGGTCAAGGACGCTTTCAAGAAGGACTGACCTGACCGTCTAGCGAGGGGCGCATCCCATCGGGGTGCGCCCCTCGCTGTGCCCGCTACTTGATTCCGGAGGTCACTCGAGCGAAAACACTCCGCACACTCACTATTCATGGACGCCGGGCGTCCTCACCGGTATTGTGATCCGCACCCGGCTCTTGCTGATCCGGGAGCTGCGTCAATGGGGTTGCAGCGGAATCACATCTGGGGGATCTGATGACGACGCTGGTACAGTCCGAGGGCGAATTACACCTTCACGCAGAGGTGAGCACCGCTTCCGACGCGGACGGCGGTGGGGCGTGGTTCAGTTCAGACCATGAAAATGTGAGGGTTGAGGACACGGGTGAAGGGGTACTCCGGATCACTTTGCGCCCGGGCCGCCGGATCACCGCAGAGGACGGAGCGCTTGTCCGGGAGAGATACCTGGCTCTGACGGGGACGGGCGCCGCGGTGCTGCTGCAGGTCATCGGCGTCGAGTCCGTCAGCCGCGACGCCGTCCGATTCTTCAGTGAGGCCGCCACCATCACGGCCTTTGCGATCCTGGGCAGCACGCCCGTGGACCGTGTCATTGCCCACGGCAGGCATGGACTCCCCGCACCGCAGTGCCCGACCCGGTATTTCTCCGACGAACCAGAAGCCCTGGGGTGGTTGCGCGAACTGCGTGCCGAGCGAGTCCCGGAACTTCCGAAGGGCTGAGAGGCACCGGACATCATCGGGTTACCGTGCTGATGCCGCGAAGTGCGGCACCAGCACGGCGTTCAAACTCATCAGGGACCGCTTCGTGTGAAGCGGACCGCTTCGTGTGGAGCGGACCTAAGCGCTCCCGGTGTGGACAACGAAGTCGCCATACTTGCCGACCAGGACGTCTTCGAAGTACACGGCCGTCCCCAAGGTTGCCGACACGTAAAGGGGCCGCTCTGCTGTGCGGGGAACTGCGGGTTGTGCTCACATGTGTAGTCGGATGATGAATAAGAAGTAGCACCAGACGGGCATTGAAAGCAGTGACAACACGGCCATCGCGGTCCGTACTCGGGATCGCTCGTGCAGGATCGCGGAGAGCAGCCAGAGTGCCAGCATTCCGATGAGTCCTCCGACACAGTTCAGGATCACGTCGTCGATGTCAGATGCTCCAACCGCGAACACACCCTGGATGATCTCTACGGCCACGCTGACCGAGGCGACCGTGAACATGGTCAGCCATGCGGCCGCCCGATGTCGGAGCCACGATGCGTAGACTCCCAGCGGGATGAAGATCAAGATGTTCCCGACGACGTTGGCGAACGCCACTCTCTCGGTCCCGGGAGAGTGGCTGAACGCGTATTCCGCGATACTTGCGAACGGGATGAGATTGATCGAACGCTCCGAACCCGGTACACGAGAGAAGAGAAGCAGCTTAAGCCCGAAGGCCGCGTAGAGGGCGAAGCCGGCGAAGATGGCCACGGTCTCCGCTTTCGCCCGTTTCGTTGTGAGTCGCCAGCTCGGCACATCATCCGTGACCGCGGTGGGTTTCGGTTGTACACGCATCCACAGGATTGTACATAGGGAGCTTGTCGTGCTCCTGTGAGACTTGGAATCGACAACCGCCACCGAGGAGCGCAACGTGGCCGACCGCGGATCCAGGCAGCATGGAGCCACCGTGACGATGCCGGGTTCAGCAACACGCCAAAGATCCGGGCACGGCGCGACTTCGTCGCCAAATCCCCCGATTAATCCAAGAAGACCCCGCACCTGTTAGGTGCAGGGTCTTCCCGTTGTGAAACTCCGCGAGTTGAGAAACGACGCGAGTTGCGAACTATTCGAAGTCTGAGACTGCCGGGTCCGGTCCGATGCGGCCTTCGGCGCCTCGGTCCAGGCCGTTGATGGCCTCAATGTCGGCCTCATCCAAGGTGACGCCAAGGGCTGCGAAGTTCTCCTGGATCCGGGACTCCGTCACGGACTTGGGGATCACGACGTTGCCGATCGCCAGGTGCCAGGCGATAACCACCTGCGCCGGGGTGGCGCCGTACTTGGCAGCGATCTGGGCGATAGTGGCGTTCTCAAGGAGCTCGCCGCCCTGCCCGAGGGGCGACCAGGCCTGGGTCAAAATGCCGCGTGC
The DNA here is from genome assembly GCF_052115645.1 of Arthrobacter sp. 2MCAF14. NCBI lineage: Bacteria > Bacillati > Actinomycetota > Actinomycetes > Micrococcales > Micrococcaceae > Arthrobacter > Arthrobacter sp. 2MCAF14. The sequence continues at coordinate 145,821 of NZ_JBFRHB010000006.1, read as the reverse complement.
CGTAGCGAACTCCCGGAGTTCGGCCTGGTTGAAGAACGGGTGCAGTTCGATCTGGTGGATCGCCGGAACAACGCCGGTCTCGTCGATCAGGCGCTGCAGGCCTTCCTTGCTGAAGTTGGAGACGCCGATGGACTTGATGCGTCCGCGCTTCTGGAGCTCAATGAGCGCCTTCCAGGTGTCCACGAACTTGTCCTGCTTCGGCTGCATCCAGTGGATCAGATACAGGTCCAGGGTTTCCAGGCCGAGGCGGTTCATGGACTCTTCAAAAGCCGCGAGCGTGGACTCGTAGCCCTGGTCCGCATTCCACAGCTTGGTGGTAATGAAGATTTCCTCGGGCTTGAGGCCGGAGGATGCGATGGCGCGTCCCACGCCTGCCTCGTTGCCGTAGATCTTGGCGGTATCGATATGGCGGTAGCCGGCGTCGAAGGCCTGACGCACTACCTTTTCGGCTACATCGTCCTCAACCTGCCACACCCCGTAGCCGAGCTGGGGGATGGAGTTGCCGTCGTTAAAAGTAAGGTTCGGTGACGAAGTCATGGCTTCCATCCTGCCAGCCGCGCACACCGGGTGGCTACGGATTCCGGCCCCTCTAAGCTAGGCGCTTAATAGTTGTTATGTGGGAATAGACGCGTCTGCACCTAAATCGCCAAAAGCCTACGAGCCGGCTTTGGCCCTCAGCAGGCGTTCGGCTTCTTCGACATGTTCGTAAACGGCTTCAGCGCGTCGTCGTACCGAAACGGCTCCTACAGGAACGGGCCCGACGGCGAGACGCAGCATCGCGGCCGCCTCCGCCGTGGTGGCAAGAGAGTTCCCCGCTTTGGACAGCGCGCGATGGACGCCCGCGAGCGAACCAGGAATGTCCAGCCCATCACTGGGCGCCTGGAGTTGGGCCTCCACGCAGATCGCACGCACCCTGGACGACAAGTCCGCCAGTTCGTTCGCAATGGCCACGAGTTCGACGTAAAGCTGTTCGTCTCCTACGCCTTCAAGCACTTGGTGGTACCGGTCAAGGCCGCGATGGAAGCGATCGTGGGCACGGCGCCACAGTCCTTTGCCAAGTTCAGCGTCATCCTTCCGTCCCTGTCGGACGGCCCCAAAGAATCCCAACCCAGCGCTCAGAGGTATTGACCCGGGTGTCGGTCCGGGTCTTCAACGCGAGAAGGTTTGTCGGGTTCCGCTTCCTTGCCGGGAAGGCGGGCACGCTGCGGCTCACCATTTTCGCCAATAACGACGCCCGGGGCGATCATGGTTCCGGGCGGGAGCTGGCGAAGCTGCAACTGGGCAACAGCATGCTCCCGGGCTGCCTGCTGGGCAGCAATGGCGGTCTGGATTCCATGGAACAACCCTTCGAGCCAACCGACGAGCTGGGCCTGCGCGATCCGTAGTTCGGCGTCAGAGGGCGTGGCGTGTTCAGGGAAGGGGAGGCTGATGCGCTCGAGCTCTTCCACTAGTTCCGGTGCGAGGCCCTCTTCCAGCTCTTTGATGGAGCGTTCGTGGATCGCTGCAAGGCGTCCGCGGGCTGCCTCGTCCAAGGGTGCGCTCTTCACCTCTTCGAGGAGCTGGCGGATCATGGTGCCGATCCGCATGACCTTGGCCGGTTCGTCGACGAGGTCCTGCAGGGTGCTGCCCTTCTTGACGCCAGGTTTCCCGTCGGCCTGCGGACCCGCTTCCGATGTGCTCCGTGCCGTGCCAGCGTCCAAGGTTGTGCCCTCCACCGGGATGTCGTCAAAACTCTCGCCACTGGGTTGAGTGTCGTCCTGATCGCTCATGCGTTCATACTCTCACGGGCCGCAACTCAGCCCAGTGCCTTGACGAGTATTTCGCCTTCGTCCTTAGCGAAACCACATTTTTCGTAGAAGCCCGTCGCATAGAGGTTGGCCGGGACCCAGACTTCTTCCATCCCGTGTTCCCGCATCCACTCCTCCATGACTGCCAAAAGGGACCGGCCGATACCACGGCGGCGCCACTGCGCATGAGTCCCCATTTCCATGAGGAGCAGTTCGGCCCAAGGTCCGGCATTACGACGGCGCTGAATGCAGCAGTGAAGGAATCCAACCGTCTCGCCGCCGAGCTCAGCCAGCCAGAAAAGCACGCCGGGGTCGCCCAGAAAGGAGCGGGCGCCGTCGTACGTCAACGCGCCTGACGGCGCGACTGAAGGATCCTCGTCGAACAAGTTGTCCGTATCCGCCAAGCGGATCAGCGCGTCCGCATCGTCGGGGCCGAGCAGCCGGATCCGGACGCCGGCATTCGTCAATGTTTCGATGTCAGCACCTCCCCTGCGGAGCAGTTTATGCGGTGGGTGTCCCCGTCGAGCGGACGGTTCCGATCGTGCCGTTGCTGGCGCCATTGGCCTGCTGGACCAGCCTGGCGTCGCAAAGATCCAGCCATCGGGCCTCCGCCTCGGCATGGAAGATCAGGGAGTCCAGGACGAGCAGCCTGGCCGTATCCGTCACTCTTTGGTTGGCGGCCAGGTCCCTGCGGTCCTGGGTATACGCCTGCAGCTCGCGCAAGGAAATCTCACGTTGGGCCTGGATCAGCGCGGGGACGTCGGTGCCCGCCGTCGTGACGGCCAACGCCAGCTTGATGGCCAATTCGTTCCTCGGCGGCGCTCCGCGATCCACTGCGGTCGCGAACCATCGACGGATTTCCGCAGTCCCGGCGTCGGTGATGCTGAAAAGCACGTGGCCGCGGCCGTCGTCGCGCTCTTTGCGGACCAAAGCGTCGCGCTCCAGCCGGTTCAGGGTGGTGTACACCTGTCCGATGTTCAACGGCCAGACGGCTCCCGTGCGTTCCTCGAACGCCGCCCGCAATTGGTAGCCGTAGCGTGGTTGCTCCTGAAGCAATGCCAGGATGCTGTACCGGATGGACATCGCTCTCCTTCGTACTGCCGGTTTGGCGGGGAGCCGCTAGAGCAGCAGCAGGATTTTGCCCATGTGCTCGCCGGAATCGAAGTACTCGTGGGCTTCGCGGACCTGCTCCAAGGGGAACGACTTGGCCACGAACGGCTTGATCCGGCCGTCGGCCAGCATCGGCCAGACCGATTCACGGACGGCATTCATGATGACACCCTTTTCCGCGACCGGCCGCGGACGGAGCGCCGTGCCGATGATGGCCGCGCGTTTGCTGAGTAACTGGCCGAGGTCGAGTTCGCCCTTGACGCCACCCTGCAGCCCGATCACCACCAGCCGGCCGTAGTCCGCGAGTGCTTCCACGTTCTGCTGCAGGTATTTGGCACCGACGACGTCGAGAATGACGTCCGCGCCTTTGCCGCCGTTTTGTGCCTTGAGGCTTTCGACGAAATCTTCCTCCGCGTAATTGATGGCAATGTCGGCCCCGAGGAAGGCTTTCGCGGTTCCGACCTTTTCGGCCGTTCCGGCCGTCGTCGCGACCGTAGCGCCGTACGCTTTGGCGAGTTGGATGGCCATGGTGCCGATGCCCCCAGTGGCGCCATGAATCAGTACCGTCTCACCGGCCTGCAGCTGTGCAGTCATGATGAGGTTCGAGTAAACCGTTGCGGCTACCTCAGGCAAGGATGCGGCAGTGACCAGATCCACGCCGTCGGGCAGTCGCAAAACCTGCTCCGCCGGGACAGCAACCTGCTGCGCATAGCCGCCACCCGAAAGCAGGGCCACTACCTTGTCGCCTACCGAAAACGGCTTGCTCACCTCGGGCCCGAACGCGGCAATCCTGCCGGAGACCTCAAGGCCGGGAATTTCGGATGCCCCCGGTGGTGGCGGGTAGAAACCGCGGCGCTGCTGGACATCCGCCCTGTTGAGACCGGCGGCGACGACGTCGATGAGAACCTCGCCGGGGCCGGGAACCGGAGCAGGGACGTCCCGGATTTCCAGAACCTCGGGCCCGCCCGGTTCGGAGATGTAGACGGCTTTCATAGAGTGCTCCCGATCCCTCGCTCAGTGCAGTTGGCCTTTCAGACACCTTAACCGCCTTAATCGCCGCGGCAGGTTTTTGGCGCAGCCAACTCCCTATGAAACACTACTAGGCAGGGAAGGTTGTCCGAGCGGCCTAAGGAGCTGGTCTTGAAAACCAGTGTGCGGTAACCCCGCACCAAGGGTTCAAATCCCTTACCTTCCGCGTGGCGCGACACAGCGCAGCTGAGAGGCCGGTTCATGCGAATCTTTGGATTCCATGGCCGGCCTCTTTTGCGTTAAACCCGCTGGCGGTCCCCCGCCACACCACGAGGAAACGCCAATGGCCGGTTCCGCGGGCGGAACCGGCCGGAATCGGCGTCGGAAGCTGAAGCAGCCTAGACGGCTACTTCAATGTATCCGTCGACGAGGCGGGTGTTGTAGGTGGCGAGCCGCAGTTCAGGATTGGTGAAGCATTCGCCGGTTTCCAGGTCGTACACCTCTTTGTGAAGCGGCGAGGCGATGGTGGGACGGCTGCCCCGGGAACCGACGATGCCCCGCGCCATGACATTTGACAGCGTTGCAGGGTCCTGCTGGGATACCGCCAGGACCTCATCCGGCGTGGTGCGGAAAAGTGCTACTTGCTTCCCTCCGACCAGGGCAGCTTCGCCCCAAGCCGGTTCCAGCTCGTCGATTGCGCAGACGCGGTGCCAGCCGGACGCGGTCGGTGCGTTCTGCTGTTGTAGTTTTTGCCGATCCAAAATTACGGTCATTTCAGCCCCTATCGCTAAGCCTGCCGGTCCGGCGGATCCAATTCCGCCAGCCGGCACGGGCCGTTTGCGGCCACAACTTCACGGTAGGCCCGCGATGTTTCGCCGGAATGCAATCAATGTGTCCTGCTCGTAAAGGAGACCTCACATAGCCGCAATCCTCACCGTGATGCCGAAGTTAAGCCCCCGAAACAAAGGGGAAACTGACGCGAAACTGCGTGTCTTTAGTCTGAAGTGACAAGTCGCGGATGACGGTTCTGCGGCACATGCGAAAGGCCGCCAGTGACCGGACATACTTCCCCTTCAGAGAACCCGCGCCGCATTGTGGTCGCGGGCGGAGGCCCTGCGGCCCACCGCTTTGCCGATGCCATGCATACCCGCGGTCTCGAGGGCTGGCACGTCACGGTCCTGACCGAGGAAGCGCATCTTCCTTATGACCGGGTCACGCTGAGCAAGGCGCTCATCGAGGTGGACTGCGACCTCACCCTCGGACACGCGTCAATGTGGGAGCACGAGGCCCTGGACCTGCGCACAGGCGAGCGGGTGGTCAAGATCAACACCGATGCCAAGTCCGTGGAAACCGCGGCTGGCAATAGCTACGAATATGATGCCCTCGTGGTTGCGACGGGTTCGAATGCTGCCCGTCTGCCGATCCCGGGCGCCGAGCTCACCCATGTCTACCGCACCCTCGAAGACGTCTGGGCCATCAACGAAGCAATCACCCAGCTCACGGAAAAGCTGGGCCGCAAGGTCAACGCTGTCACCATCGGCGGCGGTCTCCTCGGCCTTGAATCGGCAGCAGGGACGGAGCGGTTGGGCGCCACGCCGATCGTCATCGACGGCGCGTCCTGGCTGATGGCCACCCAGCTCGACGAAGGGGCCGGCCAGGCACTGGGCCGCCTTATCAAAGACAAGGGCTTCGAAATCCACGGCGGCGTCTTCCCCTCGGAAGTTTTGTCCGACGACGACGGCCAGGTCACCGGAGTCCTCATGGCCGACGGCCGCATCATCGACGCCGACATCGTGATCGTCGCGATCGGGGTCAGGCCGCGCGATGAGCTCTTCCGTGCAGCGGAGGGCGAGGAACAGGTCTTCACGCTTGGCCAGCGTGGCGGTGTTGTCATTTCCGATGCTTGCGAGACCGAGATCCCCGGAATCTTCGCCATCGGTGAGGTGGCGAACTTCGGCGGGATGTGCCTGGGCCTCGTGGCACCGGCGAACACGATGGCCGAGATCGTCGCGGACCGCCTGCACGGCGGACAAGCGACCTTCCCCGGTTTCGACACGGCCACCAAGCTCAAGCTCTCCGGCGTGGACGTCGCCAGCTTCGGCGACGCGTTCGCCAAGACCGAGCACTCCTTGGAAATCGTCTACGCCGACCCCGCCCGCGGCGTGTACCAGAAGATCGTCACCACCGACGACGCCAAGACCCTCCTGGGCGGCATCTTCGTCGGCGACGCCACCCCGTACATGAGCTTGCGCCCCCTGCTCGGCCGCGAACTGCCCGCAGAACCCGGCGCCTATTTGACGGCCGCCGGCGGCGGGGACGCCCCCGAAACCGAACTGCCCGATGACGCGATCCTGTGCTCCTGCAACAACGTCCCCGCCGGGAACATCCGGGACGCGGTCAACGCGTGCGGGACGTGCGAAGGCAACGAGCCGGTCCGCGATGTGCCAGGCCTCAAGGCCTGCACTCGGGCCGGCACCCAGTGCGGCTCCTGCGTGCCGATGATCAAGAAGCTCCTCGAAGGGGAACTGAAGAAGTCCGGCATCGAAGTCTCCAAGGCGTTGTGCGAGCACTTCGAGCTCTCCCGGCAGGAACTTTTCGACGCGATCCGCGTCCTGGAACTGACATCCTTCGAGGAGATCCTGGCCAAATACGGCACCGGAGCGGGTTGCGACATCTGCAAGCCAACCATCGCCTCGATCCTGGCGTCGCAGCATTCCGCGTACGTGCTCGACGCCGGCCGCGGCACCCTGCAGGACACCAACGACCGCGCCCTGGCCAACATGCAAAAAGACGGCACCTACTCCGTGGTCCCGCGCATCCCGGGTGGGGAGATCACGCCCGACAAGCTCGTGGTCATCGGCACGATCGCCAAGAAGTACGGCCTGTACACGAAGATCACCGGCGGCCAGCGCATCGACATGTTCGGCGCCCGCCTCGAACAACTCCCGGAGATCTGGGGCGAGCTCATTGACGCAGGCATGGAGTCCGGCCAGGCGTACGGCAAGAGCCTGCGCACCGTGAAATCCTGCGTGGGTTCCACCTGGTGCCGCTTCGGTGTCCTCGACTCCGTCGCCATGGCCATCAACCTGGAACTGCGCTACCGCGGCCTGCGCAGCCCGCACAAACTCAAAATGGGCGTCTCCGGTTGCGCCCGCGAATGCGCCGAAGCCCGCGGCAAGGACGTCGGCGTGATCGCGACATCGGAGGGTTGGAACCTCTACGTCGGCGGCAACGGCGGAGCGAACCCCGCTCACGCCCAGCTCCTCGCCGGCGGCTTGGACGACGACATCCTAGTGAAGTACATCGACCGCTACTTCATGTACTACATCCGCACCGCCGACCGGCTTCAACGCACCGCCCGCTGGCAGGAAGAGCTCGACGGCGGCCTGGAGCACGTGCGCCAGGTTGTCGTCGAGGACTCCCTCGGCATCGCCGAGGAGCTCGAAGCCGCCATGGCCAAGCACGTTGGGTCCTACGAGGACGAGTGGGCCGCGACCCTGAAGGACCCGGAACGCCTCCGCCGCTTCCGCTCCTTCGTCAACGCCCCCGAGCAAGAAGACGAGGCCATCGTCTTCGTCCCCGAACGCGGCCAGATCCGCCCCGCCACCAACGAAGAAAAAAGCGCCGTCTTGATTTCTTCCGCGAGCATCCCCGTCCGCGGAAGGGACTAAGAACGCACCTCCACGGCGGGCTACGGGGACGGCGAGCTAGGGCGACGGCGAGTGGTCGCCGCGGGCTCCGACCACGCTGCCCCGTGGCTCGTCGTCGGCGTTTTCCAGAAGCGCGCTAAGGCGTTCGACTTGTTCTGCCAACCGGCGGATCTCCTGTTTCATGGGCTCCTCGGCGACTGTCGCGGCCGCCGCAGCTCCGGAGGAGACCTGTTCAACGAGCCACGAGGCAACCGAAGCGGTCACGACGCCCAGGACAGCGATTCCGCAGACCATCAAACCTCCGGCAACGCAGCGGCCCACAACCGTCACCGGGTAGTGGTCCCCGTAGCCGACGGTAGTGATGGTGACCATCGCCCACCAGATGGCATCGCCAAAGTTGGTGATGTTGGCGCCCGCGGCGTTCTCCTCAGCATCAAGCACGGCGATGGCACCGCAATACGTCAGGAGGGCCGCGGACCCAAGGACAAAAGTGAGGATGCGGCCCCGCATGGCGTTCCCGGCGGTGCGATGAAGCAGCTTCAGGAGTGTCACGAGCCGCAACAACCTCAAGGGCCTGAGGACCGGGAGGGCCAAAATCAGCAATTCGTGCAGGTTCCGCACGAACCACTGGGCGCGACGCCGCGCCAGGACCAGGCACATCGCATAGTCCAGGGCAAACACCAGCCAGGTGACCCAGATGATGGTGTCAACGACCGTGGATTGGGCCTCGCTGAGATTGGCGATCACTTGGAATGAATAGGCCACCAGGAACAGCACCGCTGCCGCCACCATGGGCCATTCGGAAACCTGCCGCCATCGCTCTTGAGTCATTCGTCGATATTAGCCACCCACCCTATTGACCGCGTTCACCTGCTGGCACACGGCTGCCTCCCAGCAAACGTTCATCTCCCAGTAACCGGTACTGGCTAGGATCGAACCCATGATTAATATGATCCAGGCCATCGTTATGGGCCTGCTGCAGGGAATCACCGAACTCTTTCCGATTTCCAGCCTCGGCCACAGCGTCATCCTGCCCAAACTGTTCGGTTGGGGCCTGGACCAGAAGGCGCCCGAATTCCTGAACTTCCTCATTGCCACCCACCTGGCTACAGCAATTGTGCTGTTCTTCTTCTTCCTCCGGGACTGGATTGAAATCGCCAAGGGTCTTGGCCGCTCCATCCGGGACCGGAAGATTGCTCCGTCAGACACGTACGCAAAGCTCGGCTGGCTCCTCGTGGTTGGAACCGTGCCGGCCGGAATCATCGGTTTGGTCCTGGAAAAGCCCATTCGGAACCTCTTCGGTTCGCCGCTGATCGCTGCCGCCTTCCTGGTGCTCAACGGTCTCATCCTTTTTGCAGCCGAGCGTCTGCGGACAAGGGACAGCCGCCGTGTAGCGGAGCAGGCGGCCACTGCAACGGTTTCCGACGCCGAAATCGCCACCCTGCCGTGGAAACGCGCCTTGGCAATCGGAACCGCCCAGGCAGCCGCCCTCATCCCGGGAATCTCCCGCTCCGGCTCGTCGATGGCCGGAGGCTTGCTGTCCGGGCTGAACAACGAAAACGCTGCGAGGTTCAGCTTCCTGCTCGCCACGCCGATCATCGGCGCGGCCGCCGTGCTCAAGCTGCCTGAACTCTTCACCCCGGCCATGGCCGACGAGCGTGGAGTCTTCCTGGTGGGGGCCCTGTGCGCGGGTGTCGCCGCATGGTTCGCCACCAAGTTCCTGCTTCGTTTCTTCGAGACCCGGACCTTGACGCCTTTCGCCATCTACTCGGTGGTCGGCGGAGCGATCTACTTCATCTTGATGCTGGTCATGGGCTAGGTTTCCGCTGAAGGCATCGAGCCAGGCATTGAAACTGTCGGAGGCCCCGCATAGGGTTTTGTCTGTCTCCACCACCCACTCATGAAGCCGCGGCAACAACCGCGGTAAACGACACAGGAGCAAACATGCCTACGCCTGACATCACCCCCGGTTCACCTTGCTGGATCGACCTGATGACCTCGGACCCGGAGAAGGCAAAGTCCTTCTACAACACGCTCTTCGGCTGGACCTACGAGACCGGGGACCAGGAAAAGTACGGCGGCTACATCACGGCCTCGAAGGACGGCAAGATGGTGGCCGGGATCATGCAGAAGCAGGAAGAGATGGCCCAGATGCCCGATGTCTGGTCCACCTACCTGCGCACTGACGACATCAAGGCCACCACCGAAGCGGCCGTCGCCAACGGCGGCCAGGTCTACATGGAACCCATGGAAGTACCGGACCAGGGAACCATGGCCATGTATGCGGATTCCTCCGGAGCAGCGATCGGTGCCTGGCAATTCGGCGAGATGAAGGGCTACCAGCTGGCTGCCGAAACCGGAGCACCCGCCTGGCACGAGCTCTTCGCCAAGGAGTACGACTCGGCAGTTTCCTTCTACCAGAACGTCTTCGGCTGGGAAACCACCGTCGTGGGTGATACCCCGGAGTTCCGCTACACCACGCTCGGGGCGGGCGACGACTCCAAGGCTGGCATCATGGATGCCTCCGGTTTCCTCCCGGCGGAGGTCCCGTCCTATTGGGGCGTCTACTTCGCAGTGGACAAGGTCGATGACACCATCGAGCAGGCCGTCTCCCTGGGCGCCACCGTGGTCCAAGCGGCTGAGGACACTCCCTACGGCCGGATGGCCACCCTGACCGACCCGACGGGTGCGATCTTCAAACTCATCGAAAACCAGGCTGCATAAGCCCAACCGCTAGGCCCAGCCCGCCACCCAGAGAGCATGCTCCCCCCACGACGCGGGGAGTGGACATATTGGGATTATGTCCACTCCCCGCCTCAAATGGAGGGCATGCTCTCTCTTGTTTGTGCCGTCACCATATGGGAACCCGGTTTTCACCCACGACTGATGTGATGCCGAGCCTGGGTTGAGTACCAGAAGTGCCTTCCGGGCTAGCCGCAGCGCCAACCCCGGATGAGCATGCTCTCCCCCGGCCCCGACGAGAGGACATATCAGGTTTATGTCCACTCGTTGGAACGGGCGGGAGCATGCTCATCTTTCTTGGGGGAACATGCTCATTTTTGGAGGGGAAGGCCGAGCATGTCCCTGGCGATTTCGTCCGCGTCGCGGAGGGTGCGTTGGCCGCTGCGGTAGCCGGTGCCATCCGAGGGCCGGGCTTCGGCGGCGATGGCCGTTCCCCACTGGGTGGAGGAAAGCTGCAGGCCAAGGGCGTACATCCCCGGAGTCACGGAACCGTTGGCGCCCACCAGCCGGTAGGGGTGCGGCTCGACGTCCAAGCCGGAGGTCTCCACCGGCATTCCCTCGGCAGTCATCATCACTTTGGGCCGCACCAATCCGTCGGCCAGCAATTGCCGCAGGAACGGAGAAACACTCACGCCAACGCGGTTCGCGGGAGACATGGCTTCAATCAGGGTCCTGGCTTCCGCGGCGTCGTCGTGCACCCAGGCAGATACCGCGCGGAAGACGCGCTTGGAACGATCAACGCTGAACCGCGGATCCGGGCCAACGAAACTCACGACGCCGGCGCGCGCCAAAGCGGCCAACTGTTCGGCGCGCAGGGCGGGAGGACCGCTCGCGAGCCCCTCAACGAAGGATTCGAACCAGCCCCGCAGCTCGCCCACCCATGATTCGTCCGTAATGCCGCCGTCGGCCACAGCACTCTTCAGGATCGCCCGTCCGGTATGCAAGGCACCGATGGCCATCTTCACGGGATCTGACTCTCCGAGCGCGGAGCGGCGGGCATCGTCGTCCAGATAGTCGACGACGGCGGCGTCGAGTTCTTTCCTGGACGCGAAGGAATGCCCGGCCAAGGGCGCCGCGAGGCCCAGCAGGTCAAGGCGGCGCGACGCTGCAACGTGGGTGGCAACCAGCTCTGCGACCTGGTTTTCCCATCGCCCGGTGGCATGCGCGTGTGGCTGCAACAAGTCTTCGAGGGCAGCAAGGAATTCGTTCGCATCAGACACGGCCACGGGTTCCGCCACGACCAACGTTGAGTAGTAGGCCCACAAGGCGTCCCGATGCAGGAGGGGCCAAAGATCGTGGTCGAAGCCAGGTTGGATGCCTGCCGCGGCGAAGCGTTCCACCGCGCTCTCGGTCAGATACCGCAAGCGCACGGACTTGGGATAGTACCCGTCCAACCCGGCCTTGGCCCGGTACGGAGTGCCCCGCCTGGATGCCGCAATGATCTTCGGTTCCCTGCCCGAAGGCAAGTATTTAAGCTTCCCCTGGAGACTGCCTTCAGCGGGCACGAATCGTCCCCCGCGGCCTTCGGTCAGCTGGCCCATGACGTCGAAGAAATTCAGGCCCATGCCGCGGACCAGGACGGTTTCCCCGTCCGGAACCAGCGCCCAGTCCACGTCGGCAGGTGCGGCGGGCGGGACGTGTAGCAGCCCGAGCTCCGACGCCACCTCCCTGAACGAACGCTGCTCCGGGTTGAGCCGGGACTCAAGGTGGCCCAGCGCGAGGACGAGGGAATCCACGGTGAGCCGGGCGCCGTCGTCGAGTTCGACGTCGAACCGTCCGCCCGCGCGCTCGCCGGCCGAACCTTCCCGCAAACCGTCCCGCGAACCGTCCGCCGGCCGGCCCGGGAGGGGACGCGCCGCCACGGCGTTGTTCCGGTGGAAGGCGATCTCAACGCCGGCCGGGACACGGTCGAGCAGTTCCTCCAGCGTCGAGCGCAAATACCGCCCGTAAAGGGCGCGGCTGGGAAAGTCGTGGGAGGCGAGCACGGCAAGTTCAGCCCGTTCCTCGTCGCTCAGGCCCGGACCGCCACCTGACCGCTGCTTCGCTCGCCACTGCTCGAAGGAGCCCCCGGCCAAAGGCGGCGCGAGTCGTTCGTCCTCGGGGATCAACGTGGGGTAGAACGACTGCGTGTTCATGAGGTACAGCCGGGACTGCTCGGGCTGCCAGACGTGCCCGGGGCCGGCCGGATAGGGGTCCACGACGTCGATGTGCAAGGAACGCGTTTGAGTTTCCGTCGCGGCCCAATTGGCGAGCAAACGCTCCAGCACACTGGTGCCGCGGGGACCTGCCCCGATCAGCCCAACCCGAATGTTCTGCGATTTACCCACGCCCAAGCCTAACTTCTTGTGACTTGCTTCCTTCTCAGACAGTCACTCTAGGATGGGGGATGACCACCACAGCAGCTGATCAAGCGCCCGCGCCCGACAACGAAACTGCCCAGGGAACCGCAATCGCCCCCGAACCTGTCGACGAGAATATCTGGCTCGAAGACATTCACGGCGAGGAACAGCTGGCCTGGGTGCGGGAGCAAAATGCCCGCACCGAAGACTTGCTCGACGACCCCGACTACACGGCTTTGGAAGCCGGAATCCTGGAGGTCCTGGACTCCACGGACAGGATCGCCATGGTCAACAAGCGTGGCGAGCACTACTACAACTTCTGGAAAGACCAGCAGAACCCCAAGGGCCTCTGGCGCCGGACCACATGGGAAAGCTACCTCAGCGATGCCCCGGAATGGGACGTGCTGCTCGACATCGACGCACTGGCCGCCGCCGAAGGCGAAGAATGGGTTTTCCACGGCGCCAACTTCCTGCGCCCGGCCGAAGGCGAACCGCACCGCCTCGCCATCATCGCCCTCTCCCCCGACGGCGGTGATGCCAACCGCCACCGCGAGTTCGACGTCGAGACCCGCACCTTCGTGGACCCGGCTGCAGGCGGTTTCGACCTTCCGACCGCGAAGGGCAACGTGAGCTGGCTCGATGCCGACACCCTGTTGGTTGCCACCACCGCCGACGGCCTGCCGAAAACCAACTCGTCCTACGCGCGCACCGGGGTGAAGCTCCGTCGCGGCCAATCCTTGACTGAGGCGGAGCGGATTTTCGAGATCCCCGAAGACCACATGATGGCCCTCGTCGCCCACGACTCCACCCCGGGTTTCGAACGCACTTTCGCCGTGGACTGGATCGACTTCTTCAACCGGACCACTTCCGTGCTGCATGACGACGCGTGGCTGGCCATCGATGTCCCCACCGACGTCAACCTCAGTTCGCACCGCGAATGGCTCATGTTCCGTCCGCGGCAGGACTGGAACGTGGACGGAACCACCTATCCCGCCGGGTCTCTGCTGGCTGCCGACTTTGAGGACTATCTGTCCGGGGCACGCGATTTCACGGTGCTTTTCACCCCGGATGAACACACGTCCCTCCAGTCGTGGAGTTGGACCCGGAACTACCTGCTCCTGAACCTGCTGCACGACGTCTCTTCCGAAATCAGGGTGCTCGACCCGGCCCGCAAGGACTCCGCGGGTGGGTGGGCCTCGACTTTGTTGGATGCGTGCCCGCCGCTGCACGATGTGAACGCCTACGCCGTCGACGACGAGGACGAAGCGGAAGGCGACGACGCCGGCAACGACTACTGGCTCGTCGCAACGGGCTTCACCACCCCCACCACCCTCATGCGCGGCACCCTGTCCCCCGGGGTCGCGAGCTACACGCTCGACGCAGGCCATGACGGCGGGGTGGCGAGCACGCACGCAGTGGTGAAGTCCTCGCCGTCGTTCTTCAACGAGGCGGACTACGAGGTCCAGCAGCACTTCGCCACCTCGGCAGACGGCACGCGCGTGCCCTATTTCCAGGTGGCGTCCAAAGATCTTGACCTCGACGGCGAGAACCCCACACAGCTCTCGGGCTACGGCGGCTTCGAAGTCTCTAGGACCCCGGCCTACAGCGGAGCCATCGGGCGCGCCTGGCTGGAACGCCGGACCGAAAGCATCCCGTCCGAAGACGGCTCTGCGGCACATTCACGTGGCGGCGTCTACGTCGTGGCCAACATCCGCGGCGGCGGCGAGTACGGTCCCGCTTGGCACCGCGCAGCCTTGCAGGCGAATCGACACCGCGCGTTCGAGGACTTCGCCGCTGTGGCCCAGCACCTCATTTCGCGGGGCGTCACCAGTCCGCGACGGCTCGGCTGCGTGGGCGGCTCCAACGGCGGACTGCTGGTGGGCAACATGCTGACCCAGTACCCGGAGTTGTTCGGAGCCATCTCCTGCGGCGTCCCGTTGCTGGACATGCGCCGCTACACCAAGCTTTCGGCCGGCTACTCCTGGATTGCCGAGTACGGCGATCCCGACGTACCGGAACAGTGGGAGTACATCCGCACCTTCTCGCCGTACCACCTGCTGCGCGACGGCGTGGAGTACCCGGAGACGTTCATCTGGACGGCCACCTCCGATGACCGTGTAGGCCCGGTCCAGGCCCGGAAGATGGCAGCCCGGATGCAGGCAATGGGCATCCCGAACGTGTGGTTCCACGAAGCACTTGAAGGCGGTCACGCCGGAGCCTCGGACAACCGCCAGGCAGCCTCACTCCAAGCCCGCAGCCAACACTTCTTGTGGCGGGCGCTTGCGGGCAAGGAAGGCTCGGGGCACTAGCGCCCTCGACGGGGAGCGCCCGACGGCGGCCCGCACCAAGTCCGACAGGCGGCGGTGCGACGCCCTGCGGCGGCCCGCGCCTCCGTTTTGCGCTCGGTGCCCAGTTCTGCGTATCCTTGGTTGGCTAGCAATAGCAACTGGAGACGTGCCAGAGCGGCCGAATGGGCTTCACTGCTAATGAAGTGTGGGGCACAACTCCACCGGGGGTTCAAATCCCCCCGTCTCCGCGTTTGGCCCCGGTCCCTGACCGGGGCCTTTTGCGTTTCCGCACCCCTGGGGGCCGCACCGTTTTCCCCATGTTTGCCGGGTTCCGGCGTCGAAATGACGCGACTCGCCGTGTCGTAAGCGCTTTCCCGATTCAAAGAAGGGGAGGAAGGTACGGGGTCGGAACGGAGCATCGCCGAATCCTGGAGGAAGATTCATGTCTCCGACTCTTTGAATTCAGCTCGCGTCAATAACCTCGTCCGGGTAACGGAGACCAACGACGAGGAGAGATTCATGCGTTCAATGACGAGATTCGCGATCGCAACGGTTGGGGCCGTCCTGCTGTCAACCACGTTGCTCACGCCGCCGGCGCTGGCGGCCAATGACGGTAACAAGGCGGGACAAGACGGCTCCAACGGCAACGGACACCAAGGCAATACCGAGGGCTTCAGCTTCGGCGTCATCGGAGACGTGCCCTACGGTAACGCTGAAATCCAAGCCTTCCCCTCCTACATTCAGGACCTGAACGCGCACAAGGAACTGAGTTTTGTAGCACACGTGGGCGATATCAAGAACGGATCATCCCAGTGCACGGACCAGTACTTCCAGGCCATCAAGACGAACTTCGACAGCTTTACTGCCCCTCTCGTCTACACCCCGGGTGACAACGAATGGACTGACTGCCACCGAACGAACAACGGTGCATACAACCCCCTGGAAAGACTGGCCAAGCTGCGGGAAGTCTTCTTCCCGCAGCCAGGTGTCACGCTTGGTTCTCCGATGCAGGTGAAGTCACAGGCAAAGGAAGGCTTCCCGGAGAACGTCAGCTTCCGCAAGCATGAGGTCGCCTTCACTGCCGTCAACATTCCGGGCAGCAACAATTCGATGCTGCCCTGGACGGGACTCGGCCAGACCCAGCCCACCGCCACCCAACTTAACGAGGTACAGCAGAGGACCGATGCTGATATCCAGGAGTTGAGGGATACCTTCCGGAAGGCGCGGAACAACGGTGACCGGGCCGTCGTCGTGATGACTCAGGCGGACATGTTCGACCCGACAGTCGCGGCCCCTTCCCAGGCGGATTTTGGTGCTTTCAAACCCCTGGTGCAGACCTTGATCGAGGAATCGAACTCGTTCGGCGGCCCGGTCTACCTGATCAATGGCGACAGCCACGTTTACAACCAAGACCACCCCCTCGCTGCCGGTTCCACGTGGCTGTCTTTCTACGGCCAGGCCACAGCAGCGAAGAACCTGACCCGAATCACCGTGGATGGATCCAACAATGCCAAGGACTGGCTGAAGGTTACGGTCAACCCGGGTGAAGCAACGAGCGTCATGTCGTTCGACCGGATCCCGTTCACGCACCCGGCGTCCTAGCTAAACGATCCAAGCAAGACGGCGGACGGCCGAAAGTCGCCGGAATCTCCGGTGTGGAAGTTCCGGCGACTAGCGTCCTCGAAGGCCTCAGCCCCGCCGTTTTTCGGGTTTACTCACAGCACTGCGACTGACTTCAGCTCCGGCGTACCGGTGCAGCGTCAGGCTGTCTACTGTGCTCAACAGCATCACGGCAGCCATGGCGAGGAAGGCGCCACGGTATGCCGAGGAAGTGCCGTCGCCGAAGAGCGACACATGGTCGAAGAGACGCAGGAAGAGTGCACCCACTGCAATGCCGGCGCCCGCGGCCAGTTGCACCAACGTGGCTGATACTGCGTTGGCCGAAGGTAGCTCCCCCGGGACGATATCCGCATACTGCACCGATGCGTATGCCGAGAATCCGATCGAGCGGAAGGCTCCGCTGGCCAACAGCAACGCAAAAATCAACGGCTCCGGGGTCCCTGCGTTGAGCGCTGCACAAGCGGCAAAGGTGACGGCCGAGGCGAAAGAGGCAAAGACCAACACTGGCTTGAAGCCGAACCGCCGAATGATGGGCGTCGTGGCGGGCTTGATGCCGATGTTGCCGATGAACACCGCGGCCACCATGGCACCGGATTTGAGCGGATCCCAGCCAAAGCCGTCCTGGAACAACAGAGGCAGCAGAAAGGGCACCGAGCTGATGGTCAGGCGATAGACGAACCCTCCGGTGGAGGTGGCCCGGAACGTGCGAGTGGCGAAAACCCGGAGATCGAAGAGCGGAGCCTTGGCTTTAAGCATCCACCAGGCCGCTCCGGCCAAAGCCAGTGCTCCGGCCAACAGCACGGCTGCCGGGACCACGCCCGCGCCGTGGCCACCAACCCCTTCAAGGCCTACCACAAGCGATCCGACGCCGAAGGTGGTGAGCGTGAGCCCCCGCCAGTCGAGCCGACGGCCGGCGTCGCCTCCCGTACGCGGAACCAACCTCAGGGCTGCGATGAACGCAGCAAGCCCCAGCGGTACGTTGATCAGGAAGATCCAGTGCCAGGAAAGATAGGTAGTGAAGGCTCCGCCCACGAGCGGCGCCAAGACGGGGGCCAGCAACAACCCGGGCCACACAAGGAACGCGGTGGCTCGGAGGAGCTCCGACTTGGGTGTGCCCCGCAGCACTACGAGAGTCCCCACCGGCACCATCATCGCCCCGCCGGCCCCCTGCGCCACCCGGCTCAAGGTCAGCAAGGTGAGGTCCTGGCTGGCCGCGCACAACAGCGACGCGACGGTGAACACTGCGATCGCCAGGCAGAAGATCCGGCGTGCACCAAAGCGTTCTGCGAGCCAGCTGCTCAGCGGAATTCCCATGGCCACAGTCACCAGATAGGCAGTCATCGTGATGTTGACATCGGCCGAGACCACTTTGAAGTCGGCCGCGATGCGCGGCATGGCAGTAGTAAGGACTGTTCCGTCCAGGAACTCCATGAAGAAGGTGGCGGCAACCAGCAAAGCGAGCCGCGGCTGCCACTTGGATTCGGACTGGACGTCCGGGACTGCGCCGGTCACGCTGCTTGACCGAGGACGAGAGGCAACACCGATCCTGCCCCCGCTTGCCTGAGGGCGCGGCCGGCAACGGTCATGGTCCAGCGGCTGTCCGCGAGGTCGTCGACCAAGAGGATGCCTTGACGGCCCAGCGACTCAAGGTTCTGTCCAAGTTCCGGACCCACCACGAGGCGCTCCCAGACACCGGCCAGCCGATAGGCGCTGTTGCCACCGCGCCCGCCCGTGGGTCCGCCGTGCTGGAGTTGGAGGGAACCCAGGTACGGCATTTGGCCGATGCCGGCTATGCCGCGGGCCAAGGATTCGACCAGCGCCGGCTTGTTCCTGGAGGGGATGCTCACGACGGCTGCCGGACGGCCTTGGCCGCTCCACGCCGTGGACCGGCCGTCTCCGGCGGACCATTCGCGCAAGACCTGTACGCAAGCCTGCAACATGGCCGGTTCAACCTCGCGGTCAGCTGCGCCGGCGGCAAAGAGCTCACGGAGGGCACCACCCCAGCCGAGGTCGGTCAGGCGGGCCAGGACGCGCCCTTCGGCCAGCAACTCTTCCGGCTTGATCTTGCCTTTCACCGTGACGCCGAGCCGATCCATGCCACTGGGCCATTGAAGCCGTGGTTCCAGCGCGAGACCCGCGCGCCGAAGCGTCTGCCCGGCGGCGTCGGCGGCGGCTGCTGCCACGTCCGCCGGGAACCACCTGCCGGCGCAATTGTCGCAGCGGCCGCATGCACGCGCGGACTCGTCGTCCAGGACCGCGGTGATGTATTCCATGCGGCATCCGGCGGTCTCTTGGTAAATCACCATGGAATCCTGCTCGTCCACCCGGGCCTCGGCGATCCGGGCGTAGCGCTCGGCGTCGTAGATCCACGGATTTCCAGTGGACCTCCACCCACCGCCCACGCGCTCCACCGCTCCATCCACGGCGAGCACCTTCAGCAGGAGTTCCAAAGGCGTCCGGCGCAGGTCCACCCGTGCTTCGAGGGCCACCGTGGACAAGGCAGAGCCGGATTCGGCCAAGACGTCGAGGACGGCTGCGGCCTTTTCCTCCGAGGGCATTGAAGCAGTCGCAAAGTACTGCCAGATCTCGCGGTCCTCGGATCCAGGCAGGAGGAGCACATCGGCATTTGCAGCGCCACGGCCGGCACGTCCGACTTGCTGGTAGTAAGCCACCGGCGATGACGGGGCACCAAGGTGGATGACGAACCCGAGATCCGGCTTATCGAAGCCCATGCCGAGCGCCGATGTGGCAACCAACGCCTTCACTTGGTTGTCCTTGAGGAGTTGCTCGGCCCGTTCACGATCCGCGGGGTCCGTCCGCCCGGTGTAGGACAGGACGTTGTGGCCTGCCTCGGAGAGCAGCCGGGCGGTGTCTTCAGCGGCAGAAACGGTCAGGGTGTAGATGATTCCGCTGCCTGGCATGTCTGCAAGATGGGTCAGCAACCAGCCAAGGCGATCCCGCGAGTCGGCGAGCTTCAAGACACCCAGCCGCAAGGACTCCCGGCCAAGCTCACCGCGGATGGTCAGCACTCCGGCGCCGAGCTGTTCTTCGATGTCATGGACCACCCGGGAGTTGGCCGTGGCCGTGGTGGCCAACACGGGAACGCTGCCAGGCAATTGCTCGATGAGATCGGAGATGCGCCGATAGTCGGGACGGAAATCGTGCCCCCAGTCCGAAATACAGTGTGCCTCGTCAATCACCAGGAGACCGGTACGGCGGATGAGCTCGGGAAGCTGGTTTTCCCGGAAGGAAGGATTGGTGAGCCGCTCCGGCGAAACCAGAAGAACATCCACTTCGTCCGCGGCCAGTTGTTCGCGGACGTTGTCCCACTCAAGCTGATTGGCGGAGTTGATAGCTACGGCCCGTACCCCGGCACGTGCGGCTGCCGCCACCTGGTCCCGCATCAGTGCGAGCAGCGGCGAAACGATGAGGGTGGGCCCTGCGCCCCGGCGCCTCAACAACAAAGACGAGACGAAGTACACAGCCGACTTGCCCCAGCCTGTCCGCTGCACCACCAATGCGCGCCGTCCCGCGTCAACGAGGGCCTCAATCGCCTCATACTGGCCGTCGTGAAAACGGGCGTCCGCATTTCCCACAAGCTCCTTCAATACTTCAAGGGCCTGCAGCCGGGTGGTGGACTGATCTGCTGCGAGTAGGGCGGCATCCGGGTTGTTGGGCATGGCTTCAGTATTCCAGCACCCGCAGACAGCCAGAACCCGGGACGTCATCTATGTGGACAAGCGTTTTCCACATAGATGACCTCCCCGCACAGCGACGACCTCGCTCCACAGTAAGATTGAGCGCGTGACTAGCGAGCAGAACAAGACATTTGACCTCTCGGCTTCCTTCAAGGCCTATGACGTTCGGGGGATCGTCGGCGAATCCATCACCTCCCACATCGTGGAATCCGTCGGCGCGGCCTTCGTCGACACCCTCGGCCTCGCCGGGGAAACTGTGCTGGTTGGCGGCGACATGCGTCCGTCGTCTCCCGAATTCATCAAGGCATTCGCCGACGGCGCCGCTCGCCGCGGCGCCGATGTCCAGCTCCTGGACCTCATCTCCACCGACGAGCTCTACTACGCTTGCGGTGCCCTGAATGCGGCCGGCGCCACTTTCACCGCGAGCCACAACCCCGCCGAGTACAACGGCATCAAGATGTCCAAGGCCGGCGCCCAGCCGATCTCCTCCGAAACAGGCCTCAAGGAAATCCAGGCGCTGGCGGAGAAGTACCTCAACAGCGGAAGCATCCCGGCTGCGGATGTCCAAGGCAACATCGGCACCCGCGATGTCCTGAAGGACTATTCCGAGTACTTGCGCAGCCTGGTTGACCTCAAGGGCTCCCGTCCGCTGAAGATCGTTGTTGACGCCGGAAACGGCATGGCCGGACTGACCACTCCCGCGGTGCTTGGTGACCAGTTGCTTCCTGCCCAGCCGTTCGAGATCGTCCCCCTGTACTTTGAACTGGACGGCTCGTTCCCGAATCACCCCGCCAATCCGCTTGAGCCCGAAAACCTGCGCGATCTGCAAGCCGCGGTGATCGAGCACGGTGCGGATATCGGCCTGGCGTTCGACGGCGACGCCGACCGTTGCTTCGTGATTGACGAGAAGGGCGAACCAGTGTCCCCGTCTGCTATCACCGGGATGGTTGCGCGCCGGGAAATCGCCCGAGCACAGGCCGCGGGTGAAAAGACCCCCGTAATCATCCACAACCTTCTGACCTCGCGGGCAGTCCCGGAGCTCGTGGCGACGGATGGCGGCAGGGCCGTGCGCACTCGTGTGGGGCACTCGTTCATCAAGGCAGTCATGGCCGAAGAAGGAGCCGTCTTCGGCGGCGAACACTCGGCGCACTTCTACTTCCGCGATTTTTGGAACGCGGACACCGGCATGCTCGCGGCCATGCACGTCTTGGCTGCATTGGGCGAGCAGGACGGCCCACTGTCCGATCTTGGCCGCCAGTACGAGCCTTATGTCTCTTCCGGTGAAATCAATTCCGAAATCGAGGACAAGGCAGGAGCCATTGAGCGGGTCCGCGCCGATTTTGATGGCGAAGACGTCGACGTGGACTACATGGATGGCAGCACCTTCACCGCGAAGGACGGCAGCTGGTGGTTCAATCTTCGTCCGTCCAACACGGAGCCTTTCCTGCGCCTGAACGCCGAGGCGAAGGATGTTGCCACCATGGAAAAGGTACGGGATCGCGTCCTCGCACTGGTCCGGTCCTAGCCGACAACTCCTAAGGCGGGCAGCAGCGTGAATTCCCAGATCAACGGCCTCGAAAACACAGAGGAACACGAACTCCGCGAAGTGCGTGAAACGCTGGGGGCCGCCTTGGCAACAGCGCAGGAACACCTGGAACAAAACGGTGGCTTCCTGCCCTTCGCGGTCACGCTCGCCGAGGACAACGAACTTCGGATCGTCTTCGTAACGCCTGGAGAGCCGGACGACGAGGGAAACGTCGACACAGAGTCGATGCTGGCAGACATCCTCGAATTGCTGCGCCAAGGCCGTGACGAGTACCGCGCGGTGGCGATTGCCAACGACGTAATCCTTCCGGAACACGGTTCGGACGGGATTCACGCCGCGGCTGAGCATCGCAGCGGCGGTCTCCTCGCTGCCGTTGTCCCTTACGTCCAGACCGCCGAAGGCTTTACCTTTGACAACGCCGAGGCCGACACCAATGTGCCCCTGGTATGGGTGGACTAGACCTTACTCCGTAAGCTTGAGGGCATGAAGATCAATGCCTTCGCGGATGTGAGCCTGCGTGCGCTCCTGGTTCTATCGTCCGCGCCCGCAGGAGAACTCCTGACGACCCAGAACATCGCAGACGCCGTGGGGACTCCTTACCACCACGTCAGCAAGGCCATCGTCCGGCTGAGGGAGCTCGGCCTCATCGACGTCGAGCGCGGCCGAAACGGCGGATCACGGCTCAGCGCCGCCGGACAGCAGGCCACCGTTGGGCACATCCTGCGTGAACTGAATACCAGGGCCGACCCCGCCGAGTGCCAATCCGTACATGGCGACTGCCCGCTGATTACTGAATGCGGCCTGCGCCATGCCCTGGCCCGCGCGAGGGAAGCCTTCTACCGGGAGCTGGACGACGTCGTCGTGTCCTCGCTGCCGCGCCTTCGGCAGATGGTGCCGGCATTCCAGGCGATCGGGTTACGCCCCGGACTGTAGACCCGGCTTATGGCGGGCCTCTGTCATCTTCGGGCTGTCGATTAGGCAAATACTTCTACGACGTGTAGAAATTAGCTATAGATACTTGCATTCTAAATACAAGTATTGATCCCGGTCCGTATGCGTCCCACGGGCCACTACGACAGGAGTACCTATGCTCTCGGACAAGTCCTTCCCCGTCATCGAGGCCACTTTGCCGCTCGTCGGCGCCCGGATTGGTGACATCACCCCCAAGTTCTACTCCCGACTCTTCGCTGCGCACCCCGAACTGCTCGATGGGCTGTTCAGCCGTTCGAACCAGCGCTCGGGCAACCAGCAGCAGGCCCTCGCTGGAAGCATCGCCGCCTTTGCAAGCCATCTGGTGAGCAACCCCGGAACCCTGCCGGAGACAGTGCTGTCCCGCATTGCACACCGCCACGCTTCCCTGGGGATCACCGAGCCGCAGTACCAAGTGGTCTACGAGCACCTCTTCGCCGCCATCGCGGAAGACCTGGCCGAAGTCATTACCCCTGAAATCGCCGAAGCCTGGACAGAGGTCTATTGGCTCATGGCGGATGCGCTGATCAAGCTCGAAAAGGGACTCTACGCAGCGCAGGCCAATGGCAAGATGTGGAGCCCCTGGAAGGTCGCGTCGAAGACTCCTGCCGGCACCGGGTCCACGACCTTCACCCTGGAGCCGGCCGACGACACGCCGATCACTGAAGCTCTGCCGGGCCAATACATCAGCGTCAAGGTCACACTCCCCGACGGCCTGCGCCAGGTCCGCCAGTACTCGCTTTCCGGCAACGCCGGCATCAGCCGAAGCTTCACGACAAAAATCGACGACGGCGGCGAGGTCTCGCCCGTGCTGCACAACACCGTTCGGGTGGGTGATGTCCTGGAGATCTCCAACCCCTATGGCGAGATTACGCTCAAGGAGGGCAACGGTCCCGTGGTCCTCGCCTCGGCGGGCATCGGCTGCACCCCCACGGCTTCCATCCTGCGCTCGCTCGCCGATTCCGACTCCGACCGCCAAGTGCTGGTCTTGCACGCGGAGAGCAATCTGGACAGTTGGGCGTTGCGCGGCCAGATGACGGACGACGTCGAGCGCTTGGATGGTGCGGAACTCCAGCTCTGGCTGGAGGAACCGCAGGCCGGGTCCAAAGCGGGCTTCATGTCACTGCGCGAAGTGGACCTTCCAGCCGATGCCTCGCTGTACCTGTGCGGACCGCTGCCGTTCATGAAGCACATCCGCAACGAAGCCATCAATGCCGGAATCCCCGCCACAAGGATTCACTACGAAGTCTTCGGACCGGATATCTGGCTCGCCAACTAGTCCCCACCGCCGCCCTCGCCTCGCAAGTCCGAAGCAGCAGGTGACCCCAACTAGCTCGCAGTTGTTGTCGTTTTGGACCCTCAAAACGACAACAACTGCGAGTCAGTTGGGCGGCCCAACCAGCAACAACGGCAGCATTACCTCGTCCACCACGTGCACCAAATAGTCGTCATCGATCGGCACTCCAGAGAAGATGAACCGCTGCCGCAGCAAGGCGGGGCCGGCCTCGATCCTTGTCTCCGTGGCCACGCTGGGATCGCATTCGCCGCGGGCCGCGGCCTGCTCAATGATGGCTCGCATGGTCTTAGCTACGTTGCCGCGGGCGTACTCCTGGACCTCAGCAGCCACCGCCGGATTCTGCAGCGCCTCCCCCAATAGCCCGCGCATTGCCTGCCCCACGGCCCCTTCGAGTTGTTGGGCCACGAGCCGCAGGATCGCCAGGGCGTCTTCGCGCAGGCTGCCGGTGTCCGGCGCGGACGCCGGGCCGGGCATGGCATCGTAGGCTGCCTCAAGCACCAGGGCCGCGCGTCCGGGCCACCGCCTATAGAGCGAAGCTTTACTCGCCCTTGCGCGCTCGGCCACACTGTCCATGGTCAACGCCGCGTAACCGGATTCGGCGATCTCTGCCCGGACCGCCTCGAAAATCGCA
Source organism: Arthrobacter sp. 2MCAF14 (assembly GCF_052115645.1). NCBI lineage: Bacteria > Bacillati > Actinomycetota > Actinomycetes > Micrococcales > Micrococcaceae > Arthrobacter > Arthrobacter sp. 2MCAF14. The sequence continues at coordinate 121,175 of NZ_JBFRHB010000006.1, read as the reverse complement.
CTATTCAGGGCCGCCCCGCGCCGGCGCGGCAGCTTCCGGTGGTCCCGGTTCCCCGGCATCTCAAGGTCTCTCCGCCGAAGCGGCCGGCAGGACTACCCCCAGGGTTCCGTCCACGAGCACTTGCTGCCCGTCAGCCAAGGCGCTGGTGCCCGAACCGGTGCCCATAACTGCCGGAATTCCGTATTCCCTCGCAACGATCGCCGCATGCGAGCCGAGCCCGCCGGCGTCCACCACAACCGCGGCGGCCCGTTGGAACAACGGTGTCCAGGCCGGATTGGTGTACGGGCACACGAGGACCTCTCCGCTGCGCAGCCGTCCGAACTCGGCCGGTCCACGGATCACACGGACCGGCCCGGTCGCTTGGCCGCGGCTCGCTGCCGTGCCGGAGAGGAGGACCCCTTCCACCTGGCGGCCTCGGCGGCTCTGACGGCCTCCGCCGAAGAGCAAAGCCGGATCGAGCAGCGGGATGCCTTCGAGTTCGCGCCGCTTTGCCGCGCGAGCCAGTACCAGCGGCCGGAAACGGTCACGGAGTGAAGCCGGCAGCGCGCCGTCGTCGTTGTCTGTGATGGACTCCAGTTCCTCGAACCGCAGGTGATAGATCTCGTCGGACTCATCGATGACGCCTGCCATCACCAGTCGGCGGCCGAGCTCCCGGTAGGCCCGACGGATCGGCGGGATGGCTTTGGTGGCGTAGAAGTGGCTGTCCTCGCGGAACGCCATTCCGGCTTGGGCGGACTCGACGGCGGCGAGCACCCTCCGCCGCAGCGGTTCGAAGCGGAGAGCCGGATGGCGTTTCAATTCCGCAAGCGCAATCCCGCCCTGGTCAACTGTTTGGGGCCGCTCTCCGGACAAGGCCTTCACGAGACCAAGAACCACCTCGGGGGCATCAGACCACGTGGGCGAACTGCTGAGGACAACGCTTATGGTTTCGCGGTGGCCGTACTCGAGCTCGAACGCCTTGAAGGCCTCGCGGAAAGCGCAATGTTCGGGCCCATTTTCCACCAACTCCAGGAGCTCACGGGGTCCTGAATCACGTAACGCGCGGGACAGCCCGGGATCGTCCGCCGCGATGGAAGCGAGCCGTTCAAGGGCCCGGTTCGCCTGGCTCGTCCGGGTTTCCGCCCCCGCGATCAGCGCAGGCGCAAGCTTGATCCTGCCCAGGAGCAGAAGCATGAAACGCATTTTCAGCACCGGCACCGGAATGCCGGGCAGGTAGGAGACCCTCAAGTCCGTGATGCCCTGCATCCCCGCGAAGCATTCCCCCGCAAATGCAACCACCGCACGCCACCGCAGCGGGCCGAGGTCCTTGCCGTTCAGCCTTTCAATGTTATTGATAAACAGGGAGAAACGTGGATCCCGGGTCCAGGCGCCGGCTTTGAATCGCCTCGACCGGCGCAACAAGGAAACCGGTGCGGCAAGCGTTCGGATGGTCGGGCGCGGCACAGGCGGGATGAGCTGCACCACCACCCCGTCTTCCTCCGGCAGCAACTCCTCCACTGCAGGGAAGACCACACCTACGCTCCCGGCCATGCCGTGCAACATGGCGAGAATTCCCCGACTCATCCAGCCCGATACATCCAAGGGATAGGGCCGCTCCTGGAACATCTCGATGAAAAACGGCCCCACCCGACGTTGGACCGCGTTGAGGACGGGCGGTTGAGGCGGTAGCGCCGTCATCGGCCGCGACTGCAGTACGTATAGCGTTCCGCCGGCCGCCGCCCACTCGATGTCCTGAGGCCGGCCGAAATGCTGCTGGGCTTTGTTTCCCAGCATGGCCAACTCCGCCAATTCCTCCGCGGCGAGCCCTGGTTTCGTGCTTTGCGTACCGGAGCTTTCTCGCGTGCCGCCACCCTCAGCCGCGCTGATCACTACCTCGCGGCCACCGGGCGTGAAACCCAGCACTTTCCCCGAGCCGTCCAGGACATAGTGCTCCGGCGTCACCCGCCCGGAGACCACGGCCTCCCCCAGCCCGGGGTTCGCGTCCACCACCATTTCGCGGCGCTCGCCCGTGACCGGGTTCGCCGTAAACAGCACGCCCGCCATGGCGGCCGGCACCATTTTTTGCACGACGACGGCGATGGCCACCCCGTGCGGATCAATTCCCTGCCGTCGGCGATAGGCCATGGCCCGGTCCGTCCACAACGATGCCCAGCAATTGGCGACCGCCTGGACAACACCGTGCCCGCCCAGCACGTTGAGATAGGTGTCCTGCTGACCGGCGAACGCGGCTCCCGGAAGATCCTCCGCCGTGGCGCTGGACCGGACCGCGACCGCCCCGCCGCCCAGCTTCGCATAGGCATCGAGGATCTCCTGCCGCAGCCGGCCGGGCATTTCCGCCTCGGCGAAGAGGGCGCGGAGTGCGTCACCGCCGGCACCGTCGCCGCCGTCGGGCGCACCGCCGTCGGGAGCTTCATCAGGCCCGACGGACAGGAAACCGCTCAGTGCGGCACCCACGTTTGTTTCCGCCAGGAAGGACGAGTACGCGCCCGTGGTGATAATAAATCCCGGCGGCACTGGAAACCCTTTACGCACCAATTCCCCCAGCGCGGCACCTTTTCCACCGGCAATGGCGACATCCCCGACGCCGAAATCGGCCAAGGGGGCGGTAGCCTGCTGAGCCGTCTTGGGCCCGTCACGCGGTCCTGACGGCGGAGGGGACTCTTCTGTGTGCCGCTGGGAATCGTCCATGGCCCGGACCCCCGGAAATAGAGAACTGCTGGTTCTCTAAAAGCTACGCTCGCGCCAATCGCGGCACAATGCTCGGCGACGACAGCTCCAAGATGGGGGAAACGACGACGACGGTCCAGCACCGAGGTACGGGACCGTCGTCGTCGTAAGCCGGCAGGTGGTCTAGGCCAGGCGGGCCTTCAGTCCGTCGAGCTCGGAGAGGAGCGCGGCCGGCAGGGAACCGCCGAACTTTGCGTACCATTCCTCGATCGATGCCAATTCGGTCTTCCACTCGGAGGCGTCGACGCGCACTGCGGCTTCCACCTCGGCGGGGGTCATGTCCAGGCCTTCGAGATCGATGGACTCGCCGGTCGGCACGAAGCCGATGGGAGTCTCGACGGCGTCGGCCTTGCCTTCAAGGCGCTCGATGGCCCACTTGAGGACGCGGGCGTTGTCACCGAAGCCGGGCCAGGCGAAGCCACCCTCGGCAGTGCGGCGGAACCAGTTGACCAGGAAGATCTTGGGCAGTCGGTTTTGTCCAAGTGAGTTCGCCTTGGCAGACAGGTTGACCCAGTGGTTCAGGTAGTCGCCTGCGTCGTAGCCGATGAACGGCAGCATGGCCATGGGATCACGACGCACAACGCCAACGGCACCGGCCGCAGCAGCGGTGGTCTCGGAGGACAGCGTGGAACCCATGAAAATGCCGTTGGACCAGTCTCGGGCCTCGGTGACCAGCGGGATGGTGGTCTTGCGGCGGCCGCCGAAGAGGATCGCGGAGAGCTCCACGCCGTCGGGGCTGAAGTATTCCTCGGCGAGCATGTCGATCTGGTCGATCGGGGTGCAGAAGCGGGAGTTCGGGTGTGCAGCAGGCTTGTCGGAGTCGGGGGTCCAGGAGTTGCCCTGCCAGTCGGTCAGGTGCGCCGGAGTTTCCTCCGTCATGCCCTCCCACCAGACGCCGCCGTCGTCGGTTATGGCGACGTTGGTGAAGATGCTGTTGCCCTTGGCGATGGCACGCATGGCGTTGGGGTTGGTGCCCCAACCGGTGCCGGGAGCGACGCCGAACAGGCCGGCCTCGGGGTTGACTGCGCGGAGCTCGCCCTCCTTGCCGAAGCGCATCCAGGTGATGTCGTCCCCGAGGGTCTCGACCTTCCAGCCCTTGATGGTGGGGTCGAGCAGCGCGAGGTTGGTCTTGCCGCAAGCGGAGGGGAACGCCGCAGAAATGTAGTAGGTCTTCTGCTCAGGCGAAGTCAGCTTCAGGATGAGCATGTGCTCGGCCAGCCAGCCTTCGTCGCGGGCCATGACGGATGCGATGCGCAGGGCGTAGCACTTCTTGCCGAGGAGGGCGTTGCCGCCGTAGCCGGAGCCGAAGGACCAAATGGAGCGCTCTTCCGGGAAGTGCACGATCCACTTGTCGGGGTTGCAAGGCCATGCGACGTCGGCCTGGCCGGCTTCCAACGGAGCGCCCAGGGAGTGCAGCGCGGGGACGAAGAAAGCGTCGGTCTGCGTAATGCGCTCAAGGACGTCGGTGCCGATGCGCGCCATGATGCGCATCGAGGCAACAACGTAGGCCGAGTCGGTGATCTCGACCCCGAACTTCGGATCTTCGGCATCCAGGTGGCCCATGACGAACGGAATGACGTACATGGTGCGGCCGCGCATGGAGCCGGCGAACAGCCCGCGCAGCTTCAGCTTCATCTCGGCCGGAGCCATCCAGTTGTTGGTGAAGCCTGCGTCGTGCTCCTTCTCGGAGCAGATGAAGGTCTGCTCTTCGACACGGGCTACGTCCGCGGGATCAGAGAATGCAGCAAATGAATTGGGGAAGAGTTCTTGGTTCAGCCTCTTCAGGGTGCCGGCCGCGACAAGTTCGTCGGTCAGCTTCTTGTTTTCAGCTTCGCTGCCGTCAACCCAGTGGATGCGGTCCGGCTGTGTCAGCTCGGCTACTTCCTCCACCCAGGCCAACAGGCGTGCATGCGTAGTAGGTGCCTTCTCAAGCAACGGCAGTCGCGCCAGATCGCCCATCGTGGTTCCCTTCCTCGGGTTCAGTGGTGTGTCCTAAATGCTAGGGGTCGCGGAGTAGACCAATCTGGGTTCGGACATGGGATCTCTTGACCATTTCGGAGCAAAACCCCTAAAAATCAAGGATCCGCGTCACGGATACGCCAAATTTAGTGACTAAGGTCACATAGACCGGTCTAGTTAGGCAGATTACACCGCATCGATTTGGCACCAACAGGGATCTCGCGTAAAGTTTATTGAGGTTCGAGGGGGGAACGAGTTTGAAACTCCCGAGAATCACCAACATGCGCCCATAGCTCAGCTGGATAGAGCGTCTGTCTACGGAACAGAAGGCCGGGGGTTCGAATCCCTCTGGGCGCACAAATGAAGACCCGCACCGGGCCCGGTGCGGGTCTTTTTTCGTTAAATTCCGGGCCCAGGTTTGGTTTGCCGCAGCGTCCTCCCTGGGCTGCTCCGCGTTGCCCGCGCCTTCCTGACCCTCTTTGGCGCGCCACGGCCACCAAATGACGAGACTCGCCGTGTCGTAAGCGCTTTCTCAAACCAAAGAAGGTCAGGAAGGGCGGCCCTCCAGGAAACCGAAGGGCTCCCCCGCACTACCCGGCCAGGCCTACCCCCGGCATCGGCCTGGCGGCAAGCCGACGATACCCTCGTCTCCGGGGTTGCCCTCCAGCGAGACACGCGCGCATAGCCAAGGGCCGCCGTCGTACTTCGTGAAAAAGTACGACGGCGGCCCTTGAGCTTGGGTGCCAGGCCTTAGACTGCGACGGCCTCGCTGATCCGGCGGCGGATTCCGTCGAAGTGACGGTTGAGGAGTTCGGCAGCCGCGGTTTTGTCCCCGGTTGCGACGGCGGTGTAGATGCTTCGGTGCATGGCTGCGGTTGCTACAAGATCTTCGTTGTCGGAGCCGATCTCCACATGGATCTTCCGGTAGACCTTCCAGAAAACGCCCATGAGGTTGATGAGGATCTCGTTGTTCAGCGGCTCGAACAGCCGGCGGTGGAACTCGGCGTCGGCGGCTACGAAGTTCTCGCCAGCGTGTGCGAGCTCCTCCATCTGCTTGACGGCTTCTTCGATCAACGCGAGCTGCTCAGGGGTCATCACGTCCATGGAAGAGCCGATCAGTCCCGATTCGAGGGCCTGGCGCACGTCCACGAGTTGCAGGGCCTCGAGCCCTTGGTGGCGCAGCGACAAGCGGCCCCGGAACGTCAGGCCGTCGGCGAGCGCCTCGAAGTTGCTGGGGGCGACGAACATGCCAAAGCCGTGGCGGATCTCGATGACACCCAGGGCCTGCAGCACTTTCAGGGATTCGCGCAGGGTGTTGCGCCCTACCCCCAGAGCCACGGATAGTTCATTTTCCGTGGGCAAAGGATCGCCCGCCTCGAGCTCGCGCTCGAGGATCAACTCCATAATGTCCGACTGGAGGGCCCTGAGCCGGGCCTGTGCGCTGAACCGCGCCTGCGGAACGACACCGGAAGTGGTCATGGCTCTCCTTGCAAAAGTACTCATCCTCGGCCGGACCCTTTCAGGACCGGGGACAAGGAATCAGTGCAGTGTTAATGTTGAGGTGAGCCTAGCGCCCACCGTGGATATAGTGCTTCGCAACATACAATATCGGATGTCCCATCTCCTTGATAGATATTCGCCTTTATTTTTGACCGAGCCCCAGGCTGAACCTCGCAAGGTGAACCCGGGCGCAGCGCCCGTCGGGAGCACCCGCCGGGAGCGTCGCTGCCGCTCCTCGGGTCGCTAGTGATCCAGATCTCGCTTGACGACTTCATGTGACCACCCTTACAGTTTCTTTACGAGCATCGGATGTCCTACATCCGATAACCAGAAAACTTGAATGGTGAGGCATCTTATGAGCAACACGATTAACAACCTGCCGCTGGTCAGCGACGCCAGCCGACGCAACTTCCTCAAGCTGACCGGGGCGATTGGAGCCGCGGCAGCGTTCACGGCCAGCCTGTCCGCATGTGGCGGTCCTGCCTCCACCACCACGGGCGCAGCAAACAACACTGCGACCGTCAACAAGGACCTCACCATCGAAGCGGGCATCTCCTATGCACTGTCAACCGGGTTCGACCCGATGACATCCTCCGGCGCCACGCCGCAGGCCGCCAACCTGCACGTCTTCGAGGGCCTCGTGGAACTCCACCCGGCCACCCGCGAGCCGTATAACGCGCTGGCAGCGAGCGACCCCAAGAAGGTCAACGACACCACGTACCAAGTGACAATCCGCGACGGTGCCAAGTTCCACAACGGCGCCCCTGTCACCACCGACGATGTTGTCTACTCCTTCACCCGTGTGATGGACCCGGCCAACAAGTCCTTGTTCTCCCAGTTCATTCCGTTCATCAAGGACGTCAAGGCCCTCGATGCCAAGACGGTCGAGTTCTCGCTGAAATACCCCTTCCCGGGCTTCGGACCGCGAATCTCCGTGGTGAAGGTGGTTCCGAAGGCGTTGGCCTCCGCCGATCAGAAGGGATTCGATGCGAAGCCCGTCGGCTCCGGCCCCTACAAGCTGATCTCGGCCGTCAAGGACGACAAGATCGTCTTCGAAGCCTTCGCCGACTACAACGGCCCCAAGCCGGCACTCGCCAAGGGCATGACCTGGCTGTTGCTCTCGGACGCGGCCGCCCGTGTCACGGCAGTCCAGTCGGGCCGCGTCCAGGCGATCGAAGACGTCCCGTACCTGGACATGGACGGGCTCAAGTCCAAGACCCGGGTTGAATCCGTGCAGTCCTTCGGCATGCTGTTCCTCATGTTCAACTGCGCCAAGGCCCCGTTCGACAACAAGCTGGTCCGCCAGGCACTCCACTACGGACTGGACAAGGACGCCATCATCAAGAAGGCCTTGTTCGGCAATGCCAAGGCCGCGTCGTCGTACTTCCAGGAGGGCCACCCGGACTACGTCAAGGCCAAGAACGTCTACTCCTACGATCCCCAGAAGGCCGCGGACCTCCTCAAGCAGGCCGGCGTGGGCAACCTCGAGTTCGAGCTGCTCACCACGGATACCGCTTGGGTCAAGGACGTTGCCCCGCTGATGCTGGAATCCTGGAACAAGATCCCCGGCGTCAAGGTCACCGCAAAGAACCTGCAGTCCGGCGCTTTGTACTCGGACAGGGTTGGCAAGGCCGACTTCTCCGTGGTCGCGGCCCCGGGCGACCCCTCCGTCTTCGGCAACGACGCAGACCTGCTCTTGAGCTGGTTCTACTCCGGCGCCACCTGGATGGCCAAGCGCGCCTACTGGACCACTCCAGAAAGCGCCACCCTCCAGGGTCTGATGGACAAGGGCTCGCAGGCCGCGGCGGCCGATGCGAAGAAGATCACCGGCCAAATCGTGGATCTCGTCTCCGATGAAGTCCCGCTGTACCCGCTCTTCCACCGCCAGCTCCCCAGCGCGTGGGACGAGAAGAAGCTCTCAGGCTTCAGGCCGCTGCCCACCACGGGACTGTCCTTCATCGGCGTCGGCCGCACTTCGTAGCACGCCCAACCCAACTGACTCGCATTTGTTGTCGTTTAGACGGCTCAAAACGACACTTACTGCGAGTCAGTTGGGCAGGGCGCACCCCTTAGAAGCACTACCCGCGAGACCGCCACGCAGCGGCCGCACCAAAGCAACCGGAGAACAAATTGGTCATGATATTGCGTCTGCTTGGACGCAGGCTCGCAGCATTGCCCTTGATGATCCTGGGCATCACGCTGCTGGTCTTCCTCGTCCTTCAAGCAGCCCCAGGCGACCAGGCCAGCTCGGCCCTCGGCGAAGGCGCCAGCGAGGCCGCCAAACAGCAGTACCGCCAGGACAACGGCCTGAACGATCCCCTGTTCGTCCAATACTTCCGCTTCCTGGGCAGGCTCCTGCAGCTCGATCTCGGCGTGACCACTCCGCCGTCCAAGTCGGTGGCAAGCATGATCGCCTCGGCCTTCCCGCTGACCCTCCAGCTGACCTTCCTCGGCGTGATCATCGCCGTCGTGCTGTCCTTGGTTTTCGGCATCATCGGGGCCCTTTACCGCGACAAATGGCAGGACCAGCTGGTCCGGATCTTCTCCATCGCGGCGATCGCCACCCCGTCCTTCTGGCTTGGGATCCTGCTCATCCAGTGGTTCGCGCTCGGTGAGAACCCGCTGTTCCCCTCGGGTGGAATCGCGACGCCGGAGTCCGGCTTCGGCGGCTGGCTCAACTCGCTGGCGCTCCCGGCCCTCGCGCTCGGCATTCCGGTCTCCGCTTCCCTGATCCGCGTGGTCCGCACGTCCATGGTGGAGGAACTGGACCGTGACTACGTCCGGACAGCCATCGGCAACGGGGTCCCCTACCCCGAGGTGGTTTCCCGGAACGTCCTGCGCAACGCGCTCGTGACTCCGGTGACCGTGCTGGGACTCAGGATCGGCTACCTCCTGGGCGGCGCCGTCGTGATTGAAATGATCTTCGCCCTTCCGGGCATGGGCCAGCTGATCCTCAACGGCATCACCAACCTGGACGTCAACCTGGTCCAGGGCGTGGTCCTCACCATCTCGGTCACCTTCGTTCTGGTTAACATCGTGGTGGACCTCCTGTACCTGCTCATCAACCCCCGAATCAGGACGGTATAGCCATGCGCAGCAGACTTGCTGAACGGCTCAGCGCCCCGGGCGTCCGCTTCAAGTCCCTCCCTTGGGGATCGCGTTTTGCCCTCTTGTTCCTCGTGGTCATCGCCCTGGCGGCGATCTTCGCGCCGGTCATCGCGCCACACGATCCCCTGGAAACGTTCATTCCGGCGCAAGCTCCGGACGGCGACCACTTCTTCGGCACCGACCGCCTGGGCCGCGACGTCTTCTCCCGGCTCCTTTACGGCTCACAGTCTTCGCTCATGATCGGCCTCGGCGCAGTGGCCCTTGCGATCGTCGTCGGCGCTGTGCTTGGCTCGCTCGCTGCGACGTCCGGCAAGGCCGTCAGCGAGATCATCATGCGCCTCATGGACATCCTGATGGCGTTCCCGGGCATCGCCCTTGCAGCCGTACTCCTGGCCGCGTTCGGCAACTCGGTGCCCACCATCATCGTCGCGATCGCGATCATCTACACCCCGCAGCTCGCCCGCGTGGTCCGCGCCAACGTGCTCGCCCAATACGGCGAAGACTACGTCCGCGCCGAACGAGTGATGGGTGCAAACCGCCCCTACATCCTGCTCAAGCACATTGTCCGCAACACCGCCGCCCCGGTGCTGGTTTTCGCCACGGTCATGGTGGCCGACGCCATCATCCTCGAAGCCTCGCTATCCTTCCTCGGCGCCGGCGTCCAGGATCCCGCGCCGTCGTGGGGCAACGTGATCTCCTACGGCCGTAACCTGGTCCTCTCCGGAGGCTGGTGGGCAACCACCTTCGCCGGCCTCACGATCCTGCTCACGGTGCTTGCGCTGAACATCCTCGCCGAGGGCCTCACCGATGCCATGGTGAACCCGAAGCTGCGCAAGGCTCCAGTTGTGAAGGACGACGACGGTGCTGCCGCGGCCTTTGCAGGCGCGGCCGTGGTGGGTGCCGCCATCGATACTGAGATCGCGACGTCGGTGGCCCAGCCATCCGTCGTGGAACAGCACGAGCTCGACGGCGTTCGCGCCGCCAACGGCGATCCGCTCTCCGAAGAGGACTACGCGGCGTCGGTCCTGAACGATACTCGTGTCCTGAACAATCCGAGGCTCGCAATAGCGAATCCGCACGCGCTCCTCGACAAGGAACTCGAACTCCTCGCTTCCATCGAGGCGAAACGCACGGACCGGCTCCCCCAGGTGCCCGTCGACGCCCGGAACGTGCTGGAGGTCAAGAACCTGTCCATCCGCTTCCCCGGCCGTTTCGGCGAAACCGCGATCGTGGACAACGTCTCCTTCACTGTCCGCGAAGGGGAAACCATGGGCCTGGTGGGCGAATCCGGTTGCGGCAAGTCCATCACGTCGCTCGCGATCATGGGCCTCCTGCCAAAGACCGCCGAGATCACCGGTTCCATCACCTTCGATGGCAAGGAACTCCTGGATTCCAGCTCGAAGCACAGCAACGCCAAGGCCTATCACGGCCTGCGCGGCGAACAGATCGCCATGGTCTACCAGGATGCGCTGAGCTCGCTCAACCCGTCCATGAAGATCAAGGAGCAAATGACCCAGCTGACCAGGCGCGGCGGCCGCAAGTCCCCCGCCGAGTTGCTGGAAATGGTAAAGCTCGATCCCGTCCGCACGCTCGCCAGCTACCCGCACGAGCTCTCCGGCGGCCAGCGCCAACGCGTATTGATCGCCATGGCGCTCTCCCGCTCGCCGAAGATCGTGGTGGCAGACGAACCCACCACCGCCCTCGACGTCACCGTCCAGAAGCAAGTAGTGGAGCTGCTCAACGAACTGCGCGAACAGCTCGGCTTCGCCATGGTCTTCGTCAGCCACGACCTCGCCCTGGTTGCCTCCCTGGCGCACCGGATCACGGTCATGTACGCCGGCCAGGTGGTGGAATCCGCACAGGCATCGGAGCTCCTGCAGAACCCGCGGCACGAATACACGCGCGGGTTGTTGGGCGCAGTCCTTTCGATCGAGGCCGACGCCGTCCGCCTCCACCAGATCCCCGGCACTGTTCCGTCCCCGCGCGACTTCGCTCCCGGCGACCGCTTTGCGGCACGTTCGTTGAGGCCCGACGCCGACCCCAACCAGCAATTGGTCCTCGCTGTTGTTGAACCCGCGGGCGGCGGAGCGGACAGGGACCACTACTGGGCCAGCCACCTCAAGGAGGACGCAAAGTGAGTACTTCCCAACGGGACATCCCAGCCAAGCCGGTCATCGAGCTCAAAAACGTCAAGGTCCATCACCGGGCCCGCACCGGCGGCCTCTTCCGGCCCAACATCGTCAAGGCCGTCAACGGCGTGGACTTCAGCATCAGCCGCGGCGAAACGGTGGGCATCGTCGGCGAGTCCGGCTGCGGCAAGTCCACGCTCGCGTCAGTGCTCGTGGGACTCCAGGCCCCGACGTCGGGCGAGGTCCTGTTCCACGGCAAGCCGGCCATCAAACGCAACGCCCGGATGCGCAAGGAATTCGGACGCGCCGTATCCGTGGTCTTCCAGGACCCGGCCACGGCCCTCAATCCACGCATGACCATCCAGGACATCCTCACCGATCCCCTGCAGGTGCACGGTATCGGCAACGCCGCGTCCCGCTCTGCCAAGGTCAAGGAACTGCTGGCCCTCGTCGGCTTGCCGCAATCGGCTGCCGAGGTCACGCCGTCGCAGGTTTCCGGCGGCCAGCGCCAGCGCGTGGCCATCGCCCGCGCCCTCGCCTTGGACCCGGACATCATCGTGGCGGACGAGCCGACGTCGGCCCTCGACGTTTCGGTCCGCGCCCAAGTCCTGAACCTGCTGTCCGACCTGAAAACCCAGCTGAACCTCGGCATGGTGTTCATTTCGCACGACATCCAGACCGTCCGCTACGTCTCCGACCGCATCTGCGTCATGTACTTCGGACAGATCGTCGAGGAAGGCCCGGCCGCCCAGGTCTTCGACAATCCGAGCAACGACTACACCAAGAAGCTGCTCGGCGCCGCTCCCAGCCTGCTCCACACCTAAGTTTTTCCCATCCAGATCCAAGCAACGGAGATTTCTGTGTCTACTCAGTTCCAGGGCGTCATTCCCCCGGTCATCACCCCCCGCCACGCAGACGGCCGCGTTGACACCGCGTCCCTGAAGAACGTCACCAAGCACCTGCTCGACGGCGGCGTGTCCGGCCTCTTCGTGTTGGGCTCCTCGGGCGAGGTCCCCTACATGACCAACGAAGAGCGTGAACTCGTCGTCTCCACGATCGCCGACGCGAACGCCGGTGCGGTGCCGCTGATCGTGGGCGCCAACGAACAGACCACCAACCGCGTCATCGAAGAAGCACGCAAGGTTGTGGACCTCGGCGCCGACGCAATCGTGGTCACTTCCATGTACTACGCCATCGGCAACGCCCAGGAGACCGAAACCCACTTCCGCAGCATCCACGCTGCCGTGGACAAGCCGATCTTCGCCTACGACGTCCCCGTCCGCACCCACTTCAAGCTGCCCACCGACCTCCTGGTCCGCCTAGGCCGCGACGGCGTCATCGCGGGCGTCAAAGACTCCTCCGGCGACGACGTCTCCTTCCGCCAACTCGTCCTCGCAGCCAAGGACATCCCCAACTTCGACATCTTCACGGGCCACGAAATAGTAGTCGACGGCGCCCTCCTCGCCGGCGCCCAAGGCGTAGTCCCCGGCCTCGGCAACGTCGACCCCGCCGGTTACCGCCGCCTCTTCGACGCCACCCAAGACGGAGACTGGACCGCAGCCGCAGCCGAACAAGACCGCCTGGCCGACCTCTTCGACATCGTCTACACCCCCAACGGCCGAGTCTCCGGCGGCGCAGCAGGACTAGGTGCCTTCAAGACGGCCCTCCAAATCATGGGCATCATCGAATCCAACACCATGAGCGCCCCGATGCTCTCCCTCAACGCCGAAGAAGCCTCCGCGATCCGCACGATCCTCGAGCGCAACGGCCTGGTCTAAGGGGCGGCGCCGTTTCGCCCGCCTTTCGCTCACCCGAGCGGGGTTGCTGTCCGTTGGGCTGTTGGCTGCCGTCACCTTTCGTGGGTTCCCGTGGTCGGGTCGTGCCGCAGGACCAGTTTTGCCGTCCCTTAGACACCTCCCGACGCCGCATTACCGTCGCTGAGCGACGTCCATGCAGCTCTGGTCGGCGATGCGGGACTACACAAAACCGTCCCACCGCCACTCGAGCGATCGCGGAACCTTTGTACCGGGGCTGGGATCCGCACCGTGCCGCTGCAGGCGGCAGGGTGCCGATCGGTGAGTCGACAGCGCAAAGCGCGGGCGCATTGTTTCGTGTAGGCGCGCATCGCCGACCAGAGTCGTCTGAAGGTCGCCCAGCGACCGGAAGACGACGTCGGGAGGTGTCTAAGCGCCGGCGAAATGATGGGTCCGCGCTGTCCCAGCCACAACTAACCCGACCGCAACCAAACCGCAGTCCGGCGCAGTACCAACCACAGCTAACCTGACCACAGACGCAACCACAGCAACCGCAGCAATCGAACGATCCGGAGGACAAACATGATGTACGTGGTCGGGGTTGATCTTGGGGGGACGAAGACTGCCGCGGGGGTTGTGGGAGCCGACGGCGAGGTGTTGTTTTCGGAGCAGATTCCTACTCTGAATCGGAGTGGGGGCGACGCCATTTTGAAGGCGACTGCGGCGCTCGTGGGGCGGCTCATGCGGCGGGCGGCGGGTGAGGGAATCGACGTCGGGCGTGTTGGCGTGGGGTCGGCCGGGGTCATCGATGCCGTGAATGGCGAGGTGGTTTCGGCCACTGATGCGATTCTTGGGTGGGCCGGGACCAGGTTGACGGCTGGGTTGGCGCAACTCCTGGGCTTGCCTCGGGGGTCGGTCAGTGCGGTCAATGATGTGCATGCGCATGCTCTGGGTGAGGCGTGGCGTGGGGCGGCTGCGGGGTCTTCGAGTTCGTTGATGGTGGCTTTCGGGACGGGTGTGGGCGGCAGCTTTGTGCTGGACGGCTCTCCTGTTTTGGGACACCACTATGTGGGTGGGCACGTGGGGCATTTTGCTTCGCCGTACGCCTATCACGAGGGCAAAGCCCTCCCCTGCGTGTGCGGCGGCTCGGGCCACGTCGAGGCGATCGCCTCGGGGCCGGCCATCCATGAGTCGTTCATCCGTTTCGGCGGTTCCTCCGAGGTCGCGGACACGCGTGCCGTGTTTGCCGTGGCCCGCAACGGCGATAGGGCCGCCGCGGCTGACAGTGCTGCCGCCATCAAAGCCATCGGGGCAGGCGCGGGTGCTGCCGGGCAGGCGATCGGCGGGCTTGTCAACATCCTCGACCCGGAGACGGTAGTGGTTTCCGGCGGTCTCGCAGATGCGGGAGATTTCTGGTGGAAACCCATGGAACGCGCCCTGCGCAAAGAGCTCATGGCCCCGCTTGCTGACATCCCCGTGCTTCGCGCGGCGCTAGGCAATACCGCGGCCATTGTGGGCGCAGCCAAACTCGTCCTGAACTGACATCAGAACACCCGAACACCCGAACAAGGAGACCCCATGATCCTGACCCCCGACGGCCTCGAAGCCCTCCGCTCCCAGTTGATCGTCTCCTGCCAGGCCTACCCGGGCGAACCCATGCGCGATCCGCGGACGACCGGCCAGGTGGCGGCGTCGGCGGTTATCGGTGGTGCCGCCGCGGTCCGGGTCCAGGGCCTCGCGGATGTCCAGTTCACCCGCACAGCTGTGGAGGTTCCGGTGATCGGGCTCTGGAAGGACGGGCACGACGGCGTTTTCATCACCCCCACGCTCCGGCATGCCCTCGCCGTCGCGAACGCCGGGGCCCACGTCGTGGCTATCGACGGTACGCGACGCCCGCGTCCCGATGGCTTGAGCCTCAAGCAAACCATTGATGGAATCCACGCCGAATCGCATGCCTTGGTCATGGCTGACTGCGGTTCCTACGCTGATGCGGTGGCCGCCGTCGAAGCCGGTACTGACTTGATCGGCACCACGCTGGCCGGGTACACCGGGGAGCGTCCCAAGACAGACGGCCCCGATCTCGAGCTTCTCGCCGAGATCGCCGGCGCAGGACTGGGCAAGCCACTCATCGCCGAGGGCCGCATCCACACCCCCGCACAAGCCCGCCAGGCCCTCGACGCCGGGGCGTTCGCCGTCGTCGTCGGCACCGCTATCACCCATCCGGCCAGCATCACGGGCTGGTTCAAGGGCGCAATGGACGCCTGATCGCGCAGAATCCGTCGCCGGTTCCCTGATCCCAGCCTGTGTCCGGGCGTAGGCTTCTCCCATGGCTGAGGAGAATATCCGGGAATTCGATGTCATCGTGATCGGCGCCGGGGCGGTGGGTGAAAACGTTGCAGACCGAGTGGTCCGGGGCGGTCTTACCGCGGCCATCGTCGAGGCTGAACTCGTCGGAGGGGAATGCTCCTACTGGGCCTGCATACCGTCCAAAGCGCTCCTTCGGCCTGGAACCGCGCTGCACACAGCCCAGTCAGTGCCCGGAGCATCGGACTCCATCACGAAGGTCCTGGATCCCGCACCAGTCCTGAAATACCGCGATTACTTCACCAACAAATGGCAGGACGACGGCGCCGTGCAGTGGCTCGTGGATACGGGGATCGAGCTCATCCGGGGCCGCGCGCGCATCACGGGCCCCCGCGAAGTCCAAGTGGATGGCAAGGACGGCAACAGCTACTCGCTCAAAGCCCATCACGCCGTGGTAGTGGCCACCGGATCCACGCCCGTCATCCCGAAAGTCGACGGCTTGCGCAACGTCCCCTACTGGACAACCCGCGGGGCCACCTCGGTGCGGCAAATCCCCAAACGGTTCATCGTGCTAGGCGGCGGTGTCGCCAGTGTCGAACTTGCCCAGGCTTTCGCCCGCTTAGGCTCGTCGGTTTCGATCGTTGCCCGAGGGCGGCTGCTGAGCGCGTTCCCCGAGGAAGCCGCCGAGCTGGTTGCTGCGGGACTTAGGGCCGACGGCGTCGATCTCCGTCTCGGGACAGACACGACGCGGGTCGAACATAACGCGGACCATTCCTTCAGCGTCACACTCGGCGACGGGACAGTCTTGAACTCCGACCAGTTGCTGGTGGCGACTGGTCGGCGGCCCTCCCTGGACAATTTAGGACTCGAAAACGTAGGGCTCGACGCCGAGGAGGGCAAGCCTTTGCGCCTCACCACGGACTCGAGCGGCTTGGTTGAGGGTGCCGCGAGCGACGGCACCAGCGGGCTGTGGCTTTACGCGGCCGGCGATGCTGCGGGATCGGTGTTCCTCACCCATCAGGGCAAGTACGAGGCCAGGGCAACCGGCGACGCCATCGTGGCCCGCGCAAAGGGAACCCTCCACGGCGACCCTAAGCCCTGGAGCGCCCTCGCAAAGACGGCCGACGAATACGCGATCCCCAGTGTGGTCTTCACGGATCCGGAAGTGGCATCCGTGGGTCCGAGCCTCAAGCAGGCGTTGCAGAAGGGCATCAATGCAAGCACGGTGGAACTCCCCATCAACGTGTCCGGCTCCCAGCTGCATTCGGAAAATTACCAGGGCTGGGCACAACTGGTGGTGGACGAGGACCGGAAAGTGGTGGTGGGCGCGACGTTCGCCGGGCCGGGAGTAGCCGAGCTTTTGCATGGCGCCAGCATCGCGATTGTGGGCGAAGTGCCGTTGGACCGGCTGTGGCATGCGGTGCCGTCGTTCCCCACTATCAGTGAGGTGTGGCTGCGCCTGTTGGAAAAGTACGGGCTGTAAGCCTGGTAGCCGTTGTGGCGCCGACGGGCCGGGAGGACAATGGCCGCATGGCCGAGCTCGTGGACATTGCCGGACACCCAACGTGGGTCGAAGACCGGGGCGGTCCCGGCGAACCCCTCCTGCTGTTGCATGGCGGCCTGAGCAACAGCGACGATCTGCTCAGGAGCATCGGACCGGGCCTATCGGAGCGGTTCCGGGTGGTCGCCTTCGATCGTCGAGGCCATGGGTATACCGCGGACACAGATGCCGACTTCCACTACGCGGACATGGCCACCGAGACGGTACGGGTGCTCGAGGACGTCGTTGGTGGCCCTGCCCATCTCGTCGGGTGGAGTGATGGTGGGATCGTTGGCCTCCTTGTCGCACTCCGGCGACCCGAGCTTGTCAGCAAGCTGGTTGTCATTGGCACCAACTACCACTACAACGGCACCGTGCCCTTCGACATGGACCAGGATTCGCCGATCGCGCAGGAACTGGGCAAGGCCTACATCGAGCGATCGCCCGACGGTCCGGAACACCTAGAGGTCGTCTTTGGCAAAAGTGTGGCGACGTTCACGTCGGAGCCGGAACTCACCACCACCGACATCGCGCACATCACTCAGCCGGTTCTCGTGATGGTCGGTGACGACGACGTGGTCACGTTGCCCCATACCCTCTCGCTGTACGAGGCCCTTCCCCAAGGCCAGCTGGCCGTCGTTCCGGGAGCCTCCCACGGGCTTCCCCTGGAACAGCCGGAGGTCGTCACGGGCTTGATAGCCAATTTCCTCGCCGCGGAAGAGCCGCCGCGTACGTTTATGCCGGTGCGCCGCGCGAAGCCTGCCGAGGGGTAGCCACCTGAGAGGACGCGGCCCGAGGAACCGCCGACGCTATTTGAACTGACTGGTCAGTTCAGTTACGATTGGAGCAGATAACAGGTTCTGCGAAAGGTCCAATTGTGCTGTCTGCACAGCAACTCCAGATCGACGGCCGCCGGGACGATCTCCTGCCTCCCACTTCCCTCGAAGCCAGGCGCGGGCAACTCCTCCTGGTCAGCGGCGACGGTCAGGACCAGCGCACGGCATTGGCTCTCGCGCTGAGCGGCCGGATGAAGCCCAGCAAAGGCCTCCTGAGCTGGGAAAACTCGGCAAAGACCAAGAAAGTCCGGGCCGCGAGCGCCCTGATTGACGCTCCCGGCGTCAACGAGCCGGAGCAGCATTTGAGCGTCCGCGACCTGGTCACCGAAGACCTCTCCCTCATCCCCCGCCGCTACCGTGGCGCCCTCCTCAGCAAGCCGTGGCTCAAGGTCAACCGCTTCGAGGACATCGCCGGGCTGTGGATTGAGCAACTCCCTGCGGACCGACGCCTCGAGCTGCTGACTGCCCTGGCCCTTGCGGACCCTGCCCTTGACCTCCTGGTGCTCGACTCCCCGGACCGGCACAGCGCAAACACCGCGGACTGGCTCCCCCGCCTTGAGCAGTTGGCGTACGACGCCGGGCGGCCGCTCGCCGTCATCGCCGTCGTTTCTGCCCTCCCGGACAACTGGGCCGGCCCGGCCGCGGTGATCGGCAACTCGGTCACGCACACTGCACCGGCCGAACCCGCTGAGCTCCTCGACGACGCGCAAGAAGATCCCGAAGAAGTACCCGAAACCCTGCAAAGGACCGCAAAGTGACTGTTCTGCGGCTGGCCCGCTCCGAACTCAAGCGCATGACCGGCGGGCTCCTGCCTAAGCTGACCATCCTCGCCCTGACCATGGTGCCCCTCCTCTACGGAGCCGTGTACCTTTACGCGAATTGGGATCCTTACGGCAATCTCAACCAGATCGACGCCGCCTTGGTCGTCGAAGACGCGGGAGCCCAGCCGGCCAACGGTCCCGAACTGCAGGCGGGCCAGAAGGTTGCCGACAGCCTCGTGCAGAGCCACGTTTTCAACTGGCAGCGCGTGACCACCACGGCCGAAGCCGACGCCGGCGTGGAATCCGGCAAATACGCCTTCGCCCTGAAGATTCCAAAGGACTTTTCCGCCAACCTGGTCTCGCCGGGCAGCTTCGACGCCGCCAACCAGGCGATGCTCAACGTCACCACCAACGACGCGAACAACTACCTCCTCAGCACTATCGTGGACAAACTCACCACCGCGGTGCACTCCACCGTGGCCAAGGAAGTGGGCGAGGAAACCGCCAACCAACTCCTCACGGGCTTCGGCACCATCCACGCCTCCATCGTCAAAGCGTCCGACGGCGCCTCCCAGCTCGCCGACGGCGTCGGCAAACTCAGCGACGGCGCGGCCACCCTGCACAACGGCACCAGCAAGCTCAGCAGCGGAGCCTCCGAGCTCCTGGCCGGCCAAAACAAGCTGCGTGACGGCGCCAATCAGCTGAACGACGGCGCCGGACAGCTCAGCGCAGGGCTCACCGAACTGAAGAACAAGACCGCATCCCTTCCGGCCGACTCACAGAAGCTCGCCGACGGCGCCGCCCAAGTAGCCGCCGGAAACGCGCAGTTGAACGCGAAAGTCCAGGACGTCGTCGGGCAGCTTTCAGCTTTCGACGCCGGAGCGCGGGACCGCGTTGTGGCCTCCAACGCGCGGCTCCTGTCCGCCGGGGTCATCACGCAGGACCAGGCGAACAAAATCCTGGCCGACTTTGACACCGCCGCCGCGTCCGGCCCGGTCACCGACGCCAAAGCCAAGATCTCGGCGGATGCCGCCCAGATCCAGCAGCTTTCCGACGGATCGGCCGCCGTAAGTGCGGGCGCCGCCAAACTTGCCGGTGCCACACCGGCACTGACGGGCGCCATCGGCCAGGCCTCGGCAGGCGCGGACCAGCTCAGCTCCGGCGCCGCGACGCTGGCCGCAGGTGAACAGTCTGCCGTCAACGGCACCGCGGCCCTCGCGGACGGTGCGTCAAAGCTCGACGACGGCGCGGCGCAGCTTGCCAGCGGTGCCGCGACGGCCGCGGACGGATCCCGCACCTTGGCGAGCGAGTTGGCGAAGGGCGCAGGCAAGGTCCTGAATCCGAACGACGCCCAAAAGAGCGAGGTGTCCAAGGTGATCGCGGATCCTGTGGCGGTCAACAACGTTTCCCAGGCCAAGGCAGGGTCCTACGGTGCGGGCCTGGCCCCGTTCTTCCTGACGCTGTCCCTTTGGATCGGTGTGTTCATGCTGGTCCAGGCGATGCGTCCCATCACGCAGCGGGCCTTGGCCTCGAACGCTCCGTCGTGGAAAATCGCCGTCGGCGGCTGGCTGCCGTTCTTCGTGGTGTCCGTGCTGCAAGCAAGTATCCTCACCCTCGTGGTGGACCTGGGGCTGGGCCTCAACGCGGCGCACCCGGTGTGGATGTGGCTGTTCATGCTGGCCGCGGTCATGGCATTCACGGCCCTGATCCAGGGCATCGTGGCTTTGCTGGGGACTCCCGGAAAGTTCGTGGTGTTGATCCTGCTGGTCCTGCAGTTGGTGTCTTCCGGCGGAACGTTCCCGTGGCAAACCACCCCCATGCCGCTGCACGTGGTACACGAGATCATGCCAATGGGCTACGTGGTGACCGGCATGCGGCACTTGATCTATGGCGGCGATTTGTCCATGATCTGGCCGATTGTCCTGGGCCTGCTTGGCTACACTGTGCTGGGAGCCGCGCTTTCCACGCTGGCCGTCCGTAAGCACAAGTTCTGGACCCCCAAGACCCTGAAGCCGGAGATCGCGGTATGAGCATGCAAGAGCCGGACGCCCCCGCGCTCCCGGAGAAGAAGCTCCGCCCAGCCCGCACCAACGCGACCAAGCAGCGCCTTTTCGACGCTTCGATGGAGCTGATCGGCGAGCGCGGGGCGGCAGGCGTCACGGTGGACGAGATCGCAGCCGCAGCCGGAGTGTCCAAGGGAACGGTCTACTACAATTTCGGCAGCAAGTCCGATCTGATCGCCCAGTTGCTGCGACACGGCGTCGACATCATGCTCGGGCGACTCCAGACCATCGAAGGCTTGCACGCCGATCCGCTCGAGGCCATGGAAGCCATGCTCGGCCAGGCCATGGACTTCATGGACGACTACCCGTCCTTCGCGCGGCTCTGGATCAGCGAAAACTGGCGGACGCCGAGCGAATGGGGCAAGCTCTTCGTCGAACTCCGCAGCGAGTTGCTGGCCGTGATTGGCTCAGCCATCGAAAAGGTCGCCACCACGTACACCGTGGATACGGGCATTGCCCGGGGCAGCCTCGAGGCGGCGATGTTCGGAGCGATCTTCGTGGTGGGCCTTGACCGGCAGACGTACAACCCCGAGCGCACGCGTGAGCAGAGCACAGCGGCAATCATGACGATCATGCGCGGCTACGTTCTGCGGTAACGGTATGGCAACTGCCGCGTCTTGGGGCGTGGCGCTGCCTGCCCGTCAGGGATGATTAATCCCATGCGTCACATGGGGAACAGTGGAAAGCTAGCGATCATCTCTGCCGTGGTGTCCGCTGGTTTGCTGGTGCTCCTCGCCATCACCCTTGACGAAACTGTGATGTACATCTTCCTTGGGGTCCTGGCGATCGGCTATCTGGCGTGCGTCGCCGAAGTTTTCACCCGTCGCAGGTACTTCATGCTGGTTCTCGGAGCCATTTCGACGATCCTTTTCATCGGGTTCGGAATCGCGTTCCTGCGCATGTGGGGGCTCGCCTTCAACCAGGACGAGAATGCCCTGGGCAGCGCCGTGAGCACCAAGGATTCGGACATCTACTTCTACCTCGCCGCACTTGCCGGATGCAGCTCCCTGCTGGTCTTGTTCGTGGGGGCGGTGTGGCCATCCCGCCGTTCGAAGGCAGCGGCCCGTACGGCTGCCCGGCGGCCGGCGCCCCGGCCAGCTTCGCGTCCTTCCCCGGTACCCGCCAGGCCCGCCCAGCGGCCGGCCGCCCGTCCGGCGTCGGGAGCTGTGAAGCGCCCGGCACCGCGCACCCCGGCCGCCTCCGCCAAGCGCCCGCCGTCGGGATCGCCCGCTCAGCGCAGGCCGGCACCCAAGCGCTGACGCACGTCGGGCGCCGCCAGCTCCCCAGGCTTCGCGCGTCGCTGCAGCACGGCAGTCGCCACACCGCCCAGCAGGAGGAGGCCGCCAACCAGTTCCGCCGTCGTCGGGACCTCTGAGATGAGCAGCCACGCCGCGGTCATTCCCACCACCGGGACCAACAACGTGAAGGGCACCACGGCCGAGCTCGGGTAGAGGCTAAGCAGCCGGTTCCAGATGCCATAGCCCACCAGCGACGCGAAAATGGCGGTGTACAGGGCGCTCAAGATGGTCGCCGGCTGAAGGTTGGTGAGGGTCCCGACGACGGCGGCCGGCCCGTCCATGATCAGCGACAAGCCCGCAAGCGGCAACGGGACAACCGCCCCGGACCAGACCACCAGCCCTAGTCCCGAGGCCGCCTTGGCCTTGCGTGCGATGATGTTTCCCGCGGCCCAGGACAACGCCGCTGCGAGCACAATCATGAGCGGCACCACCGGGGCCACCAAACTTCGACCCACCGCTACGAGGGCGAGCCCTGCGACACCCAGAACCACTCCGGTCAGTTGGCGCTTGCTCGGCCGCTCCCCGAGGAACCGGGCCGCCAAAAGCACTGTCAGGAGCACTTGCGCCTGCAGCACAAGCGAGGCGAGCCCGGCAGGCATCCCAAGCGCCATGCCCAGGTAGAGAAGGCCGAACTGCCCGGCGCTCATAAAGAGCCCGACGCCGACGATCGCCTTCCAGCTGACGTCCGGTTTGCGGACGAAGAAGATGCAGGGGAACACCACCAGCAGGAAGCGGATGGCGACGAACAGCAGCGGGGGCACGTCGGCCGAGCCACCGCTCCCGTTGCCGCCATTCCCGCTTGCGGGGTGGAGGCCAAAGTCGATCGCGACGAAATTCAGGCCCCAAAGGACGGCGACAAGGACGGCGAGTGCTGAGTGTCGGATATTCACGATTCAACTCTGACAGTCAAGTGAATGAAGCACCAGCGTTGAATTCTGCATCCAATCATGTACGTTTGCTTCATGATTGAGATTGCGGCGCTACGGGCCCTCGTAGCAGTTGAACAGCAAGGCTCGGTAGTGGCGGCCTCGGAAGCCATGGGCTTCAGCCCCTCAGCGGTCTCCCAGCAGATCAAGAAGCTCGAGAAGCAGAGCGGTGTCACCGTCCTGGAGCGGCATGGCCGCGGCGTACTGCTGACCGACCGCGGCATGGCATTGGCCGAGTACGGACGCCGGATCCTGGGCGAGTTGGAGGAGCTACAGGCCACCTTGCTCGCCGACCCCGCGAAGCCGAGCGGAGTGCTTCGGCTCGTCGGGTTCTCAACGGCTTGCCGCGGGCTGGTGGGTCCGATGCTGCGGAAACTTGGCTCAGATCAGGCTGTTGCCGCCGCTTCGGCCGCGGGGAGCTCCGGGCTTGGCGGCTCCGGGCTTGAAATCCGGGTGGTGGCCGAGGACCCGCGCGAGGCCGTCCAAAGGGTCGCAACCGGTGAAGCCGATCTCGGCGTCGTGCACAACTGGCACTCGGTGCCCTTGGTGATTCCGGAGAACATGGTCCACGAGGACCTCTGCCTCGACACCGCCGACGTCCTGCTGAACTCAGCGCACCCGCTGGCCGGGCGGACCGCCGTCGAGCCCTCCGACCTGGTGGATGAACGCTGGATCAGCACGCCGGCCGGCGCCATCTGCAATGAGGCGTTGCTGGCGATCCTCGCAGGCCTGGGGCGGGTGCCGGACATCCGCATCTACGACCCCGACTTTTCCACGCACATCGCAATGGTCCAGCAGGGTGTTGCGGTGGCGCTCGTGCCCCGGCTCGGCAGGCCCGAGCTCCCCACCGGAGTGGTCGCGGTTCCCGTGGTCAATCCGATGCAGCAACGCCAGGTGGGAATCGTGTACCGGAAGACCATGACGGCAAGCCCCAGCATCCGCCACGTCGTGCGCCTGCTTCAGGACGTGGCGGCTGGCCTCGAGGTGGGCTAGCTCGGACTATCCGCGCGAACTGGCAGCAGATGCCCTCTGGCGGCGCGGCAATGGGCATTAGCTGCCAGTTCGCGCGACGGGGCTATTTCTTCGGGCGGGGCACTGCGAAGTGGGTCAGCCGTGCATCCTGGCCATCGAGTTCAGCCCACGGCTTTTCGAGTTCCATCACGGTCATGGCGCTCGTGGGGTAACGCGTTGCGGCATCCATGTAGGCGTCATGGTCCGAGTCGCGGGACGCCAAGTGCATCGCGAGGTCCTGCACGCCGGGCATGTGGGAGAAGATCATGAGCGTGGTGACGGTTTCCGGCACATGGTTGATGACGGTCAACATGCGCTGTGCGGAGGCGGCGTATAGTCCGTCCTCGAGTTTCGGCGTCGGGGCCTTGTCCCCAAGCTCGCTGCACACCCAAGTACAGGTCTGCCGGGTCCGCAGCGAGGACGAACACAGGATGAAGTCCGGAATCACATGGTGTTTGAGGAGCCATTTTCCGGCAAGGGGAGCCTCCCGGTGGCCACGCTCGGCAAGGGGGCGCTCATGGTCCGGCACCCCGAGAGGCCAGTCCGACTTCGCATGCCGCATGATCACCAGCCGCTTAATGTGATGCTCGCTCATCCCCCCACCCTACTATCCCAACTAGCTCGCATTTATTGTCGTTTTGACGCCTGTAAACGACAACAAATGCGAGTCAGTCGGGTGGGCCGCGCAAGCAAAAGCGCCCGCCACCTTTGCAGGGGGCGGGCGCCTCGAGCGGGTTGAGACTAGATCGAGTATTCCGGAGCGGCCCAGACGATGACCTCGGGGTGCTCATAGAAGCGGTAGCCCTGGCCGCGCACCGTGCGGACCGTGTTTGCGAGGCGCCCGAGCTTGGAGCGGAGGCGCCGGATGTGGACGTCGATGGTGCGCTCGTTGGGGACCTCTTCGGCGTTGCGCCAGAGGCCCTCGAGAAGTTCATCGCGGCCCACGGTGCGGGTGCCGTTCTCGACGAGGTAGTTGAGGAGCTCGAATTCCTTGAACGTGAGGTTCAGCGATTCGCCGTCGAGGTGCACTTCACGACGGGCGAGGTCGATCAAGACGCCGGACGGGCGGGCTTCCTGGGCAGGCTGCGGGCGGAGCGCCTCAGCGCGCTGGCGGTTGCCAACGGTCGGGTCACCGAAAGTCGAGCGGACGACGTCGAGCGCGGAACCTGGCGCACTGGCCGGGGCAACCGCGACGGCGGCATAGCTCTCGGCACCGGAAACGAGGGACTGCGCGTAGGCCCGGATTTCCTGGGCAAGCTTGGCGATGGACGTTCCCGCGGCCGCGGCGGTGTCTTCGTCGATGCCCATGTAGAGCACGAACCCGCGGGCCACATTGTCATTTGCAACGGGGCGGAGGGAACGGTCCGCTGGCGCCAGGACGGGCGTGGGTGCAGTCATCGGCGAGGCCTCGTTGGCGGGAACAGCGCGGAGCTGGCCGTAGGAGTTGGGGTTATAGCCCTGGGGGACGTAACCGGGCGCCTGGCTGCCACCCTGCGGTGCGGGCTGGGCGTAGGCCGGGCGGTTGCCGAAGCCGGGACGCAGGCCGGCGTTCGACGCGGCCTTATTGGCGTTACGGACGGAGATGTGGACGTATCCGGATGCAACTGACATGGATTGCTTACCTCAAAGTGAATAGCCGTCATCGCGGCTTCGAATGCTGGTCTGGTCCCCGCAATGAGATGGGGAGGGGCGCCCGACGCTGGGCAGGGGGCGAATGCCTGAAACCTCTTGGGGTCTGAAGTTAGGCATGCATTCGACAACAGCTCATCGAAAAACCAGCGGGTGCGCTGGGCTCGATCGCTGCGGCTGCAGATGCTGTTGAGTTCTTGTTCACATTTGAAGTGTGCAACGTAACAAAGGGAACTTGCAAGTAACAAAGGGCGGAAGCGTCCACATTTTGAGACGAATCGGACTATTGTGCCGCACATCACAATTCACACATGTCCAAATGTGACTCGTTCTCGTTCGTCATACTGGCTGTTGCTCACGAAATATTCGAATAAAATTTGATGGAAAGATCATTCTTTGAATCTTAAGTCACGTCATGCGCTTGCCTTTGAATCTCGAGATATGAAACAACCCTTGTCCAATCGTGGGTTTGCGTCCTGTGAAAATTCTTTGGCAAATCCTCTGCTAGGTCCCTTGCAATCGCCCCGGCGGACGCGCCGTCGTGACCTTCTTTGAATTCGGAAAGCGCTTGCGACACGGCGAGTTGCGTCATTCTGAGGCCAAAGCGGGGCAAAGAAGGTCACGACGGAGCCAAGCAGCACCCGTCGCTAGTTGGTGGTGCCGGTTCCTTGGGTACTTGAGGTGGTGGCAGTGACGATCTGGATGGACTGGGCCGTGTACTTGTCGGATTCCTTGAGCGCAGTGACCCTCACGCTGGATCCGGATTTCACATCGGCGAGGGTCAAGGTGGAGCCGGTGGTTCCGCTTCCGCGTTGCCGGACGCCTTCCGCTACCACGACGTCCGTTCCAAGCGAATAAGTGCGGGTGAATCCGTCGTCGCTCTTGACGGTCATGGAGCTCGCCGAGATGTCAGTGACCGTACCCAGCTGGCCTGCCATGGTGACGTAGCTGCCGTTTTGGAGGACCACATACTCGGAGTGGACCGCAGCGTTCAGGCCGCCCATGCCCACGCCGAGCCCGCCCGGGCCCGCGTTCGTCCCACCCGGGCCGCCGAATCCGCCCTGGCCGTTCTGCCCGGCCCCCGGTCCCTGCGCGTTGGTGGTATCTGCTGCCGCGGTCCCGTTTCCGGCGGCGTAAGCACCGGCCCCTGCCGCCGCGGCGACCACGACCGCGACGCCGCCAACAATGAGCCCCTTCTTCAGGCTCCAATTCTTGAAAAACGAAGGCCGGGGCTGTGCGGAGTTGTATTGCTGCGGAGCACCCCACCCGGCGGCAGGCTGCCCAGGCTGCTGGTGCACCGGCGGCTGCGGAGCACCCCACCCGGCGGCAGGCTGCCCAGGCTGCTGGTGCACCGGCGGCTGCGGAGCACCCCACCCGGCGGCAGGCTGCCCAGGCTGCTGGTTCACCGGCGGCTGCGGAGCACCCCACCCCGCGGCAGGCTGCCCAGCACCAGGCTGCGCAGAATCATCAAGGGGGCGGATCACCGGCTGCGGGTGCCCGTTCTCCGGCTCGGAACCAGGTACGGAGGGGTTGTTTTGCTGATCCATGGTGTTCTCCATCGAAATCGAGGCTGTTTGGTCGTGCTTGTTCTTGTCCCAAACAGCGTCAGCCGCTTTGCTGTGCATTGGCTGTGTCGAACTGCAGGCTTGCCTGTGACCTGCCGCTCGGTATGGTGTCGGATTCTGCTGGAACCGGAACAACCTCCCGACAGGTGGCTAGGCTGGGACTCACAGGGTGCTCACAGCAACGGCAAAGCACTGGCAAACCGGCAGATTGGAGAGTTGTCCCATGGCATCCTCGCACTCCATGACCAATAACCTTCCGCAGCTCAGCCACCCGGACGGTTCTCCTATCCGCGCCCTTGTGGTGGACGACGAACCCAGCCTCGCCGAGCTCATGAGTATGGGGCTGCGCATGGCGGGTTGGTCGGTGGCCGTGGCCGGCGACGGTCCGGCTGCGGTAAAGCTCGCCAAGGACTTCCGTCCGGATGTCCTCGTGCTGGACGTGATGCTTCCAGGGTTCGACGGCGTAGAGCTGCTGGGGAGGATCCGCGCCTTTGCGCCTGAGGTGCCTGCGCTCTTCCTCACCGCCAAGGATGACGTGCAGGACCGCATCGTCGGGTTGGCCGCCGGCGGCGACGACTATGTCACCAAGCCGTTCAGCATGGAGGAAGTCCTGCTGCGCCTGCACCGCTTGGTCCAACGCTCAGGCGTGGCCGCGATGGACACGGCCGAACTGGTTGTAGGTGACTTGACCCTGAACGTAGACACACGAGAAGTTACCCGCGGCGGCGAAGACATTCCGCTCACGGCGACCCAGTTCGAGCTCCTCCGCTACCTCATGGAGAATCCCAAGCGCGTGGTCAGCAAGGCCCAGATCCTTGACCGCGTGTGGGACTACGATTTCGGCGGGCAAGCCAACATTGTGGAGCTTTACATCTCATACCTGCGCAAGAAGATCGAGGCCAACCACCCGCCCATGATCCACACGGTGCGCGGAGCAGGCTACGTCATCAAACCCGCCGAATAGCCGGGGCTCCGAATGTCCGCACTCTCGGGTATCCCCCGCCAGACCGACCACAGCTGGTTCAATCCTTCAACCTGGCACTTGCGCACGCGCTTGATCCTTCTCTCCATGGCACTCCTCGTGGCCATCTGCGGTGCCGTCGGTGTGGTCAGCTACGCCTCCATGGATGTGTTCCTCACGAAACAGCTGGACCAGCAATTGGCGCAGGCCTCCCATGGCCGCCCGCCGCAAGGCAACCCTGGCGGCCGTCCGGACCCCTTGGACCCCCGGGGCCAGAGCATCGGCACCCTGAATGCGCGTATTCTCGCAGGTCAGGTGAGCACCGATGCTGGATTCCTGTCCTCCGATGCCACCCGTGCGCCGTTGTCGCCCAGCGACGCTCGAATCCTGTCGGCGCTCCCCTCCGATGGCCGCCCGGTTGATCGCACCCTGTCCAATGGCGGCTACCGGCTGGTGGCCACCGAAACTCCCTACGGCGATGTTGTCATCACGGGGCTGCCGCTCGCCTCGAAAGAGGACACCGAGGCCTCGCTCGTCTGGACCATGGTGCTGGTTTCCTTGGGCGGACTGGTCCTGATCGGGCTGGCCGGAACCGTACTGATCCGCCGCACCATGCGCCCCTTGGAGCAGCTCTCCGACGTCGCCACGAAGGTGTCGAAGCTTCCGCTCGACGCCGGTGAGGTGGCACTCGCTGTGCGCGTTCCGGCGTCGGCGGCCCACCCGAGCACGGAAGTGGGAAGCGTCGGCCATGCTTTGAACTTGATGTTGGACAACGTGTCCAGCGCCCTAGAGGCGCGCCAGCAAAGCGAAACAAAGGTGCGCCAGTTCGTGGCCGACGCGTCCCACGAGCTGCGCACTCCGCTGACCGCCATCCGCGGCTACACCGAGCTCTTGCGCATGACAGAGACGTTCACCGAGGACGGGCGCAAGTCGCTGGGCCGGGTGCAGAGCCAGTCGGAACGCATGACCACCCTCGTGGAGGACCTCCTCTTGTTGGCCCGGCTGGACGAAGGGAAGGCCCCAGAGTTCACCGATGTGGATCTCACGCAGTTGGTGATCGAAACCGTCAGCGACGAGAAAGTCATGGCCCCAGGTCACATCTGGCAGCTCAAGCTCCCGGACGAGCCCCTCACGGTCCGCGGCGACACCACTCAACTCCACCAGGTTTTGGCGAATCTGCTCTCCAACGCCCGCAAGCACACGGAGGCGGGAACCACCGTGGTCACCGGCGTCATGCGGTCCGCCGACGGCAGCGCCGTGGTGACCGTGACTGACAACGGGCCGGGCATCCCGCCTGAATTCCAGGGCAGGATCTTCTCGCGCTTCGCCCGTGCCGACGCCGCCCGCTCCGGTTCCGAGGGCACGTCCGGGCTCGGCTTGTCGATCGTGGAATCCATTGTCCAGGCGCATGGCGGCACGGTCGAAGTGGCCTCGCGGCCCGGACGGACGGAGTTCGCGGTGCGGCTTCCGGCGCTCAGGACCGCCACGGCCTGAAAGGCCGCCCTGGAGGGCACGACGCCGGTGCGCGGCGAGCGCAAGTCGACGCACCGACGTCGTGACCTCCGTTACCTAAATGTGACTTAAGTAAGATCCTCCTGTACCGTCGAATGGGTGCGCTGGATCATTCCGGCCACCGCCGGGTAGGCGCCGAGCTCTGCCACTTCCCGGTGCCCATCAGTCCAGGCAGAGACGGGGGACCCAGGTCTCCGGGCAAGCGCTCATGTTGAGCCAGCCCTAGGGGTGAAGCCGTACCGCCACGTTCCGTTGTGGCCACGGCCGGATGACCTCATCCGAATCCGACAGCTAACTCCGCAGGCGTCGAGAGGCAATCACCATGTCTGATTCAAGGAATCAGTCGCGCCCTGTTGCGCGCCACCGCGGCGAACCTGCCCGGAATAACAAGTCACGCTCCACTTTGAGGCGAGCCGCGTCGAACCTCGGCACCGGCCAGCGCATGGCAGTTGTTGCCAGCGTCGTTGCCGTGTTCCTCGGTGCAGGTGCCGCCACCCAGGCCGCCGGTCAAGCCATCAATGCCCAGGACATGAGCCGCACGTCCGAATCCCGCACGGCAGACCACTCAGCCACGCCGTCGGCCACCGCCACGCCGTCGGCGAGCGCGAGCCCCAAGCCCAGCGCCACGCCGACGCCGAGCCAAGCATCCGCCCCCGGTCCGGCCGCCGTCGCGGCCCAGGCTGCCGCACCGGCCACGCCCGTGGCACCCCCTGCCCCCGTTGCACCCCCCGCTCCGGCGGCTCCGGCCGCTCCCGTCGCCGTCGATGATCCCTCCGGCGCCCAGTCCTATGCCGCAAGCATCCTTCCCTCCTACGGTTGGGGACAGGGCGAGATGTCAGCCCTGATCACCTTGTGGAACAAGGAATCGGATTGGCGCACCACTGCCACCAACTCCTCCAGTGGCGCTTACGGCATTGGGCAGTCGCTGCCGGCCGAAAAGATGGCATCCGAAGGCGCCGACTGGCAGACCAACTACCAGACGCAGATCCGCTGGGGCCTGAACTACATCAAGGAACGCTACGGATCGCCGTCCGCGGCATGGTCCTTCCACTTGGCCCATAACTGGTACTAAACCAAGAGCCACGCGCAAAATACATCGAGGTCCGTCCCTTCAGGGGCGGACCTTTGCGTTTTTTGGCCAGGCATGTGATTTGCCACGCCGGTGGTACATCCACAGCCACGTCACAGGTTCCGCCTAAAGCCTTCATATTCTGCGACGGCACTGTGGATACATGACGCTCATCGAATCCACCTCCGGAACCCTGAAGGACCCCGCGGTGGTGCCGCCGGGCCTTCCCATCCAGGCTAAGACCCCCGTCCAGCGCAGCGGACGGCGTGCCCCTGTGGACACCCACACCGCCATCCCCATCCTCGATGTCACGATCCCCGTCTTCAACGAGGAACGCGACCTCGAAGAGTGCCTGCGCAGGCTTCACGGCCATTTGCGCGAATCCTTCCCTCATGGCTTCCGCATCACCGTGGCGGACAACGCGAGCACGGACAGCACCTTGAAGATCGCGGAGCGCGTGGCCAGGGAACTGCCTGAGCTCGCGGTTGTCCATCTTGAGGAGAAAGGACGCGGCAACGCCCTTCGCAAGGTGTGGCTCGCATCGCCGTCGCCGGTTCTGGCGTACATGGACGTGGATCTTTCCACGGACCTCGCCGCACTGGCGCCCCTTTTGGCGCCGCTCATCTCCGGCCATTCGGACCTCGCGATTGGCACACGTCTCACACGCAACTCGCGGGTTGTCCGCGGCCCCAAGCGCGAGTTCATTTCGCGCAGCTACAACCTGATGCTGCACTCGTTCATGGGCGCCCGCTTCAGCGATGCCCAGTGCGGCTTCAAAGCGATCCGGGCAGACGTCGCACAGCAGATCCTCCCCCACACCATGGACAACTCGTGGTTCTTCGACACTGAGCTCCTGGTCCTCGCCGAACGCTGCGGCCTCCGGGTCCACGAAGTTCCCGTTGACTGGATCGACGATCCCAATTCCAGCGTCGACGTGGTACGCACCGCCCTGGCCGACATCCGCGGCATGGTCCGGCTCACCCGGGATCTCGTCTCGGGCCGCATCCCCATTCCGGAATTGCGCGCAGCGCTTGCACGCGGGCCGCTCCCGGCGTCGTCCCGCACCGCCGAGCAGAACCCGCGCAGCAGCCTTTTCGGGCAACTGGTTCGGTTCGCCGCGATCGGCGCTGCGTCCACCCTCGCCTATGTGCTCATCTTCCTGTTCTGCCGCGGCTTCATGGACCTGCAGCTGGCCAACTTCCTGGCGCTGCTCGTCACGGCCATCGCCAACACCGGCGCCAACCGGCGCTTCACCTTCGGCATCCAGGGCGGCAATCCCGTTCGGCACCACTTCGAGGGGTTGATCGTGTTCGGGATCGGCCTCGCACTCACCTCCGGGGCACTCGCCTTGGTGCACAGCACGACGACGCCGGACCGCTGGGGCGAGCTCCTCACCGTAGTCGCAGCGAACCTCGCCGCCACTGCGGTCCGCTTCCTGTTGTTCCGACTTTGGGTCTTCCGGCAGCCTGCTGCGCAGGCGACTGCACCCACCACACAAGCCAAACCGCGCACAGAAACGGCAGCATCATGACCTCCACGATCACTCCTGCAAGCACGGGATCCGCCGCCGGAAGTGCTGGCGCCGAGCTTCCTGCCACCGTCGGGACCGCCCAGGCAGCGCAGGGCCGTCACTCGACCGGCCCCGCAACCCCCGATGCCACGCCCCGCTGGACGCGATACGCCTTTGGCCGGCAGCCCCGCTGGGTGCGGCCATCCGCCGCCGGGCTCCTCGTAGCCACCGCCTTCCTGTATCTCTGGAACCTCGCGGCCACCGGCTACGGAAACTCCTTCTACGCCGCGGCCATCCAGGCCGGCACCAAGGACTGGACCGCGTTTCTGTTCGGTTCCCTCGACGCCGGCAATGCCATCACCGTCGACAAGCCGCCGGCTTCCTTGTGGATCCCTGCTTTGGCAGGCCGGATCTTCGGCTTCTCACCCCTGAGCATGCTGGTTCCCGAGGCGCTGATGGGCGTCGCCGCCGTCGGTTTCCTCTATTTGACGGTCAAGCGGGTCTCCGGACCAGGCGCTGGCTTGTTGGCCGGCGGCGCTTTGGCACTGACCCCGGTGGCGGCCCTCATGTTCCGCTTCAACAATCCCGACGCCATGCTGACCCTGTGCCTGGTACTCGCGGCCTACTTCACTACCCGTGCCATCGAACGGGCAGGCTGGAAGTGGCTCGCCGCAGCCGGCGCCGTGGTGGGCCTCGCGTTCCTGAGCAAAATGCTGCAGGGTTTCCTGATCGTTCCAGGACTGGGACTTGCGTACCTCTGGGCCGCACCCACCCCGTTGCGGCGGAGGCTGCTGCACCTGCTCGGCGCATTGGCCGGTATCGCAGTAGTGGCCGGCAGTTATGTCGCGGTCTTCCAGCTGACCCCGGCTTCGGCCCGGCCTTACATGGCAGGTTCGCAAACCAACAGTTTCCTTGAGCTGACGTTTGGCTACAACGGGCTGTCCCGCATCACTGGCTCGGGCGAAGGGACGCCCGGCGGAGGCGGGGCACCTGCCGGGGGCGGCCTCGGCGGGTTCGGCGGCGGCGGCGGTGGCGGCAACAGCGGTTTCGGTGGAGCTGCCGGGATCGCCCGCATGTTTGGCACGAGCTTTGGCGCCGAGGTCTCCTGGCTTCTCCCTGCTGCACTGATTCTGCTGGCAGCCGGCCTGTGGTTCACCCGCCGGGAAGCGCGATCCTCCCGCACCCGTGCCGCGCTCATCCTGTGGGGCGGCTGGCTTCTGGTCACAGCCGGCGTCTTCAGCTTCATGAGCGGCATCGTCCACCCCTACTACGCGGTAGCTCTCGCACCGGCAATCGCAGCCTTGGCAGGCATTGGCAGCGTCGAGTTGTGGCGTGGCCGCGGATATTGGCCCGCCAGGATCGTCCTGGCCGTGGTAATCCTCGGCAGTTCGGCCTGGTCCGCGGTTCTCCTGGGCCGCGACGCGTCATGGCTTCCGTGGTTGCGCATCGTGATCGTCGTCCTGGGTGTCGTGGCGGCCGCAGCAATCCTGCTTCGCCTCGACTCACTGCGGCCGGCGGGGCGGTTCCGGAACGCAGCGGCTGCGGCCGTCGTCGTCGTTTCCCTTCTGGCCGGCGGCCTCGGAACAGCGGCGTGGACGCTCGCGACGGCGGCTACCGCGCACTCCGGTTCCATCCCGACGTCGGGACCCAGCGGTTCCGCGATGGGCGGCTTCGGAAACCGTGCTGGAGGGTTCGGCGCAGCCGGTGGCGCGGGTCAGGCGGGAGGGCCTGGTTCCGAGGGAACGGCCGACGCCGGACTGACCGCCCTGCTGACATCCACCACCACGAAGTGGTCGGCGATCGTCTCCGGTGCCACCCAAGCCGCGAGCCTTGAGCTCGCCACCAACACCAACGTGATCGCACTCGGTGGCTGGAACGGCGGCGATCCATACCCCACCCTGGCACAATTCCAGGACATGGTGGCCAAGGGACAGATCGGTTACTACATCGCAGGAGGCGGTATGGGTGGCGGTGGTGGATTCGGAGGCCAGGGCGGCAATTCCGAGGTAGCCTCCTGGGTACAGGCCAACTTCCAAGCGCAGACGGTGGGCAGCTCCACCGTCTACAAGCTGACAAAGTAGATTCCGATGACCACTTCCTATTCCACAGACACGGACTCCAAGGCAGGGCAGTCGTCTCCGCCGTCGCGGTTGGTGGATCCTGCGGAAACGGCCGCTCCCCGGGGAGGGGGTGGCCGCGCCCGGCCGTGCTTGACCCGAAAGTCCCGCCCCAACCATGGCCCGCATGCCCTGCGTCACCGCGTGGAGCTCGGCATTGTCCTCCTTGCAACTGCGGTCCTGTATCTCTGGAACCTCGGCGCTTCCGGCTGGGCCAACCCGTTCTATTCCGCCGCGGCCCAGGCCGGCTCGCAGAATTGGGCCGCGTGGTTCTTCGGATCCTCCGACGCGGCCAACTCCATCACGGTGGACAAGCCTCCTGCGTCGCTCTGGATCATGGGCCTCTCGGTACGGATCTTCGGGCTGAGCTCCTGGAGCATCCTGGTTCCCGAGGCACTCATGGGCGTTGCGACAGCATGGTTGCTTTATCTGGCGGTCCGACGGGCCGCGGCCCCCGCCACCGGCGATCCACGGCTCGCCCACCGGGCCGGGCTGCTGGCCGCCGTCGTCATGGCCATCGCGCCGGTTGCCACCCTCATGTTCAGGTTCAACAACCCGGACGCCCTGCTGGTGCTGCTCATGACGGCCGCCGGCTACGCCACCCTTCGGTCCGTCCAGGACAACAAGTTGCGTTGGCTCCTGCTGGCGGGAGTGTTCCTAGGCTTCGGTTTCCTGACCAAGCAACTCCAGGTCCTTCTGGTGGTTCCTGGATTTGCGGTGGCGTATGTGGTTGCGGCGCCGGGCGGAGTGGGGCGCCGCCTGCTTCGACTGCTTGCGGCGGGGGCGGCCATGGTGGTCTCGGCCGGCTGGTGGCTCGCCGTCGTCGAATTCATTCCGGCGAACATGCGGCCGTACATCGGCGGCTCCCAGAACAACTCGATCCTGGAACTGACGCTCGGTTACAACGGCCTGGGCAGGCTCAGCGGCCAGGAAACCGGCAGCGTGGGAGGCGGCAACGGCTGGGGAGTTCCCGGGCTGTTCCGGATGTTCAACAGCGAGTTCGGCGGCCAGATCGCGTGGTTGCTGCCCTCGGTGCTGGTCCTCGGGGCCGGGCTGCTGTGGCTGGGCCGCCGTGCCCCGCGTACGGATTCCGTCCGGGCCTCGGTCATCGTGTGGGGCTCGTGGGTCCTTGTCACCGGACTCGTATTCAGCTTCATGGCGGGCATCATCCATCCCTATTACGCAGTAGCCCTGGCTCCGGGCATTGCCGGACTCGCGGGCTTGGGCGGTGCGCTTTTGTGGCAGCACCGCGCGCAGCTCGTCGCCGCGGTCATGCTCGCCGTGGCAGTGGCCGCAGCGGGATTCCTCGCCTTCGGCCTCCTGGGCAGCACCACCGCGTATGGTCCGTGGCTGCGCTGGGCGGTGCTGTTTGGCGCATTGGCAGCCGCGGCCGGGCTGCTGCTCTCGGGACGCTTCACCTCCCACATCCTTCAGCGCACGACGGCGGTACTCGCCCTCGTGGCCTCCCTCGCCGGCCCCCTGGCGTACTCGATCTCCACCGCCTCCGTGACGCACAGCGGCGCGATCCCCAGCGCCGGTCCAACGACTACGTTCGGCGGCTTCGGAGCAGGTGGTTTCGGCGGCCGGGGCGGCTTCGGACAAGCCAGCCAAAACAACGCAGCCCAGAACAACCCGCCCCAGACCCTCCAGCAGCCGGGCGCCCTGGGTGGTGGCTTCGGCGGGAACCGGCAAGGCGGTGGCATGGGCGGCCTGCTCGGTGCCACGACGCCGTCGTCGGGAATGGTTGCCGCGCTCAAATCCGGCGCCTCGAACTACACGTGGGCGGCCGCCGTCGTGGGTTCCAACAACGCCGCCGGCTACCAGCTGGCCACCGAACTGCCCGTCATGGCGGTTGGGGGCTTCAACGGTACGGACCCGTCCCCCACGCTTGCACAGTTTCAGCAACTCGTGGCGCAGGGCAAGATCCATTACTTCATCGCCGGCGGGACCATGCAGGCGAACAGCGGATCGGAAGCTCCTGCCCAGATCGCGCAATGGGTGGCTGCGAACTTCCAGGCACAGAGCATCGGCGGCACCACGGTGTACGCATTGGCGGGCTGAGTGCGGCTGGCTGGCTGAGCCGTTAGAACCGAAGATCGATCACCCGGCGGCCCGAAGCGTCCAGACTGGCCGTGGCAGTGATAGCTGAGTAATCCGCGATCTGCAACAGCCCATCCGCCGCCTCGCCGCCGGCGTCGCCCACCACCACGGTTAGCATGCCGGCCGCACGGGCGGAAGCGATACCCGCCGGGGCATCTTCGAAGACGACGACGTCGGCCGGCTCGGCACCCAGCAGCGCGGCTGCCCTGAGGTAGCCTTCCGGGTCAGGCTTGCCGCGGGTCACGGCCTCGGAGGTGACAGTGGTTGCGGGCATCTCGAGTCCGGCCGCCTGCATGCGCACCCCGGCGAGGATCCGATCGGCCGAGGTGACCATGGCGACGGCATCGGCAGGCAAGGACCGCAACAGTTCCGCTGATCCGGGCAACGCCACGATTCCGTCCGTCCGGGTCCGTTCCATCTCGCCGAGCTCCTCCGCGAGCGCGTCGATGTCAGCTCCGGCCGGGGCGAAACGGCGCACCGTGTCCTTGGCCTGGACCCCGTGTGAAGTCCGCAGGATCTCTTCGATGTCCAGTCCATACCGGCCGGCGAATTCGCTCCACACTTGCTCCACGATCGCGGTGGAGTCCACCAAGGTGCCGTCCATATCGAAGAGGACAGCCTGGACGGTCAGGGTTTTCACGGCTTCAGCAGGCAGGTTCATGGATCCATCCTGCCGTTGAAGCTGGTCCGCGGCCCAACTTTTACAGTGTGAGTCCTAGCCGTTGGGCCTGTTGGGGATGTACTGAACGGCCCACTTGTTGCCGTCCGGATCGGCGAAGTAGACAAAGTGGCCCCAATCCTGGATATCGATGTCGCTGACTTCCACGCCGTTGGCCTTGAGTTGGCTGTGGGCCTCCTGGATGTCACCCACCACCATCTGTAGGCTGGGGGCGGTACCGGGAGGGGCGTCGTTGAGGCCCTCGCCGATGCAGATGGAGCAGGCCGAGCCAGGCGGAGTCAGTTGGACGAAGCGGATGCCGTCCATGGGCCGCTCGTCGTAGTCGGCGTTGAAGCCCACTTTGTTGACGTAGAAATCCTTGGCGCGGTCCACGTCGGACACAGGGACAAACACAAGTTCAAGTTTCCAGTCCATGCGCCAAAGGCTATCGGCGGAGCCCGAAAACCGGTAGGGGCGGAGCACAACGCGGGGTCACTTACGGCCCATGTTGCTGGTCGAATTGGGCCGTAAGTGACCCCGCGTTGACGAGGCCGGTTACTTAGGCGCGTTGTAGCGAGGGTTCGACGGCGGCGCCCTCCCGGATGCCCGCATCTGCTTCGGTTTCGGCCTGGTTTGCGGCGAGTTGAGCCGCCAGGCTGCGTGCGCTGGCGCGGGACGGAAGGAGCCACGCCACCAAGGTGGCAAGGACCAGGACGGACGCACCAACGTAGATGGCGGGAATGGCCGCGTCCACATAGCCCGTGGGAGTGAGTTTGCCGCCGGCCCCGGTGAAGACTAAGGTCAGGACGGCTACGCCCAGTGCTACACCGATCTCCCGGAGCGTGGAGTTGGTGCCGCTCGCCTTCGCGTGGTCCTCGGCGCGCATATTGGCGAGCACCGACGTCGACATCGGGGCGAAAACCAGGCCCATCCCGATTCCCGCTGCTACAAAGCCTGGCACCAACGTCTCGTACGGGACGGTCGAGGAAAGGACTCCGGCAAGCCAGAACATGCCGGCTGTGAGCAACGCAAGGCCAGTGATCATCAGGGTCCTGGTGCCAAGCCGCGGTGCCAGCAGGCCTGCCAACGGCGCCACGAACATGGGGGCCAACGTCCAGGGCATCGTCATGGCGCCGGCCGCGAGGGGTCCGTGGCCCTGCACCACCTGCAGGAACTGGATGAGGATGAAGACGGACCCGAAGATCCCGAAGCTGAAGGTCAGGCCGATCAGGTTGGCCACGGTGAAGCTACGGTCGCGGAAGAGCCGGAGCGGAAGCAGCGGCGCGGCGACGCGGGATTCCCACAGAACGAAGGCGAGCAGCAGGACCCCGCCACCGATCAAGGCGCCGAGCACTTCGGCACTGGACCACCCGGCGTCGTTCCCTCGGACAATGCCGAAGACGAGCGCCAAGAGGCCCAGTCCGGAGAGAAGAAGGCCTACGACGTCGGCGCGGACGCGGGCGCCGAAGCTATTCGGCAGCGCGAAGATCGCGAGCGGAATCGACAGGATTCCGATGGGAACGTTGAGCCAGAAGATCGCTTCCCAACTCCAGCCTTCCACGACCGCGCCGCCGATCAGCGGCCCAAGGGCGACACCCAGGCCGGAGACGCCGCCCCAGATGCCGATGGCGAGCGGGCGCAGCTTGTCGCTGACCGAGCCCACCAGCAGGGTGAGCGATAGCGGCATGAGCGCCGCGGAACCAACGCCTTGGACTGCGCGGGCCGCGATGAGCTGCAACGGATCCGTGCTGACGGCTGCCGCTGCGGAAGCGAGGGTGAAGATGGCAAGGCCGGCGATGAAGACGTGGCGGCGGCCGAAGCGGTCCCCCAGGCCGACGGCCAGCAACATGAACGCCGCGAAGCTCAGGGAGTAGGCGTTGACGATCCACTGCAGTTCCTCGACGCTCGCGCCGAGGGCCTTGTGCATTACGGGCAGTGCATTGGTGACCACAAGGTTGTCCAGAGTGGCCATGAAGACGGGAAGGGAGGCCGCCACAATGGCCAGCCAGACGGGAACGGTGCGTTTCATGATGACTCCACGGGGTCGCTGAAGGGCCGCTTTTTCGGGTTGTTGTAATCGAATGATTACTTAAAAAGCAAAGTTAGTTATCGACTGATAACATGTCAAGCGTGGCTAAGAAAACGGCGGGCACAGGCGCCCCGGAAACAGGCTCAACCAGCCAGGCAACTGCCCAACGCATACCTGCGGCTCAACGGCGCGAACTGATCCTGGAAGCCGCCACCGGCGTCTTCGCCGAGCGTGGCTACGCCGGTTCCACCACGGACCAAGTGGCAAAGGCTGCGGGCATCAGCCAGCCATACGTCGTGCGGATGTTCGGCACCAAGGAGACCCTGTTCCTGGAGGCCTTGGACCGCGCCCAGGGCAAGTTGCTGCGCGCGTTCCGCGACGTCATCGCGGCCTACGACGCCGGAGAACTCGCCGAGGAACTGCAGCACCTCGATCCTGCCGCCGGGAGCGGCCGACCGGAACAACTCAAACAGCTCATGGCCATCGCCTACGCCGATCTGGTGGCGGACCGCGGGATCCTCATGATGCTGATGCAGGCTTTCGTGGCAGGCCATGAACCCGCCATCGGGGCACGGGCCAGGGAAGGATTCCTGGACATTTATCGCCTGGTGCGGGACGAAGCCGGCCTGTCTCCCGAAACCTCCCGCGACTTCCTTGCGCAGGGCATGCTCATGAACACCCTGATCGGCATCCGCCTGCCGGAAGTCTACGAACAGGACGAGACCGCCGAGGAGTTGCTTGAGTGCACCCTGCGGTCCAAGCTGCCCATGGTGCTCAAGGCAAGCAAGGCGCAGCGCCGGGCGGGTTGGGGCTAGGCGAAAGGCGGCCCTGTAGCTTTCTCCCCTTTTTTGCCGCACAGAAGCCCCGAAATGGCGCGACTCGCCGCGTCGCAAGCGCTTTCCGGAACCAAAAGAGGGGAAAACGGTCCGAGCGTCGGTTCGGTGACAGCAACTTTGATCCGGACAACACTGCCTAAAGATGTGTCCGGGGGCTGGAGGCAGGGCTCTTTCTGCGGAACGAGCCAGCCACCCGAACTATCAGCAATGACCGGTTCCGGAGTGCAGGTATCGCCGAACCAAGCACCGACACTGAGGTCTTTGCCGGCGAAGCCGGTCAAGTCCAGTTCAATGGGACCATCGTTGACAAACCCCATCGCCGGGCAGGCGCGGGTGGAAAAGTCACACCCGGAAAGTGTGGCCAAGATGAGCGCGGCAAAAGGGAAGGATGAGTGCAGAAGGATGCCCCATGGCCCAAGCCTACGGCCACGCCGTTCAGGCGGTCGCCTTACGTCGTGCGCATTATCCCCAAGAACTCGAACCGAATATCGATGCACAATAGAAGAATGAGCGATGAAGTCTTTGAGTCTCGATATTCGTCCGAGGATAAACCCAGAGTTACCCCTGATCCTGAACTTGCTGCTGGATGCCGGGACCTCGCCGGCTCGCTTCAGTCGCACCTCCACTTCGCCCAAGGTGCCGCTGAACAGCTTGATGCGGCCCTCCTTAGGCTGTCCGCAAGTGGTGCAGATTCTGCCGATATCGCTTCAGAAACAGGCCTCGGCACAGCCCACGTCGAGGCTGTAGTTGGCGGCCAGACGTCGTTGTATTTCCTTTTCCGAGCTCTTGTTGACCGGGCTAGTGGACTGGCCTGAGGAAGGTCTCTCAAGGGTTGTGCAAACCGAGCGGACGAAGGCGGTTGCGCCAACCCTGGTAGCAGCCGCAAATCGCACCTGGTCGTGTGTAACCCAAATACCACAGATGAAAATTGTCGTGCGGGGCCTGCAATGGGGTGCAGAGCAGACGTGTGAGGGAAACTATGCGCCTCAGTACATCAGTGCGTCACTGCAAGACACTTGCGACGGGGCGTTGTGCCTCATCTGGGAAACCAAGCGGGGTCCGTGGCGCAGTCCTACCTCTCAGGACTACTCGCGCGTTTCCAAGGTTGGATCAATCTCGCTCTGTTCTACGACTGAGAAAAGGAAGATTCGGGTCAAGGTTGATCGCTGGAGCGGTGGAGTCCAGTACCCGGCGATGTACCACCCTGACGCAGTCCGGGCATGCAACGTCAAATTCATGTAGACATTTCACCTGCTGGCAAGAAGGCTGGGCAGCTTGCGCTTCCCAGCCTTACTCGCTAGCCGGCCACGCCGTAGAGGCGGTCTCCGGCGTCGCCCAGGCCCGGAACGATGTAGGCCTTTTCGTTGAGCCTCTCGTCGATCGAGGCGAGGACGATCTTGACGTTGGCCTCTGAAAGCTCTTCTTCGAGCTTGGCCAGGCCTTCCGGCGCGGCCAGCAGGCAGATGCACGTGACGTCCGAAGCGCCGCGCTTGAAGAGGAACTTGATGGCTTCGCGCAGGGTGCCGCCTGTAGCGAGCATGGGGTCCAGCACGAAGATCTGGCGGCCCGTCAGGTCCTCGGGGAGGCGCTCGGCGTAGGTGATGATGTCCAGGGTCTCTTCGTCGCGGGCCATGCCCAGGAAGCCCACCTCGGCAGTAGGGACCAGCTTGGTCATGCCCTCGAGCATGCCGAGGCCTGCGCGCAGGATGGGAACCACAAGCGGCGTCGGCTTCGTGAAGGCGGTACCGATCGCCTTGGTGACCGGGGTTTCGATCTCTACCGCTTCGGTCCTGACTTCGCGGGTGGCCTCGTAGGCCAGCAAAGTGACGAGTTCTTCGGTGAGTTGCCGGAAGACCGGTGAAGGAGTGTTCTTATCCCGCAGAACGGTGAGCTTGTGAGCGACCAGCGGGTGGTCCACGACGAGTGTGCGCATGACTCCAAAACTATCATTGAGGCATGAGCACCAACGAGCCTTATCACGCAGAGCACGCGGCCTGGATGGGTCTGGCCCTGGACGAGGCCCGGCTGGCGCTGGATACGGAGGATGTGCCGATCGGCGCTGTCGTTTTGGGCCCCGACGGCGGCGTGCTGGGTGCCGGGCGGAACGAACGGGAAGCGCACGGCGACCCGACGGCGCACGCCGAGATTGTCGCCATCCGTGAGGCAGCCGCCGCCCTGCAACGCCACGCCCTGGAGCTTGGCGAAGGCGGAGACGGCTGGAGACTCGAGGACTGCACCCTCGTCGTGACGCTGGAGCCCTGCGCAATGTGCGCCGGAGCCATTGTGCTGGCACGGATTCCGCGGGTGGTCTTCGGCGCCTGGGACGAGAAGGCCGGTGCCGCCGGATCCGTGTTCGATATCTTGCGGGAACGCAGGCTCAACCACTGGGTGGAGGTCTACGCGGGCGTGCGCGAAGAGGAATGTTCAGCCTTGCTCCGGGATTTCTTCGCAGCCCACCGGAAGTAACAGCCATCCGGGAGCCCCCTACCGTTTGATTATCCAGACGTTACGCTAACCTGATATGGCAACAGTTCCATACGCAGTCGTCCATGTCTGCGGCCTTCAGAAACGACCGATAATGACGCACAGCGGCGGGCGAAAGTCCATTTCATATGTCTTTCCCATCTTCAACGAGTCCGGAAACATCCGTCGCCTTTATGACGTGATCTCCGAAACTACAGCGGGCCTCGACTATGATATCGAGCTTGTTTTCGTCAACGATGGCAGTAAGGACAATTCCCTGAAACTGCTTCGGGACCTGCAGATGACGGACCGCCGCATACTGGTCATCGATTTCGCTCGCAATTATGGCCACCAGGTCGCCGTAACAGCGGGCATCGACGCAGCAACCGGCGATGCCGTGATCATCATGGACAGCGACCTCCAGGATCCTCCAGAAGTCAGCCTGGAGCTGATCTCTCGGTGGGAGGAGGGGTTCGATGTCGTGTATGCCCAACGCCGGACTCGCAAAGACACCCCTTTCAAGAGGTTCACCGCCTGGGCTTTCTACGTAATGCTCAGGCGCATTGCATCAATCGAAATCCCGGCCAATACGGGTGATTTTCGGCTGCTTGACCGCGTAGTAGTTGATGAAATAAAGAAATTCCGCGAACACGACCGCTTTATTCGCGGGATGGTCAGCTACGTTGGATTCAATCAGGCCGCCGTCCAATTTGACCGCGATGAACGCCTCAATGGAAAGTCCGGATATCCGCTGGGAAAGATGCTCAAATTGGCCGCGGATGGCGTCTTCGGCTTCTCCACCTTCCCCCTCACCTTGATCTCCAGAATCGGCACGATCACAGCGTTGCTGAGCGTCGTTGGCATCGCGTATGCCGTGCTCATGAAGGTGTTTTCTCCGAACACCGTGGTGGAAGGATGGACGTTCATTGTCACGTCGATCCTCTTTGTGGGCGGCTTGCAGCTCATCATGCTCGGCATTCTGGGTGGCTACATCGGGCGCATCTACACGGAGGTTCAGAACCGGCCGTTGTACGGGGTCCGGGCCATATACGGGGCCACCGACCGCAGAGCAACACCGGCCATCTCGGAAGCGGAGGCGGAATGAAGTCGCCCCGTGCAAGGCTGCTCGAATCCACGGGAAAGTTTGCCGTGGTAGGCATTGTCAACAATATTGTCGGGTACGCGATCTTCGCTGTCCTGTCCTTGCTTGGGACGCCCGCTATTCCGGCTATGGCCGTCAGTTACTGCACCGGAATGGTCATCAGCTACTTTGGCAACCGGTCCTTCACCTTTAAGCACGAGGGCAAATCGGGACCCGCGATCCTCAGGTTCCTCGTGGTCAATGCCGCAGGTTTTACGCTGAACGCCGCACTGTTGTGGTTCTTCGTGGATGTCGCCAGAATGCCCCAACTCCTTGTTCAGCTGTTCGCGATCGCTTGCGTAGCTACGCTCACCTACACCTTGATGCGTCTTTGGGTTTTCCACGAGAGCAAAGTTCAGCCGGAGGCATCCAATGCCTGAGACCCAAGCCCGGCCCGTCCTCGAGGCTCCAGAGCAGGCCGTTACGCGGAACCCGCCCAAAGTGAAGTTGTCGACATGGATCTGGCTCGGTTCCGCGGTCTTCGCGGCTCTGGTTGCCGGATTCATCGCGCCGACCCTGATGCCGTCCCGGGCATTCCAGATACTGGCCGCGTTCGGCGTCTTCATAGCCGTGGTTGGCGCCCGGACCACGTTCGGATTCTACTCGGAGTTGGCCGGCCGGATCCGCGGATGGCGCGAAGAACCCGTTAGGCACCATAAGCTGTCCGCAGCCCCTGGCCTGATCTTTTGCGGAATGCTCGCATTCATACTGCTTGGGGTGCTGTTCTGGCCCTCCCCGCACATCGCCAACTACAACTATGCACTTACGGGTTGTGGCGCCTTGTTCGTGCTCTTCGTTCTTCCGCCGTTGTATCGAGCTTCGGCGGCTTTTGGCCGCCGACTCGAAACCGCGCCGCGATGGGTCCGTCCCGCATTCCT
This sequence comes from Arthrobacter sp. 2MCAF14, assembly GCF_052115645.1. Lineage (NCBI taxonomy): Bacteria > Bacillati > Actinomycetota > Actinomycetes > Micrococcales > Micrococcaceae > Arthrobacter > Arthrobacter sp. 2MCAF14. The sequence continues at coordinate 76,791 of NZ_JBFRHB010000006.1, read as the reverse complement.
CTGTGTAGCCATGATCCTTGCCCTGTTGGTGCAGTTGAGGCTCGGATACGCGTTGCAGGTCATGCCCGGGTGGGACGCTGGCGCGGTTGCAGAGAGCGCGTTCGGCGTCGCCGATGGCAGCAAGTCCACCATCTACGACTACTTCAACATGTACCCGAACAACCTGGCGATCACGGTCGCGCTCACGAGGTACTCCCAAGTGATGGTGGCCCTGGGTGTCCCCTCGGGCGGGCTCCTCTACGCAGCGATCGTCCTCAATTGCGTGGTGTTGTGCACGGCAATCCTGCTCACCTATTTGTGCGCACGGCAACTTGTCAACGAAGGTGCCGCCGTCTTCACGCTTCTCCCATCTGCGCTGTACCTCGTGCTCTCCCCGTACATCTCCGTTGTCTACTCCGACAGCGTGGGCATTCTCTTTCCAGTGTTGCTCTTCTACATCCATCTCAAGGCGGTGCGAGCGGGCAGGTGGCAGGTCAAACTTGTCCTTTGGACGCTGCTTGGCGCCGTCACGGCGGTGGGTTATAACCTCAAACCGACCGCTGCATTCGCAACCGCAGCGATAGTTGGTGTTTACGCACTCGAATATCTTTTCCGCAACAAGAGCGCCCTGCATAAGTTGCGTGCGTTGGCAGGGGTTCTGGCAGCAACGGCAATCGGGTTCACCGCCACAAACACGGCAATGTGGGTAGACATCAAAGCCCAGTCTTATGTCGGTTTCAACGTCGATCAGAACACCAAGGCCTTTCCGTGGACGCATTTCCTCATGATGGGAGCAACCGGGATTGGCGCGTTCACGCAATCGGATGTGAACGCCACTGCGGCGATTCAAGATCCAACTGAGCGCTACCAGCACGGCCTTGAGGTGTACGCCCAGCGCGTAGCGGATATGGGATATCCGGGCTACCTGCAGTTCATTGACCGCAAGGCCGTGTGGACGTTTGGCGATGGGAGTTTTCATACCTGGGGAGAAGGACTCCTTTTGAATCAGAAGGATCCCTTCCCGATCAAAGATCCGCTCAGCAATAAGATCAAGGACTACCTCTGGGGGAACGGCGCCCACTTTGACCTGATGACAGGCGTCTGGCAGTCCGGTTGGCTGGCATTGCTCTTCCTGGTCGCACTGCCCATGCGCGTGCGGTCACCGCGGCTTCTGACGTCCAGCGCAGCAATCATGCGTTGGTCTTTGCTCGCGTTGACCCTATTTCTCCTGTTTTTCGAAACGCGGCCACGATACCTCTACCTGTACGTTCCGTTCTTCATTCTTCTGGCAACGCTGACCCTCAGCGCGCTCACAACGCCCGCTCACGGGCGGAGATCCATTCTTGCCGCTACATCTACGAATCCCGATGAAAAGGCGCCCTTGAAATTGTGAGGTGTTGGACGTCAGATGGTCTCAGGCAGCACATCTGAGGAGGACCTCATGACCGTCTCTTTCAACCACACCATCGTCTACGCGACGGACAAACGCCGTTCCGCGGAGTTCCTCGCCAAGGTATTTGGCCTGCCGAAGCCGCAGCCCATGTGGTCCTTCATGACTGTGTCCTTTGACCATGGAGTTGCCCTCGATTTCGCCACGGCGGACCGGCCCGTCTCGCCCCAGCACTATGCGTTTCTGGTCAGTGAGGACGACTTCGACGGGATCTTCGCGAGGATCCAGGCCGAGGCAATCCCCTATTGGGCGGACCCTGCGCGGTCCCGCGCCCAGCAGATCAACCACAACGACGGCGGTCGCGGCGTCTACTTCGCAGATCCGGACGGGCATTTCCTGGAGGCAATCACGCGGCCATATGGATCGGGTGCCGCGTGAGCTCCCCGGTGCGGGTCACGGCCATGGTGACCGGCCGCGTCCAGGGCGTCGGTTTCCGCTACTCGACAATGCACCAAGCCCGATCGCTGGGACTGACAGGAGAGGCGGCCAACCAGTTGGATGGCTCGGTGCAGGTGATCGCTGAGGGTGATCGCGAAGCCGTCGATTCCCTGCTGGAATGGCTGCAATCCCGGGATGCCCCGGGCCGCGTGAAACACGTGGATGCCACCTTCACGCAAGCCACCGGGGAGTTCTCCGGATTTTGGGTGGACTGAAACAGCCCCCAGACTGAGTCCAGTGTCAGGCGTGCGCGGCGTTCGCCTTATGAATTGGCACTGTCCAAGGCGTCGATGCGCTTCTGCCGCGATGCCGGCGAGTCCAGGCTGAACGAGCGGAAATCCCCGAGGTCCTCGCGGATCCAGCTCTCCACCTCACTGATCCGGTGCGTGACGGCCGCGCTGGGCTTGTCAAACGTCCAGGCGGCGATCCGTTCCTTACCCGGATCGTATTGCCACAGCCCGATGATCCTTCCCCGGTCCAGGATCGGGTGGTCGGACAGGTCCGCCTGAAGCGCCAGCGTGGTGTTCATGACCTTCCGGCCCCGATCCCGCTCGGCGAGCATGTCCGCCGAGTTCCTGCGCAACAGCACCAAAGAGTCCGTCCCGGCCAGAAGCTGGATCTGCTCCTCCTGCGGTGCCCTGAACGCGGAAAGGTGCTCGACGTCGTCGGGCAGCATCCAGAGCGACTCGCCTGCCTCCGTGGTCACTTTGACGGCGCCGACGGCGGCCAGCGCCGCCTTGCTCTGCGCGACGGTGAAACCCGTTAGCCATTGGCTCTGCTTGAACGTCGCTCCGCCGGTCCAGCGCAGATACCGTTCGATCAAGAGCGCGCGGGCGGCGTGGTCGTCGAGGGAGCTGGGCGGCAGCGCCCATGAGGTGTAGGCGTAGCGTTGCTGGTCGAGGCGGCCGTTGACGGGGACACGTCGGATGCGTCCGTCGGCTTGGAGGAGGCCCAACGCAGTGGGGAGGGTGGTTGACGCACCCTTCTTCTTGCCTTCTTCGCCGAGGCTGCGGACGGACTCGCCGAGCTCGTCCCTGAGCTGCTTCGGGTCCATGGGGTCGCTGGATTCGATGAGGGTGTGCAGCACTTGCTCTTCGAGCAGGGTGATCTCACCGCGTTCGACGCCGAGCCGGGCCAGGACCTTGAATGGCGCCACCGCGGCCTCCCGGCCGACTTGGAGTCCCCACGCAAAGTCCTTCCGGCCCAGGACGTAGGTGCAACCGCGGGCCGTGGGGAGCTCGTGGATTCTCAACTCGGCGACGTCGCGATCGACCTGTTCGCGCCGGATCCCGGCCCGGGCGAAGAGCGTCAGGTAGGGGCTGGCGCCGCCCACGGAGCGGGCCCAGCCGGCGCGGTCCAGGACTTCCTCGGACGTCTTGCCGGCGAGGGAACCGTCCAGGCCCTGTCTGTGCCACGCCCAGGCGCGAAGGAGTTCCCGGGTGAGTGTTTGGGTCGAAAGCACGGCGGACGTCATGGCCCCATTCTGCACCGTTTGTCCGCCATCCGGGGCAGTCCCGCGCTAGCTAGCGCCCGAAATCCAGCGAGAAGCCCGCCCAGGCGTCGGGATGTTCCCGGAGGACGACGTCGACGCCGGCGAGCGCACCGCCGTCGTCGCTCCCGCGAACCTTAGCGGCAACCGCCTCAGCGATGAACCGGGCAAGCGCTTCCGTCGTCGTGAGCTGCCCGACGAAGTCCGGGTGCTCATCGAGGTTCTTGTAGTTGAGGCCGGCCAGCACCGCGTCGAGGATGGTTCCGGCGGCGCCGATGTCCAGCACGATCGCGTCGTCGTTCAGTTCCACCCGGCGGAACGTCACCTCAGCAACGAAAGTGGCTCCGTGGAGTCCCTGGGCCGGGCCGAACGACTCCCTCGGAAGGCTATGGGCGATCATGAAGTGCCTGCGGACGGTGAGGCTGAACATCGTTAGCCTTTCTTGGTTTCGGGGTAGTTGATGACATGGCAAAGATCGTCCAGTTCGCCGTTTTCCAGGCCGTTGAAGACCTCCGGCAGCTCCTCGAACCGCGACTCTCCCGTGAGGAAGGCGTCGAACACGGGGTCCCGCAGCAGGGACACGGCAAGCTGCAGCCGCTCGCTTGAGGTGCGGCGGTGCCGGCGCGACCGTGCAACGACTCCAACCTGGCTGGCTCGGATGGAGAGGCGCCGGGCATGGAAGTCCTCCCCCAGCGGCAGGGAGACCTTCCGGTTCCCATACCAGGAGAGCTCGATAATCTCGCCCTCGTCACCCACGAGCTGCAGGCTACGGGCCAGTCCTTCGTCCGTGGCCGAGCAGTGGAACACGATGTCGCAATCCTGCTGCGCGTCGTCCGGGAGCGCGAACTCCACGCCCAGGGATTCCACGAACCCGTGCTTCCCCGGATCCGTCTCCACGAGTTGCAAGCGCTGCAGCGGGAAACTGCGCAGCAGTGCTGCGGTCATGCCGCCCACCAGTCCGGCACCGACGACGGCGATCCTGTCACCAAGGCGGGGTCCGGCCTCCCAGAGGGCGTTGAGGGCGATCTCGGCAATGCCGGTGAGCACAGCGCGGCGTGCAGGCACGCCGTCGGGAATTCGGGTGAGTGAGGTGAGCGGCACGACGTAGCGGTCTTGGTGCGGGTGCAGGCAGAAGACGTTCTGGCCGATCCAGTCCTCGGGACCCACTTCAACGACGCCAACCGACAGGTAGCCGAACTTGACCGGCGCCGGAAAATCCCCGGTTTGATGCGGTGCGCGCATCGCGTTCGCGATTCGTGGAGGGACATTGGCTTCGTGAACCACGAGTTCGGTTCCCCGGCTGATTCCCGAGTACAAAGCTCGGACCAGAGCCTCCCCCTGGCCCGGGGCCGGAAGTTCCTCGCTGCGGAGCTCACCTTGGCAGGGGCCCACCGTCCAGTAGGCCAGGGCCGATTGGGGGTGCGTGTTCTGCGGTGCGTTTTGTGGAAGAGTCATCGTGCTTGCGAATCTAGTCCTGCGGCTGCGATTGGGGAAGCGAAGGCTACTTACTAAGTGGGCACCGACCGGCCGTTTTGGGGAACAGGCCTTCACTCCGGTACCCTATTTCAGTTGGTGACGTGTCCGAGCGGCCGAAGGTGCAACACTCGAAATGTTGTTTGGTGTAAAAGCCAACGTGGGTTCAAATCCCACCGTCACCGCCAAAGAAAACCCCTGGTCAGCCAGGGGTTTTCTGCTTTCTCGGGGTGTGGTGGTGCAGATTTCGCCAGCTGAGATTGCACGAAACTGGTCGATGGGGTGCTCAAACAGGTCGACGTAGTGCGCGACCGCGTCGGGGATGTTCCGGTTACCGGTGTGCTCTGCTTCGTCGAGGCCAACTGGCCCCTGATCGGGGGCGCGTTCTCGACTCGTGGCGTTCACGTGCTCTGGCCGAAACGACTGGCCAAAGTGCTTGCCGCGGAGACAGCCGGCGATGTTGACGTGGCGGCTACGCGTGAGGCGGTAGCCTCCCGATTCAGGTCCGCGTGATGTCAGGTGTCGATGTTCGAAGCAAGCCAAAGCGGACATGTGTCCGCCCGGTGGACCATGCTGGCCGTTACCCCGCGTTCCGGGCCCGCTGCAAGACTCGCCAACGAGAGGTGGACTCCTGCGGCATGGTCGACTGCTAAATCTCGAGCACGGTCGCGTGACGCCGCCTGAACGGTACGACAAGCCGCCCAGCCTGGCGAGGCCCCCATAGCGGCTTTGTGACTGGTCGCGGCTGAAGTTGGCCAATGCGCTCATGATGGGCCGCAGAACTGACCATGAAGCCAAGGATGGCCAGACCAGCAATGAACGCGTAGATGACGCCACGCTCAAAAATGCCTGAGAAATCGGTTTTACCCCCGGTGAGCAGCATCAACAACCCCGATACGCCGGCGACGATGGCCAGTCCGAAAAACCAAAGGCTTGCGTCGGTCCGTCTGAACCAGAGCACGCCGACCGAGACGAGGGTTACGAAGATACCAAACGACAGAATGACGACGGCCGGGTCGTGGATTCCAATAGTGTGGCCTGCATTTGGATAGTCTTCGGGGAAGACGCCGATGGCGAAAATAGCCAGCCCGGTGACGGCGAGCGACCAACGAATGATGGTTGTCGTTACCTTGGCAAAACCGGTGGGCTGCATTCGAATCTTGCCGTCAGTTTTGTCCCGGCGTACCGCCTTGTAAGCGTCATCAAGGTCGCCGGCATGTGCTGCAATCCAGAGCACCGGCGAAGTGATGAGACAGGCCGCTACCACGACGTTCACGCCGATGAAGATAAGAGCCAGATCCATCGCAGCGAAGGACGGAGAACACACGTAGCGGGTAGGGTTGCCGACGTCGTCGCAATGTACCGCGCCAAGGTCGCTGACGTAGTTCGACACGTAGCTGTAAGTGCCATTGCCTTTCCACCCAAGCTGAACGACCCACTCAAATACGATGAAGCTAAGCATCGCTTTCGCGGCCCATGATCCGATCATGTGCCGAGTATCTGACGTCCTTGGACGCCGCCCCAAACACCAGCCGCCGAGTAGCTCGATCCAGCTGTTCACCTTGTTCATAGCAAAGATTAAGGCGCTCGACTGGACAAAATACTAGAGGTTCCGCTACTCGAATGAAGACCTGCGCATCCTTGCACGGAATTGAGTAGAGGAGAGCCCGCCGTGCTACCCGTTAACTAGTCCAGTGAATAGCCTCCGTAGCAAGGCGGTGATAGTTGAGGCGTCGGTAAGTGGGCGGCCTAGAATCGTCGTATGGGCCTCCTAACGTTCAGCATCAACGTCACCCTGGATGGTTGCGTCGACCACCGGGAAGGCATCGCCGACGACGAGACGCACGCCTACTTCACCCGACTCATGGACGAGGGTGGCGCAATGCTCTGGGGCCGCACCACCTACGAGATGATGGAGAGCTACTGGCCAGCGGTCGCCCGCGGCGACCAGGACGCGCCGCCTGCGATGCGCGAGTGGGCGCTCAAGCTCGAGGCCAAGCCCAAGTACGTTGTGTCGTCGACGCGAAGCGACTTCCCGTGGACCAACAGCCACCACGTCGTCGGCGACCTGCGCACGGCGGTGCAGGAACTCAAGGATGCGACGCCCGGCGGGGTGCTCGTCGGCAGCGGCAAACTTGCGACAGAGCTGGACCAACTGGATCTGATCGACGAGTACAAGTTCCTTGTCCATCCCATGATTGCCGGCCACGGCCCCACCCTGTACCAGGGCGGACTGCCTAGCACCCGACACCTCGATCTCATCTCGGCGGAGCCGCTCAGCAACGGCGCGGTCGCCTTGCACTATCGACGGGCTGATTGAGGGTGACTGCCCGTCGCCGGTGAGCTTCGGCTGAAACGAGTCTGGTTCTTCTTGGCCGCGGCCACAGTTACGGCCGCTCCACGGTCTCGTCATCGTCAAGCCACTCGAGGTCGGCGCTGCCAAGCCCGGCGGCGACGGCCGTGGCCGTCTCTTTCCAGCTGGTTAGCTCGGCAATGGCGAGGTGCGGCTGGTTGGTTGAGAAAGACGCACGCGCAGCATCGACGAGGTCCTGTGCACAGGACTCCCTGTCGACTGGCGAGAGGGCGAGCATCCAGGGGAAAGCCTTCGACATGCGCTCGGCAAGCGTGCCGCGGTCATCGAGAGTGACGGTGATGAGCTGCGCGGCGAAGTTCAGCAGGAGGGAGCGCCCCTCGGCTTCACGCTGCGACATCAGAACCAGCGTCTCGCCGTCGCGCCGGGTCACCGTCACGGGATGGTCCTCGGCCTCGGCGAAAACCTCGGCGGAGTGCTTGCTCAGGTCAGATGAGCGTCGGGTTGCCACGGGGAGATCTGCTGCGATGGCCATGCATCCATCATATTCGGAACGTGTTCGGAAGTCCAGCGAGGAGGCGGAACTGCGCGGGCAGGAGGGCATCACACTGTGGCTAGATGGCGGCGCCTCACTAATTCCCCCCGCGGAAATCTTTCGGCAAACACGCGCGACTATGGTGTTACGTTGAACGATTTCTCTGGGACAGCACAGGAAGCGCGCTGCAAAGTGGCGTTGCCCCTTACGCGGTTGTTGCGTCCCGTGTCATCGCACCAGTCGATGTTGTGAGGCATGGCGACTACCTTTGCCTCTCCCGGGGCGGCACCTTTCGGGAGGACAAAGGTAAAAGTGAAGCCGCCCTTGTCCCCCATTGGCGCCGTCTTGTCGACGAGTTTGATACCGGCAGCGTCGGTAATTTTGAGTTCGACGAGAGCATTGGCACCGTAGCGCGGATTGCACTGGGCGTCGGGGGCGCTGATGGTTAGCTCGTCACCCACCTTTGCGACCTCGGGATTTACGGAAAACTTTGGAGGCAGGCAGGGTAGCTCGCCCTGCGGTGTTGCGCATCCGGAGGTTGCGCCTAGAGTCAGGACTGCACAAACCGCGCCCAGGCCAAAACGTCCGGGCTGGGCGCCCCTTAATCGAAAGCCTTGATAGTTCCCCCATTTACTCATTGTTTCGCACGAGAACCGGGACGAAGATAAAGTCGCTTGACCACTTCGAATCTACTCGTGTAGATTCAATCAGAGTGTTAGCCGCGTCACACCCGTGATGGACACCCGAACAGTCCCTGGTGCCCGAAAAAGAGATGACCAGCCCATGAAGACCCCAACGTCAGCCGGGGACCGTCCAAGCCTGTCTATCCTCGGCGCCCGCACCCTGGGTAGCGCCCTGGGCTCCGGACGAAACTCGCTGAACGCCCTGCGCCTGGTCTTCGCCGCTGCCGTGATCGTGTCCCACTCCTGGTGGCTGGGCGGCTACGGCCTGGAACCTTCGCTTTATGGGATCAAGCTCGGCACCGCAGGCGTCATGGGCTTCTTCGCCATCTCCGGCTATCTCATCACCGTCAGCGCCGAACGCTCCGACACCGTGCTGGAGTACGCCGCAGCCCGGCTCGCACGCATCTATCCGGCCCTCGTGGTCGCTGCGCTTGCTGTTGCCTTCGTGGCAGCACCGCTTGGCGCCCTCCTGACCCACGGGACCTACGACTTGCGCGGAGCCCTGGCCTTCCTCGGCGCCGCCCTCGCGCTCAGCATCGGTGTCATGGACACCCCCGCCATCGGGACGTCCCTCTGGGGCAATAACGACCACTTTGACTGGAACGGCCCCCTGTGGACTCTCACCTGGGAAGGGCTGTGCTACGTCATCATCGCTGCGATCGTGTTCCTGCTCCGCAGGCTTCCAGAGACCAGGCGAGGCACGGCCACCGCAATATTCCTGCTCTTCGCTGCATCCACGGGCGCGGTCTTCGGAAAGCTCCTCGCGGGCAGCTTCGGGCCAAACCGCACCGAATTCGTCCTCCCGCTGCTCGCGATCTTCATGGCGGGGTCTCTCCTTGCCACGCAGAGGCGAACGGTCCGCGTCGGTGCGGTGCCAAGCCTTCTCGCCGCACTGGCCGTCTGGGGCGCTCTCGCCACCGGCTACGGTACAGCCCTCGCCCCATTACCGTTTGCTTACCTTGTCCTGTCGATCGGTTCAATCAGCAGCGCGTCCGCCATCGGGTCCCGATACGACATCTCTTACGGGATCTACATCTACGGTTGGCCAATCCAGCAACTCCTCGCCGCCGCCCACACGCCATCACATGTTCCCGTGCTCGGGTTTGCCGCACTCGCCCTTGTGGCGGCCTGGCCCCTTGGCTTCCTCAGCTGCGTGGCGGTCGAACAGCCAACCCAGCGGATCCGGCGCGCTCTCATGAGCCGCCTCACCATCCGCGTGGCCACCGGCAGCCCAGGTCATCGATAGCGGCGCGGGAAGCTGGTGACCCCACGAGCATGATCCGTGCGTTCATCAACAGCTGGAACGACCGCTCCCACCCCTTCGCCTGACTAAATCCCCAGCGGAAATCCTCGGCAAACACACGCGACTAGGGTGTTACGTTGAACGATTTCTCTGGGACAGCACAGGAAGCGCGCTGCAAAGTGGCGTTGCCGCTTACGCGGTTGTTGCGTCCCGTGTCATCGCACCAGTCGATGTTGTGAGGCATAGCGATTACCGTAGCCTCTCCTGGGGCAGTTCCTGGGGGGAGGACAAAAGTGAATGTGAAGCCCCCTTTGTCACTCATTGGTGCCGTCTTTTCGACGAGTTTGGTACCAGCAGCGTCCTTAATATCGAGGTCGACGAGAGCATTGGCACCGTAGCGCGGATTGCACTGGGCGTCGGGCGCGCTGATCGTTAGCTCGTCACCCACCTTTGCGACCTCGGGATTTACGGAAAACTTTGGAGGCAAGCAAGGTGGTTCGCCCTGCGATGATGCGCATCCCGGCGTTGCAGCCACATTCGACACCTCACCGGACCTCAAGACCTGGACCCACCAGACGGACTTCAGCTACACAACCCCGAACATCGGCGGCGTTGAGTGCCCGGATATCTTCCAGATGAAGGCCAACGACGGGTCGTGGCACTGGATCATGGCCGGGAGCATGCAGGGCGACTACAGCGGCAAGCCGGACACGTACGCATACTGGACCGGCACGTGGAACGGCTCGGCGTTCGTCGCAGACCAGACGGACCCGCAGTGGCTCGACAGGGGCTCGGACTGGTATGCCTCGGTGACGTGGCCGGACGCCGCGAATCCCGACGCTTCCCGTTACGCGATCGGCTGGATGAACAACTGGCACTACGCCCCGCACACCGTGCCGACTGACGCCACCGACAACTACAACGGCCAAATGTCCGTGGTGCGTCAGCTCAGCCTCAAGTCCGAGGGCAGCGGCGTCTACAGCCTTCTATCCAAGCCGACGCCGAATCTGGCCAACTACGCCACCAAAACCGTGAAGCCCGCCGTCGCCACCGTCAATGGGCGGACAACCCTCGACTACCATGGCTCGGCTTACGAGCTCGACGCGGACGTCAGTTGGACCACACTGAACAACGTCGGTATCTCCGTCGGCGAGAACAAGGACGCCAGCCGGCACACGAACATCGGCGTCTACGGGGGCAACCTTTACGTCGATCGCTCCGCGCGGGACCAAGTGCCGTACTCCTTCGGGACGTACCAGCAGTCCCAGGCGCCGCTCGCTTCGGGTGCAACGTCCGTACATCTCCGGATCCTCGTGGACCACGGCAGCGTGGAGGTCTTCGCCGACGACGGCCGAATCGCGCTCTCGAACCAGGACTTCTTCACGTCGTCGGACACGGGGATCTCCCTCTACACGATCGGCGGCAGCGCCAACTTCGCCAACCTCTCGATCGCGGAATTCGCCAACATCACCGAACAGGCGAATCCCGCGGCGCCCTACGCGGACTTCGAAGGCAGCACATATGGCCCATGGACGACGGCGGGCGCGGCCTTCGGTTCCGGGCCCGCCACCGGGGCACTCCCCAACCAGCAGCCCGTCACGGGCTACCTCGGGAACAAGCTCGCCAACAGTTTCAGCGGCGGCGACGCGTCGACCGGAACGCTGACCTCGCCGTCGTTCACCATCGGCCACTCGTACGTCAATTTCCTCGAGGGAGGCGGGAAGAACCCGAGGCCCTCAGACGTCTTCGCCGATTTCGACGGCGCGACGTGGGGTGCCGGCTGGACGGCGTCGGGCAGTTACGTTGGCCAAGGCCCGACGGCGGAATCCCTCCCGAACCAGCTCGGCTCCAAGGTCCTCGATACGTACGCCGGAGGAGGTGATGCCGCCACGGGCGCGATCACGTCGCCGACATTCACGATCACGCGGGACTATGTCGATTTCCTCATTGCCGGAGGCAATCACCCCTGGGGCCAGTCAGGTGCCGCTGCGGTGAACCTCCTCGTCAACGGGCAGGTAGTCCGCACGGCGACGGGCCAGAATTCATCGACGATGTCGAACGTGAACTGGGACGTCCACACGCTCGTGGGACAGAAAGCCCAAATCCAGGTTATCGACCACGCAAGCGGATCCTGGGGCCACCTCATGGTGGACCAGATCGTGCTCAGCAGCATGCCAAACGCGGTTGGCGGTGAGCCGGACAATCAGACCACGGTGAATCTCGTCGTCAACGGGCAAGTCGTTCGCACCGCGACGGGTCAGAGCACCGAACGCCGCGTGGACGTCGTGGAACGTCTCCGACCTCATCGGTCAGAGCGCCCAGCTCCAGGTGGTCGATAACGGCACGGGAAGCTGGGGCCATGTCCTGCTGGACCAGGTCATCTTGGAAGACATCCCTGCGGCCTAAAATGATGAGTCCATCGCCCTGTCTGTCCTCCCGTGAATCTATATATCGCTTCCGCAGGACATCGCCCTGGCCGTTATTCAGCGTAGACGTTACATAGCCGTGGTCCGTGACCTTTCGACGCCGATTTGTGCCTAAGCTGGGCTCATGGGGAGCGACTCATTGACGACGCCGGATGCGCGGCGCCTCCTCGCCGCACTGGCAAACACCCAAGCCCGGAGGGTCTTCGCTGAGATCAGCGTTGGCGGTACCCCGGGCAGTTCGCTCTCGCCAGCGAAACTCGAACGGGCGCTCGCGCTCCTGGACCAAGTGGGGCTGGTCGAAACGGTTGAGACCGAAGGCGATGTTCGCTACCGCATCCGCGAGCATGCCTTCCGGGACGCGCTGGCGAGCCTCTCGTCGGCACCCAGCCCGTCCGGCGTCGAGCGCTTCTTGACCTCGGAAGGCCGCATTGATCGCTATCCGGCGAGGGAGGCAGACCGACTCAAGGTTCTCGCCTGGGTTGCGACGCGCGTCCTCAAGACCAGCGAGCGGGTGGCGGAACGGGAGCTCAACGAACGCCTCGCCCGGTTCACTGGAGACGTGCCCATGCTCAGGCGGTATCTCGTGGACTCGAGCATCATGAGCCGCACGTCGGACGGCTCGGCGTACTGGCTTGCCCTCAAAGAAGACGCCGACGGCGGCCGCTAGAGGTCCCTGGCATTCGCCAGAACGGGAAGCTTGCCCCGGACTTCTTCCACAACAGACGGATCGATGTCCACGATGGCGAGTTCCGGCATTTCCCCGAGGGCGGCGACTACGACACCCAGTGGCGAGATCACAGCACTGTGCCCGATGCCTGTGGGCGCCGTGCCTGTGGAGGGGAGGCCGACGCTCGCGGGATCGCCTTGGCCGCACGCCACGACGAAGGTGGTGCTGTCCACTGCGCGGGCCCGCACCAGCAGTTCCCACTGCTCGGCTTTGCCCTCGCCGGCGCCCCACGAGGCACAGACGATGTTGACCTGCGCTCCCGCCCGGGCGTTGGCGGTGAACAGGGCGGGGAAACGCACGTCGTAACACGTCGCAAGGCCAAACACCGTGCCGTTGAGTTCGAACGTTACGGGTGACGTGCCGGCATCAACCGAATCAGACTCCGCGAAACCGAAGGCATCGAAGAGGTGGATCTTGTCGTATGACGTGTCCACCCCGGCGCCCGTGACCAAAAGGGTGTTCCGAACCCGGCCGCCCTCGCCCGGAGTGAACATTCCCACCACGACGGCGATATCCAGCTCCAGCGCAAGGCCGCGGACCGCTTCTGCCCACGGTCCGTCCAGCGGTTCGGCGATATCGGCCAGGCTGTTGCCGAAGGCGCGCATCGCTGCTTCGGGAAAGACCACGAGTTCGGCTCCGGCGGCTTTGGCACGGGTGGCGTATTCTCGAATAAGTTCCAGGTTGGCGGCCACATCGGCCCCGGTGATGATTTGTGCCACGGCTAAACGCATGAATTTACTCCAGATTGTTGTATACATGATGTATGCGAAAAAGTTCGGGGACTGCGGCGTCCGGCCGCGAGAAGGCGTACGCGTACCTGCGTGAAAATATCCTGATCGACCCCGAGGTGCAGGGGACGTTCCTGAATGAGCAGGAACTGGCCGCGGAAATCGGCGTATCGCGTACGCCGGTGCGTGAGGCGCTCTTGCTGCTGGTCTCGGACGGCTTGGTGGAGCTGATTCCCCAGCGCGGAGCGTACGTTCCCCCGGTGACCGGCCGGGAAATGTCCGAATTGATGGAACTGCGCGGAATCCTTGAAAGCCACGCCGCCCGGCTGGTCATCGAGCAGGGCAGGGTTCCCGCCGGGACGATGCAGGAAACCCTGGACGCGCAGGCGAAGCTTCCCGAGGAACTGAGCCCGGAAGCGGCCCGTGAGTTTATCCGCCTGGACACCCTGTTTCACCAGCAGCTCATTGACGCGGCGGGCAACGAGCTTATCTCCCGGACGTACAGCAAGCTCCATGTCCGGCAGATTCTGGTGGGCGTCTCCGCACTGTTCCGTACGGGAGGCCGGCGCGAGCAAGTGTGCGCCGAACACCAGGACATTCTCGACTCCTTGATGTCCGGCGACGCGGCGAAGGCCCAGAAAGCCATTGACCGTCACCTGGCAGTGACCCGGGACATCCTGCTCCGCACCTGACGGGCCTTCTGCCCGCCCAGCGCAGCTCGCCGAGTTCCTCACGACTTCTCCGACTGTCAGCGCGTTTCCGCGACGGCGGACGGTCGGCTTCCTGCCGCAGATCCTTCGAGCAGCAGACGGTAGTCCTCATCCTCCACAGTGTTGGAGTCCCGGCCGAGCGCCAAGCCGACTACGGTGACGACGGCGGCCACGGCCACATAGATGGCAACCGGAATCCAGGTGCCGAACTGGGACAGCAACAGCGTGAACATCAAGGGTGCAATGGCACCCCCGATCACGCCGGCAAAGGTGTAGGCCAGCGAACTTCCGGTGGACCGCAGCCTCGGGGAGAACTGTTCCACGATGAAGGCGGCCTGCGGTCCGTACATGAAGGAGTGCGCCATGAGACCCAGGACGATTCCCACGATCAGCAGTGGCTCGCTGTGCCCGCCCAGGATGCCGAAGATGACGAAAGTCCAAACCGCTCCTACCAGTGCCGCAATCCCGTAGACGAGGCGCCGGTTGAAGCGGTCGGAGACGGCTCCGGCCAGCGGGATCATGAACAGCTGGAACGCCGAGCCGATCAATACGGCAGTGAGGACCTGGCTGCGGTCATAGCCAAGCGTCTGGATCCCGTAGCTCAGGGTGAAGACGGTGAACAGGGCGTAGAGCACGTCTGGGCCTACCCGGCACAGGGTGGCGGCCACGAGCGGCCGGAGTTCCTTGCTGAAGACTTCACGGACCGGAGCGTTGGGCTGCTCACCGTGCGCCTCGATGGCCTTGAATATCGGGGTATCTTCAAGCTTCAGCCGAATCCAAAGGCCGAACCCGACCAGCACGGCCGAGACCAGGAATGCGATGCGCCAGCCAAAGCTGATGAACTGCGCTTCACTGAGGGTAACGGTCAGGACGGCCAGCGTGCCGTTGGCCAGGAGGTTGCCGGCCGGCGGTCCGACTTGGGCCGCGGAAGCCCAGAACCCGCGCCTATGGGGATCGCCGTACTCGCTGGAGAGCAGCACTGCGCCGCCCCATTCGCCACCGACGCCCACGCCCTGGGCGAAGCGCAGCAATACCAAGATGATCGGGGCCGAGATGCCGATGCTGCCGTAACCAGGCAGTACCCCGATCAGTACGGTGGCGACGCCGATGATCATCAGCGTTGTCACCAGCACCTTCTTGCGGCCGATGCGGTCACCGAGCCGTCCGAAAATGATGCCGCCCACAGGACGGGACACATAGCCCACGGCATAGGTGGAGAACGCCAGGATGGTCCCGGTCAAGGGATCCGATGACGGGAAAAAGACGATGGGGAATACGACGGCGGCCGCGGCGGAGTAGACAGCAAAGTCGTACCACTCAAGCGCGGTGCCGGTGAGGCTTGCGGCAAAGGCCTTGTACAGGCCCTTGGGATGCGTCGGCTTTCCCGGACGCGGCGCTGCGCCGGAAGCCGGAACTGGAACGTTGGCCATGGGTTTCCTCCACGAGAAGTTTACGGTGACGCCTGCCACACTGGCGTTAAATGTATACATTACGCATACTGGATGTACATTGGCGACTGTTTCCGGTTTCCGATCTGAAAAATTTCTCGAGCAGGACACGCAAAGGATGGACAGAAAATGACGACTCTGAGCTTTGAACTTCCCGATGGCACCACGAGGAACGTCCAGGTCAAGCACCTCCTGAACGCCGGTTACGCGGGGCGCGAGCAGGAAGAAGTGCAGGCCCACATCGCCGAACTGGCCGAACTTGGCGTTCCCGGCCCCGCGACCACGCCGGCGCTGTACCCCGTGTCGCCATACTTGGCCCAGCAGGTTTCGGAAGTCCGCGTCCAGCACGGCAGGACCTCGGGTGAAGCCGAATGGGCCCTGGTGATCACTGACGAGGACGTGCTCCTGACCGTGGCGTGCGACCACACCGACCGCGAACTCGAGGTCCACGGGGTGGCTTGGAGCAAGAACGCCAGCCCGGACGTGTTGGGGCGCAAAGCCTGGCGCCTGGATGATGTCCGCGACCATTTGGACAAGATCACGCTCAAGGGCTGGGTGGGCGACGGCGAAACGCCGGACACCCTTATCCAGGACAGCTCGTTGGAGGCGCTCCTCAGCCCTGACTACTGGCTCCAGGTCCTGGCGGAGCGCGGCCTGAACCAGCCGGGCACGGTCCTCATTTCAGGCACGGTGGCAATGAAGCATGGGGTTGACCAGTTTGCCCGCAGCTGGAAAGTGGAAATGAGCGATCCGGTGACCGGCACGTCGGTGGACGCACAGTATGTTGTGGAGCGGATGGCGGAGCCCATCGGCTGAGTCCGGCTCCGCCGTCGTTCAGCCGTCTCCATTGTGGGCGCCCGGGACCGGGCTTACGCTGGGAGAGGCACAAGCGGTTGGCATTACTACCGCGTTGAGAGGGCGCTGCATGGACGCCAATTCCATCACCGACACCTTCCACCGGCCCCTGAGGGACCTGCGGATTTCCGTCACGGACCGATGCAATTTCCGTTGCGTTTACTGCATGCCCAAGGAGATCTTCGGGCGGGATTTCGTTTTCATGCCCCGGGATCAGCTGCTGACGTTTGAGGAAATCACCCGGCTGGCGTCGATCGCGGTGGGGCACGGGGTGCGCAAGATTCGGCTGACCGGCGGGGAACCCCTTCTGCGGAAGGACATCGAGGAATTGGTCCGGATGCTGGCCCGGTTGCGCACCCCCGACGGGCTGGCACCGGACCTGGCCATGACCACGAACGGCTCGGTCCTGGCGCAGAAGGCGCAGGCCCTCAAGGATGCCGGGCTGAACCGGGTGACGGTCTCGCTCGACTCCCTCCGGGAGGAGACGTTCCAGGCCATGAACGACGTCGGCTATCCCGTGGCGAAGGTCCTTCACGCCGCAGACGTTGCCCAGGCCGCCGGACTGGGGCCGGTGAAGATCAACATGGTGGTCAAGCGCGGGACGAACGACCAGGACATTCTTCCCATGGCGAGCCACTTCAAGGGATCCGGGTTCATTCTGCGGTTCATCGAATACATGGACGTGGGTGCGTCCAACGGCTGGAAAATGGATGAAGTGGTGCCCTCCGCCGAGATCCTGGCCCGCATCGGCGCGGTGTTCCCGCTGGAGCCCGTGGCGCCCAACTACCCCGGCGAGACCTCGGATCGCTGGCGCTACGCGGACGGCAGCGGCGAAATCGGAGTCATTTCCAGTGTGACCCAGGCCTTTTGCCGCGGCTGCACCCGGGCCAGGCTATCTGCCGACGGGAAGTTGTTCACGTGCCTCTTCGCCACAACCGGCACTGACCTAAGGGCCCTCCTGAGGGGCGGCGCGTCCGACGTCGAGCTTTCGACGGCGTTGTCCGCCCTGTGGGGCGGCCGTACGGACCGCTACTCGGAACTGCGTAGTTCACACACGGCCAACCGCAGCGCCCACAAGATCGAGATGTCCTACATCGGCGGATAGCCCAGCCGGGCCGCAGCCCCGCCCGTGACCCTATGCTGGTGCCATGACGCAGACGTCGATCAGTTCCGCCACAGCGCTGGCCGAAATGCTGGCCGCCACCGGTTATCTCGCCGACGAGGGCCTGGCCACCATTGGCTACCTCGCCCTGAGCATGGAACGGCCGCTGCTTCTGGAGGGCGAACCGGGCACCGGCAAGACCTCCTTGGCCGAGGCCCTGGCGGAAGGGTTCCGGCTGCCGCTGATCCGCCTGCAGTGCTATGAGGGAATCGACGCGTCGCAGGCGCTGTATGACTGGGACTTCACCGCCCAGATCCTGCACCTGCGCAGCGTGGAGGCCAGCAGCGGCGCGGGAATGAGCGCGGGATTGAGCGTGGCCGAGCTGGAAAGCTCGCTCTACGACAAACGGTTCCTGCTGGCCCGGCCCATCCTTAAGGCATTGCAGCAAAGCCCGGCCGTGCTGCTGATCGACGAAATCGACCGGGCTGACGACGAGTTCGAGGCGTTCCTGCTGGAAGTGCTCTCGACCTACCAGGTCTCCATCCCCGAGTTCGGCACCGTCAAGGCCGACACCCCGCCCATCGTGGTGCTCACTTCCAACCGGACCCGCGACCTGCACGATGCGCTCAAACGCCGGTGCCTCTACCACTGGATCGACCACCCCGGGCTAGCCCGCGAAGTGGAAATTGTGCGCACCCGGCTCCCCCAGGTGCCAGCGCTCCTGGCCGAGCAGGTGGTGCGCGCGGTCCAGCAGATCCGGGTCACTGACGACGTGCTCAAGCCTCCCGGCGTGGCCGAAACCCTGGACTGGGCCCGCGCGCTGCACCAGCTCGGCCGGGCCGAGCTTGACCTGGCCTCGGCCGCGGCCAGCATCGGCGCGCTGTGCAAGTACCGCGAAGACACCGAGCGGGTCTCGGCGGCCCTGGCCCGGATGCTCGGCTAGCCCATGCCACTCGCAGGAGGGAGCCCCCCGGCAGGCCAGAACACCGGGCACAGCGCCGAAGAAATCCTCCTGGCCTTTGCTGCCGCAGTGCGCGCCGCAGGGGTGAAAGTGACCGCGGACCGCTCGCTCAGCTTCGTCGACGCCGTAGGCAGGCTCGCCGTGGACCGCCGCTCGGACGTGTTCTGGGCCGGCCGGGCCACTCTGTGCGCCTCGCCGGAGGACTTGCCCGCCTACCAGCGGACGTTTGAGGCCTGGTTCGCCGTGGAACATTCCGCCGCGCAACACCTGGAAACCTCGGCGACGTCCGTCAGCGCCGCCGCTTTGGACGACGACGGCGGCCCGGAAGGTGGGCGGGAACAGTTGCGGGCACTCGCCAGCCGTCGGGAGTTGCTGCGGCACCGCGATGTAGCCATCCTGGACGACGCGGAACGGGCGCTGCTGCACCGGATGTTCGAGGAGCTGCAGGTGCGCTTGCCCACCCGGCAGACCCGGCGCAAGCACCTCGACCGGCACGGCGACGTCGACCGCGTGCGCACCCTGCGCGACCAGCTGCGCCGCGGCGGGGAACCGGGGCCGCTGCGCCGCGCCCGTGCTCCGCGCAAGCCCCGCCGGATGGTCTGGTTGATCGATGTTTCGGGTTCGATGGCACCCTACGCGGACAGCCTCCTGCGCTTGGCCCACCGGGTAGTGGAAGCCGCCCCGCGCCAGGTGGAGGTATTCACGATTGGCACCCGCCTGACCCGTGTGACGGACGCGCTTCGGGTTCCGGACCCGGACAATGCCCTGGCCCTCGCCGGCCGCACCGTCCCCGACTGGTCCGGCGGAACCCGGCTTGGAGAGGTGCTGCGAGCGTTCAACGACCGCTGGGGCCAGCGCGTGATGGTGCGCGGCGCCGTCGTCGTGATTGCCAGCGACGGCTGGGAGCGGGGCGACCCTGCACTGCTGGGACGCCAAGCCGAGAGGCTGCATCATCTGGCGAGGCGGATCATTTGGTCCAATCCGCACCGCGGCAAGGCGGGGTACGAGCCCCTGCAACGGGGAATCAGGGCGGTGCTGCCGCACGTTGACTTCTTTATAGGGGGGCACTCAATGCAGAGTTTCGAGGAGTTGTTGGACGTGGTTGCCAATGCGTGAAGTCTTGGACGATCTGGTCGCCGCCATGGCGTCCGGCCACACAGTAGGACTCGGAACGGTGGTGCGCACCTTCCGCTCCGCACCACGGCCGGCGGGGGCCGCCATGATGGTCGACGCCGACGGCAGCGCGGTCGGCTCCGTGTCCGGCGGGTGCGTCGAAGGAGCGCTCTACGAACTGGCCACCAAGGTGGTCGAGTCCGGCCGGCCAGTGCTGCAGCGCTACGGTATCAGTGACGACGCCGCATTCGAGGTCGGCCTGACCTGCGGCGGGATCCTGGACATTTTCGTGGAGCCGGTCTCCACCGCGATCTTCCCGGAATTGCCGCAAGTGGCGGACGACGTCGGTGCCGGCCGCCCGGTTGCCATCGTCACCGTGATCGAACACCCCGATCCGGCTTGGCTGGGCCGGCACCTGGTGGTTCGCCCTGATGGGTTTGTCGGCTCCCTGGGCAGCGAGCGTGCCGATCATGCGGTATCCGACGACGTCCAGGGCCTGCTGGCAGCAGGCCGCAACGCCACGCTCATGTACGGACCGGACGGGCAGCGGCGCGGGGAAGGCATGCGCGTTTTCGCCCTCAGTTTCGCCCCGCAGCCACGCATGCTGGTGTTCGGCGCGATTGACTTCGCCGCCGCCGTCGCGAAACAAGGCACCTTCCTGGGCTACCGGGTCACGGTCTGCGACGCACGCGCGGTTTTCGCAACGGCTGCCCGGTTCCCGCAGGCCGACGAGGTGGTGGTGGAATGGCCGCACCGATACCTGCAGGGACAGATCAGTGCCGGCCAAGTAGATGAACGCACCGTGATCTGCGTATTGACCCACGATCCGAAATTCGACGTGCCACTGCTGGAGTTGGCGCTGCGCCACAACGTGGCCTATGTGGGGGCGATGGGATCCCGGCGCACGCACCACGATCGCTTGGAACGGCTGCGCGAAGCGGGCCTGACCGAGGCCGAATTGGCCAGGCTCTCAAGCCCGATCGGCTTGGACCTGGGATCCCGCACCCCGGAGGAAACAGCCGTCTCCATCGCCGCCGAAATCATTGCCTTGCACTGGGGTGGCGGCGGCGGAAGATTGAGCACCATGGAGGCCCGGATCCACCACGAACCCACCGTCGAAGCGGACCGCGAGGATACGGGGTACGAACTCGAGCCGAGCTAGGGCGCTCGCCTCCCCTGAGGAGTAACCTGTGTCACATCAGGACTGGATGCCGGGCACTCATGCTCGTAGTCCAACGCGACAGGAGATCCCAATGGCGAGTTCCAAGACGATCACCGTCGAAGTCGATGATGTGAGCTACACAGACGATGTCGAGCCACGATTGCTGCTGGTCCAATACCTGCGCGAACGGCTTGGCAAGACCGGCACATTGATCGGCTGCGACACCACCAACTGCGGCGCCTGCACCGTCCATCTGGACGGAGTCAGCGTCAAATCCTGCACCATGTTCGCGGTTCAGGCAGACGGCCACAACGTCACCACCATCGAAGGCCTGGCTCGGGACGGCAAGCTCGCCCCTCTGCAGCAAGCCTTCCACGAATGCCATGCCCTGCAATGCGGCTTCTGCACGCCCGGCATGATCATGCAATCGGCATCTCTTCTCGCCGAAAACCCGCACCCCACCGAGCAGGAAATCCGGGACGGCCTTGAGGGGAACCTTTGCCGGTGCACCGGGTACCAGAACATCGTTGCCGCGGTGCAGGCCGCGGCTGACGGAACCGTTTCTTCCGACAGCACCGTGTCCGCAGACAGCGATCAGACGGAAACGGCAGGTGTAGCATGACCATCGCCGAAATCGGCAGGCCCCGCCTCCGCAAGGAAGATGCCCACCTCATCACTGGACGCTCCAGGTACACCGACAACATGACGCTGCCCGGCATGCTCCATTTGGCCATGGTCCGCAGCCCGTTCGCCCATGCGAAGATCACGTCGATCGACGCGTCCGCAGCGAAGTCTTCACCCGGCGTCGTCGCCGTGCTTACCGGAGCCGACGTGGCCGCGGAACAGGGCAGCCTGCCGAACGTCTGGCCCGTCACCGCCGAGCAGAAGGCGCCCGCGTTCCCATCGATCGCCGTCGACGAGGTGGCCTTTGCCGGCGAGGTAGTGGCCTGCATCGTTGCCCGCAGCGCCGCAGCGGCGCGGGACGCCGTCGAACTCGTGGACGTCAGCTACGACGAACTTCCGGTGGTCCTGGATCTAGAGGAGGCGTTTACGGACAAGGTGCTCGCCCACTCCAGCTTGGAGTCCAATCTGTCGGCGACATGGGTGTTTGACTCGGGCGAGGCAGGCACAGGCAAGCCGATCGCCGAGGCGTTGGCGAACGCCGAGGTACTCATCGAACGCACCTTTTATCAACAGCGCCTCATCCCGGCTTTCATGGAACCGCGCTCGATCGTGGTTGACCCCACGAGTGAGCAAATCACCATGTGGTCGTCCACGCAGATACCCCATATCCTGCGGCTGATTCTGGCATTGACGCTGGGAATCCCGGAAAGCAAGCTGCGTGTGATCGCCCCCGACGTGGGCGGCGGTTTTGGCGGAAAACTGACGGTGATCCCGGAGGAATTCATCACCCTCATGGCAGCCCGACGGGTCGGCAAGCCCTGCAAGTACACTGAAACCCGCAGCGAATCGCTTCAGTCCGGACATCACGGCCGGGCCCAAGTGCAGAAGGTGAAGCTCGCGGCGACGAAGGACGGGATTGTCACCGGGCTGGACATCCAGCTGCTGGCGGACATGGGCGCCTACCTGGGCATTATCGGCTCGGGAGTCCCGATCCTGGGCGCGTTCATGTACAACGCCATCTACAAGTTCCCGGCGTACCGACTGGAATGCAACAACCTCTTCACCAACAAGGCGTGGACGGGCGCTTACCGGGGCGCAGGCCGGCCGGAAGCAACCTTCGCTATCGAGCGCTTGATGGATGAACTCGCCGTCGAACTGGGCATGGACCCCCTGGAAGTGCGCAAAAAGAACTGGATCAGCCACGAGGAATTCCCCTTCACCACTGTCACGGGGCTCGAATACGACAGCGGCAACTACGAGGCGGCCACGGCGAAGGCGCTGGAGCTCTTTGGCTACGACGAGCTTCGGGCTGAGCAGGCGAGGCGCCGCGAAGCCAACGATCCCGTCCAACTCGGCATCGGCATCTCCACGTTCACGGAAATGTGCGGCCTGGCTCCGTCCCGCGTGCTTGGCGCGCTCAGTTACGCGGCCGGCGGCTGGGAGCATGCCCAGGTGCGCGTGCTGCCCACCGGCAACGTCGAGGTGGTCACGGGCACATCCCCCCACGGTCAGGGTCACGAAACCGCGTGGAGCCAGCTCGTGGCGGACAGGCTCGGCGTGCCGTTCGAAAATGTCGAAGTGCTGCATGGTGATACCCAGGTCTCCCAGCGCGGCCTGGACACCTACGGCTCCCGCTCGCTGACCGTCGGTGGCATGGCGGTGCTGGCCGCTGCGGACAAGGTGATCGAAAAGGCCAAGGTTCTGGCGGCGCACATGATGGAGGCCAGCGAAGAGGACATCGAGTTCACGGACGGCAAGTTCAGCGTGAAGGGCACTGATCAGTCCACGGCATTCGGTGAAGTCGCCTTCGCCGCCTTCTCGGCGCACAACCTGCCAGAAGGGTTTGAGCCCAATCTGGACTCGGACGCCACCTTCGACCCGCAGAGCTTCTCCTTCCCGCACGGCACCCACTTGGCCGCCATGGAAGTGGACACCGAAACCGGGCAGGTCACCATCCGCAAGTACGTTTGCGTGGACGACGTCGGGGTGGTGGTCAATCCGCTGATTGTGGAGGGCCAGGTCCACGGCGGCCTGGCGCAGGGAATCGCGCAGGCACTCTATGAGGAGGCTGTGCACGACGACGCCGGGACCCTGGTCACGGGCTCGTTTGTCGACTACCTGGTGCCCAGCGCACCGGATCTGCCGCACTTCACGACGGCGCGCACCGAGACGCCGTCCACCACCAACCAGTTGGGGGCAAAGGGAGTCGGCGAGGCGGGAACCATCGCCTCGACGCCCGCCATTGTCAACGGAGTGCTTGACGCGGTGCGGCACCTTGGAGTGAAGGACATCAAGATGCCCTGTACGCCGGCGCGTGTGTGGGCCGCCCTTGAAGAGGCCAAGACCACCGGAGGTGTGCAATGATTCCGAGCGCATTCGATTACGCCGCTCCGGCTACGCTGGCGGAGGCGCTGAGCGCGTTGGCCGACGCCGGAGACGACGTGAAGCTGCTGGCCGGGGGCCAAAGCCTGATCCCCGTGATGAAGCTGCGCCTGGCCGACCCAGCCATGGTGGTCGACTTGGGCCGGATCGGGGAGCTGTCCGGGGTCCGCGACGACGGCGATGCACTGCTGATCGGAGCCATGACGACCCACCACCAGATCGCCACCGACCCGCTGATTGCCGAGCACGTGCCGTTGCTGGCCAAGGCCGCGGCGACGGTCGCGGATCCGCAGGTCCGCCACCGCGGCACGTTCGGCGGCGCTCTGGTGCACGCCGACCCGGCGGGCGACATGCCCGCGCCGGTGCTGGCCGCGGACGCGACCTTCATCCTGACAGGTCCGAACGGGGAACGCCGGGTGGCAGCGGCGGACTTCTTCCAGGGGTACTTCACCACCGCCGTTGACGACGGCGAGATCCTCACCCATATCCGGGTGCCGAAGTACACCAGATGGGGTGCGCACTATGAGAAATTCACCCGCGTGGCCCAGCAATGGTCCATCGTCTCAGTGGCCGCCATGGTCCGGGTGGAAGGCGGCACTATCGCTGAGGCCAGGATCGGCCTGACCAACATGGCCAGCACGCCCTTGCGGGCGACCGCCGTCGAACAGGCACTCGCGGGTGCCCCGCTGGCCCGGGAAGCGATCGCCACCGCGAGCGCACACGCAGCCGAAGGGACCGATCCCGCCAGCGACCTCAATGGGGACGCGGCCTACCGCCGCCACCTGGCCGGGGTCCTGACCAAGCGGGCCGTCCTCGCGGCCGCCGGACTCTAGCGGAAAACAGACGGAGGAAGACGTGGAACTCAAACATCACTTCGTGGTTCCCAGTTCGCTGGAGGACACCTGGCATTCGTTCAACCAGCTGGAAGACATCGCGCCCTGTTTCCCCGGGGCGACCCTCACGTCCGTGAGCGGCGAGCAGTTCACCGGAACGGTCAAGGTCAAGCTCGGGCCGATCGCCATGATCTACACCGGCACCGGTGAATTCCTCGAGCGCAACCAGGAGACGCATACGGTGGTCATTTCGGCCACGGGCAAGGATAAACGCGGCAACGGCACAGCGGGCGCCACCGTGACTGCAGTGCTGACGCCCGAGGGCGACGGCACCTCCGTGGACGTGACCACCGACATGAACGTCACCGGGAAACCGGCCCAATTCGGCCGGGGCGTCATCCAGGACATCTCGGACAAGTTGCTGGAGCAGTTTGTCCAATGCGTGATCGGGAAGGCGGGCGGCGGGGCTCCGATCGATACCGAGCCCGACGCCGGAGGCTCGGCTGCGTCGGCAGCGTCCGGGACGGCTGGGGCAACGGAGCCCGGGGAGCCTGCTGCCGCGACTGCGGCCGGGCCCGCCGCCGTCGGACCCCTCGCCGCGGGTCCTGCAGCGCCGATGGCCGGGCCCCCGGCGTCGCCCGTACCTGCGGCCGCAGTCGGAACTGCGCCGCCGTCCGCGCCGTCGTCGGAATTGGATCTGGGCTCGGCCGTCTGGCCGGTGCTGGTTCGTCGTTTCGGCCCCGTGCTTTGCGCCGCCGCTGCCGTGATCTTGGTGGCTTGGCTTGTCCGGCGACGTGGACGAGACTGAACGCGCTATTTGGGCTGTATTGATGCTGGTTTTGGGCAGCGCGGCGCGCTTGCCGCGCGCCTCGGCGTGTCGATATCATCAGGGTGGGTTATGCAGCGGCCCTCGGATCTCTTTCCATGGAGCGACCCCATGACCCGCCGGACACCCCTCTCTTTCAGCGCTTCTTGCGTGTCTGCCCACACGCCTGGAGCCGCGCTGTGAACGCGCTACTCACCGCATGCCTGGAGGGCGAACTGGACCCAATCCAGGGGCTTGCGAAGTTGTCTGTTGCGGAGCTCAACTTTTTGGCCGACGCCCTCTTCAGGCTGCTCGACGTCGGGAAGCCTGAGTTCGGGGTCAAGTCCTGGTACGACGCGGTTCTGGATGAATTGGCTGCGCGCGGCCAGCGGTCCGCGCGCGGTGGGGATCCAACGCCCGATGAGCGGACCGCCGTCGACGTTTCCTCGGACTAGTCTTCCAGTGCCGCGGAGGCAAGAGGGGCGCTGGCGCTGTCTCCCTCTGGTGCTTGCCGGTCTGCCAGCTCGCGCACGACTGTTTTCAGTTCCTGCCTGAACATCGACGTATCGATCGACACCTGGGCGAGGACCTGCCGTTCCGATTCCGCCGCCCGCTCAAGTGCGTCCCTGCCGGCATCGGTCAGCGAAACGACGTGTACCCGGCGGTCCTCGGAACTTCGACGGCGGCTAACGTGCCCGTGGGCCTCGAGCCTGCTGAGGGTCTGCCCCATGGTCTGGGCCTGCACGCGCACGATCTGCGCCAGTGTGGTCTGGGTGATGGGGCCAGTGGCTGCAAGAACCTCCAGCGCGATGACGCCGGCGTGGGTGAGGCCGATCGCCCTGAGATTCTCGTCCCAAGCGTGTTCCACCAGCCGGGCCGCTGTAGACAGCAACCTTCCGGTGGGCCAACGCTCGATGTCCGGCATATGTCTCATTGTAGCCGTGAGCGGATTTTGCGGGGGTTTGGGGGTTAACTGGTCCTGCGGCGGTCGGCTGTGAAGACGGATGCAGCGTTCGAATTGGGTAGGCTGAGCCAAAATTGTCTTCGATTGGGGATGCTGATGTTTGGGTTGAGCCGGTGTCGCCCTTGATTCGGCGGGGCGAAGCCGTTTCGTGGGGCAGAGCATATTTCGCCGTGCAGGCGATTGCCGGTTTCTTGTGGTGGGCCGCGGTTTTCCTATCGCCGGTGGTGCGCGAGGCGACCCTCGGTAACCTCGACCCGGTTGCGGTTGCTGTCCTCGACATTCCTTTGTTCGTCGCGGCGTCGGCCGTGGCGGCGTTTGCTGTTAAGGCCGCTGCGGTGGTGAGTACAGGCTGGACGGGTGTTGTCGCCGTCGCGCTGGCGGTATACGCCACGATCACAACCGAAGCAGGCTGGGGCTTACTAACCATGGGCGCTGCGACCGCAGGTTCGCTGCTCGCGCTCTGCCTTGTCTTGCTAGGGCGCGTGCCGACCGCGTGGATCATCCGCGGTCCGTTCGCATTCCGTCCCGCAATCCCCCGCCCGACCGCCGCATCCCACGTGGCCTCAACATTCGCGCAAATTGTCCTGTTCTGGGGGTTCTTCCTGGCGGTGATTCCGTTTACCGTCGCGTTTCTCGAACAGCGCTGGGCGGTAGTGCTCACGTTTCCTTCGTTTGCAGCTCCTGTGGGTGTCGCGGTTCTGGTACTCGCCAGCGCCCTTGGCATCTCGGCGGCCGTAGCGATGTCGACGTTGGGAAATGGCACCCCGCTGCCATCGGCGATGCCGAACCATTTGGTCATCGCAGGTCCGTATCGCTGGATCCGTAACCCAATGGCGGCCGCGGGCATTCTCCAGGGCGCCGCAGTTGGCGTCATCCTGCAGTCATGGCTCGTGGTGGCCTACGCCGTCGTTGGTTCGCTGGTGTGGAATTACGTTGTCAGGCCGCTCGAGGAATCTGACCTGGAGGAACGGTTCGGCGAAGAATTCCGGCAATACCGCGACGCCGTGCGCTGCTGGGTACCGCGGGTGTCGAAGGCTCTGCGCTCTCAGAAACAATGAATTCTTCCGTGACGATGATCTCACCACCAGTATGGTGGTTGCATAACGCAACCACTGATCTGAGGGGACCTTCACCATGGCTGTTCGAGTTGACCTGAATATCTCGCTAGATGGTTTCGCCACGACCACCGACGCAACTCCGGAGAACCCCTTTGGCTCGGATTGGGGCCGCCTGGTTGATGCATATATGTCCACCCGCACGTTCCGTGAGCGGGTCTTGCATGACACCAGTGGAGAAGGAACGTCCGGCGTCGACGACAAATACGCAGCGGCCTACTTCGAGGGGGTCGGAGCTGAGATTATGGGTGCCGGCATGTTCGGGTTCCATAACTTCCCCGATGACCCTGAGTGGAAGGGCTGGTGGGGCGACGAGCCTCCCTTCCGCGTCCCGGTGTTCGTCCTTACTCACACGCCCCGCCCTGCCATCTCGATGGCCGGCGGTACGACCTTCAACTTCGTAAGTGCCAGCCCGGAAGAAGTACTTGAACGAGCGCTCAGTGCGGCGGGTGAAAAGGACGTGCGTATCGGAGGGGGCCCTACCGTTGTACGCGACTACCTCAGGGCCGGACTTGTCGATCAGCTACACGTTGCGATCACACCCATCCTGCTCGGTAGTGGAATACGGCTTTGGGACGATCTCCGGGGGCTGGAAAGCGATTACACCGTCACGTCAGAGACCGCCGAAAGCGGCATCATCCACGCCACCTTTCGCCGATAACGCTCACACGGGATCGGCGGGCCGCATCTACTCCCGTTTGAGCGTGAGTGCCAGGCTGGGAACGGCAAAGGACAAGAGAAAGTTCGGCAGGGGGCTTTGCCCTGAGCGTCAGCTTGAGCGTTGCAGACATTCTGATCTCCCCCTGTGTCCTGAAAGGGCCTTTCGGCAAGTCATCGGCGGCGAGCCGTTCGCCGTCGTACATCTGGGCCGGTCACGTCGACCGCTACTGCTTCGGCGGCGCGAGCTGTATTTGCTTCGCGAGCGCGTAAGCGGTCGGAAGGTCGCTGTCGCTTTCAACGAAGACACGGCCAATGACGAGCGCGGAGTGGGTCGGCGAGGAAATCTGCGTCATGCCGTTCGGTACGGTTCCCTTCCAGCCGGGCCCGCTGAGAACATAGTCGCCGGCTTTGGTTCCCGTCGTGCGTTTGCCGACATAGGCAAAGTTTGTGCTTTTCGAAGGGTCGGTGAACTGCACGCTGAAGTAGCGCCCGGCCATATCCGGTACGTGGAGGACTTGAGGTCCCTTGCTCAAGTCGAGCCAGCCGCCGACGTAGAGCAAATCGTCAGCTCCGGTTGCCATAAGGCTCCCGCGCGACGTCGACGGGGACGAGGTGCCGGGCACGGCGTACAGCGTGTTAATTGGGATGGGGCCGTCGCCGAATCCATGCTTGAGGATCGCCCTCTTGTATCCATTGACCGTGAGTCGCGGCCAGAGGTAGATGAACGCGGGCGCGCCGAGCCCCCATACGATGACCGCCGCTATGACGAGTGGAATGATCCCGTCCCCACTGGCGATCCGCCGGTAGATGACCCAAGCGAAGACCGCCAGAATGACGGCCGTAAGGGTACGTCCGTACTTCAAGATGAGGCGGTTCATCTCAATGCGCCCTGGCAATGGGCGGCAATTGATACGTGCCGTCGAGAATCGCCGCGCCAGGCAGATACACCCGGAACATCAGCTTGAACTTCCCGGAAGGAGTCGGCAGCCAGTTCTGCTCGTGCCCGCCCGGAGCCTCATGTTGGAGATAGATATCGACAGAACCGTCGGCATTCTGCGCGAGAGGTGAACGGTCACCGACGCTGTGGCGATTAGTGGGATTGTTCACCATATACCCGACGGTATCGGTCGGAGTGAGCGACCAGAAGGCGTCATTCGGCGGAAGTTTCCCGGGAGGAAAATGCAGGACGTATCCGTGCCCGCCGCTCAGCGTTTGCCCTGAGCCATCCACCGTAGTCGTCCAGTACGCGGCCTCCTCAAAGACATTCACGACGGGTAGGGCTTTGGCGCAGGCGGCCCGCACGAGGACTCCGTTGCCAGGCTGGCCGCATTTGCGGATGGCGCTCCAACCGTTGACAGTCGTTGTGACCGCCCTCCCCACGGCATTCATCACGAGGATCGCCGTCAAGAACGCCAGCACGGCACCGAGAATCAATCCTTGCACGACACCGGACTGTGAGAACCACGCGAGGGCATTTGCCATAACCGCAAACTACCACTGCGCTAAACGGCTGAGTGCTTTTCCGCACAGCCAGCCGCCCTGCAATTAGGTGCGCCAACGCCCCCGCGTAGAACGACGCCGGTACCACCCAGCAAAACCCCACAGCGCGACGATCAAACACACGGCAGCGACAATCCCCCGCCACCATATAAAAGGTTGCCAAAGCCCGAATATCAGCGCCCAAACAAGGAGAACGCCACTCACGTCGAGTCGTGGGGCTCGGATCTTCACGGAGACTCTCCTTTTTTTCATATCTCTTGGTCCACGAGTGCAAGCACCAAAGACCAACTCAATGAAGAATACTTTCCCAACAGCCCGACGTCGGACGCGGACCGCTGCGCCCCCGTCGCGCGCACAGCAACCGGGACGCGCCTCGTTGCCCAGGGCAAATTCCAGTGACACTACCGTCCCGGGCGCCCATACTGGGAGCATGAGCGTCAATACCCGCCGCACAGCGGAAGGCGCCGCTGTTGCCACCCCGGCCCCCACCGCCACCGCTGCTCCGACAGAACCAACCGCACCGGTCACCCCAACCACCGGTCCCATCACCCGTGAAGAACTGCAACTAGCTTCGCGCAACCACGCCATGCCGTTGGAGATGCTCCGATGGCCTGTCACACCGCTCGGTATGCACTATCTCCTGGTCCATTTCGACGTTCCCCAGATCGATCCCGTTTCGTGGCGGCTGAATATTGGCGGGCTAGTTGACCATCCGCACGAGTACACCCTGCCTGACCTCCAGCACCGCGAGCGCCGCACCCACGCCGTCACGATGGAGTGCGCCGGCAACGGCCGCTCGCGGCTGGAACCGCGGCCCGTGAGCCAACCCTGGGACCAGGGTGGAGTGGGAACCGCCGAGTGGACCGGTACTCCGCTCGCTCCGTTGCTGCTCGACGCCGGCGTCTCACCCGACGCCGTCGAGCTCGTCTTCACGGGCGCGGACCGCGGGATCCAGGGCGGCGTGGAGCATCAGTACGCGCGCAGCCTGGCCCTCGCGGAAGCAATGTCCGACGACGTCCTGCTCGCCTATGAGGTCAACGGCCAAGCCCTGCCACCGCAGCATGGCTACCCCGTCCGCTTGCTCGTCCCGGGCTGGTACGGGATGACGAGCGTCAAATGGCTGCAATCCATCGAGGCAATTGACCACAGCTTCGACGGTTACCAACAGCTCGACTCTTATCGCTATACCCAAGATGCAGACGATCCCGGCGAGCCCGTCCAGCGGATCAAGGTCCGCTCCCTCATGGTTCCGCCCGGCGTTCCCGATTTCTTCACGCGGCAACGCACCGTGGAGGCGGGACCGGTCCAGCTGAGCGGCCGGGCCTGGTCCGGGAAAGGAACCGTGGACAGCGTGGAAGTCTCTGTGGACGGGGTCTGGGAGCAGGCCCAGCTTCAAGCTCCCGCCGGGCGGCATGCGTGGCGCGGATGGACATTCACGTGGATCGCAACTCCCGGTTCCCGCGAGTTGGCATGCCGTGCGACGGATTCCACCGGGCAGATCCAGCCCGAGACGCCGGAGTGGAACTATCAAGGCATGGGAAACAACGACATCCAACGGCTGACGGTGACCGTCCGGGAGTAACCGGCCCGCGTGAACGCCGAAGCCGGGCCGTTGACCGTGTGCAACGGCATGAGTACTGTGAGTCCACTATCCATCCGCGCCCTGGAGGCAGCAATGGGCGGCACTTCCAAGAGCAACACCGACTACGAGTTCCTCACTGTCTGGCGCGTCGCGGGGACCCCGCGTGAGGTCATGGATATTTTGGGCGACGCCGGAACACTGCCACGCTGGTGGCCCTCGGTGTATCTGAGGGTTGTTCCGCTGGATCCGGGAAATGCCGACGGTACGGGAAAAGCCTTCTCCCTGCACTCCAAGGGCTGGCTGCCGTACACGCTTCGCTGGAGGTTCACGGTCACCGAACCCATCACGGAGCGAGGTTTCGCGATCGCGGCGAGCGGCGACCTGCATGGTACCGGGCGCTGGACTTTCGAACAGGACGGCCCCGAAACCGTGGTCACCTACGACTGGCGGGTCAGTACATCGAAACCACTGCTCCGACCACTAAGCTGGCTGCTCAAGCCCGCTTTTGCCGCGAATCACCACTGGGCGATGGCCCGCGGCCAAGAAAGCCTCGCCCTTGAATTACGACGGCGACGCCCCGGCACGGACCTCTCCAAGGTCCCCCGTCCGGCGCCGCCTACGTTTGCAAGCCGATACCGCTGGCCAAGGAGTACAACGCATGCCTGACGATAACAAAGGCGAAGTCCGCTGGTTGCTGGAGCCCGAGGACCAGGACTACCCGAGCGCCGCAGACTACCTTTCCCTCCTGGAATCCGACCACGTGGTGGCCTCGGTGGTCGCCGCCCTCAAGGAGGCGCCCATCCAGCACCGCAAAGCCAAGGACATTCTCCGGGCCGCCCGCCTTGCGTTGCTCCCGGAAGATAACGCCCACGTGGCCTCGGACCTGAAGAAAATCAAGGAGGGCAAGAAGCTCTCGCCCATCCTGATGGTCCGGGGAGACCTGGCCACGGGCATGCCCGCGCAGGTAGCCGACGGCTATCACCGGGTGTGCGCAAGCTACTACACGGACGAGAACACGGACATTCCCCTGAAACTGACTGATGCGCCCCGGTAACCACCGCAGGCCAACCGCCATGCCCGGAGAAGGAGGAACGTGTCGTTCTTTCAGCTTGCGCTGATCGCCGCAGTCGCGCTCCTCGGGCCGCTCCTGGCGCTGCCGCGGAAATGGCACCTTCCCGTTGTGCTCGGGCAGTTGCTGGCGGGCATCGTGATCGGACGCACGGGTCTGGGACTGGTGGACTCTTCGGATCCCACCTTCACCTTTGTAGCCGACGTCGGGTTCGCCCTCATCATGTTCGTGGCCGGGACGCACGTCCCCGTGCGGGACAAAGCCATCCGCCCTGCCCTGGGTAGCGGCGCCCTGCGCGCCGGCGTCGCCGCGGTGCTGGCCGCCGTCGTCGGAGTCGTCATCGCTTTCGCCTTCGGCACCGGACATGCTCCCCTTTACATCGTGCTGCTCGCTTCCTCCTCCGCAGCGCTGGTCTTGCCGATCGTCGACTCGCTCCGGCTGACAGGGCCGAAGGTCCTGACGACGACGGCGCAAGTGGCGATCGCTGACATCGCTTGCATTGTGGCGCTTCCGTTAGCCGTCGACCCGCCTAACGCTGGGCGGGCGGCGGTGGGGGCTGCCGTCGTCGCGGCTTGCGCGCTGGTCTTGTTCTTTGTGCTGCGCTGGCTGGAGAACAGCGGCAACCGCGGACGGTTGCACGACATGTCCGAAGACCGGAAGTTCGCCTTGGAACTGCGGATCCAGCTGGCCTTGCTCTTCGCGCTTTCCGGACTCGCGGTTCTGGGCCACGTCTCCATCATGCTGGCCGGGTTCTCCTTCGGCCTGGTGGTCTCCGCAGTGGGCGAACCCCGTCGCCTGGCGCATCAGCTCTTTGCCGTGAGCGACGGTTTCCTGGGGCCGGTGTTCTTCGTCTGGCTGGGTGCATCGCTCGACCTGAGAACCCTCGCAGGCAGCCCACGGATGATCCTCCTCGGGATCTGCCTTGGCTTCGGAACACTGTTGGTGCACGGAAGCCTCCGGGCCCTCGGCCAGCCCCTGCCGCTCGCAGTACTGGCCTCGTCCCAATTGGGAGTACCGGTTGCAGCCGCCACCATCGGCTCCCAATTGCACTTGCTGGAACCAGGAGAAGCCGCCGCCATGATCCTCGGTGCCCTCATCAGCATCGGGGCAAGCACCATCGCCGGCTCGAGGGCGGCACGCAGCTTTTCGCAGGTGTCCCCGGACGCCGCGGGCGAGGGGCCGGCGAGCGGTGGAACGCCAGGCAAAGGTCCGGCAGGCAAGCCGTCGGAAGGTGGTCCGGCGATCACTGCGTGATTCCCGCGTACTGCGTCGGGTAACGTCAATGCAGTAGCTGTGCGCTCGGAACGAAGGAATAGCGATGAGCCGGAAAACGAAAAAGCCAAAGGCCCGCGGCGGGCACCTCAAGGCAGTGCCTTCGGCCCCCAAACTGCCCTTGCAGCTGGTTCTCAACCATCGCTCGGTTGACTCTTTGACCCCGGATTTCGTGCACTGGTTCGAGAAATTTGGGGATACCCCTGACGCTCTGCAGGCCCTGGAAGTGGTCAAACTCTTCATGACCACCAGCCATGCGGTCAGCGATCAGAGCTCAGCTACCAGGATCGACCCGGACACCTTGGAGGACGCCGCCTTTGCGCTCGTCGGCGTGCTGGACGAGCCCGACATGGACGACGCTTTAGGCGAGGTCTACGATTACCTGCACCTGTACGTTGACTTTCTTTCCGAGACTGGGCGCTGGTCTGGAAGCGAGGAAGAATACTCAATCGTCCATTCGTTCCTCACTGAAGAATTAGCTGACGATGGGCCGGACTTTCCACCGCTCGACCTTCCGGAACTCAGCGGAGAAGAGCAGGACCAAGGGTTCCGGGAACTCCCCGTTCTTGAACTTGCCAGCCGCTTGCTCGAATGGCTCGGAGAAGGCAAGGACGTCACCAGCACAAGGGCGCTCCGGCTGAAGGACGTAGAAGGTGCCGCTGCCGCGGTAGGGGTGAAAGCCAGAGGCAAAAAGAATGGGAAACAGCCCTTAGTGCCCCTCTTCGATAGCGAGGAATACGCTCAAAGCCAGTCAGAGACTTTTGAGGTCAGGTCCATGCACGATGTGCCCGTGCTGCGCGAGATCTGGGCAGCACTCGTCGACTCCCGCATCTTGTCCGTCGGGTCGACCCGTGCCGTACCCGGGGCAGGCGCAGAATCTTGGCACTCCCGAGACCTTGAGTCGAGGCTTCAGATCCGCCGGGAGTTCCTCGTGGTGTTCCTTGCCAGTGCCGTGATGAATTCGGGAAGCATGTTTCAAGAAGGTTCCGACCAACTCCTTGCAACGGTCCTCATAAAGGGCTCCACCGCGGAGCCCATGGGTGTGGAGGAACTCAGCAAATCAGCAGACCTCGGTGCGGGGGACGACATCTTCCTCGCATTCTCGGCCAGGCGCACGCGCACCCAGCTGGCCAAGCTCGCCGAGCTCGGGCTCCTTCAGGTGGATACCCACTACACCGTTTCCCCGGTGGTCATCCAGTGCGTCCCCCCAGCGCTTGCTCTTGTCCTTGCTTTGGAGGACTTTGAGCCCCCGTCACACGACCCATCCGACAGCCAACCAGCCCCGAACCACCGGTAGAATGACCGGGTTGACCAGCCCGAACTGGACGGTCAACCACCCGCTTGAACGCTACCGAGGGAGGAACCCGTGCGCGCATCGCATGCCCGGACACCCTTCCATGCCATGCGTTCGGGCGCTCTGGCGGTCGCCATTGTTGCCCTCGCGGCAGGGGCCCACGTGCTCTCCGGCGGTGCGCTTCCCGTCGCGCCGGTCCTGCTGGCCGTCCTCGCATTGACCGGGCTCGTCACCACGCTTGCCACCCGCTTCAAGCTCGGATTCCCGGTCATTGCCGCGCTTCTGGGAGCCGGCCAGCAGGTCTTGCACGAAGCCTTCACGCCATTCGGTCCGCTCACCGTCCCGGCTCCGGGATCACCGGCACACCACCTGGCGGCCGAGCACCTTTCCCCGCCGCTGGGCGCTGAAACAGTGCATTTTCACGAGGTCGACACTCCCCTCAGCTGGTTGATGCTTACGGGGCACGCCCTCGCCACTGCCGCTTCGGCATTGCTCCTTGCCAAGGGCGAGCAGGCACTGTGGCAACTCGAAGCCTGGCTCCGGCCCCTCCTGCAGCTCATCCGCCTGATCTTCAGGACCGACGCCGGCAGCTCAGCTGTCGCGTTCAGCGCACCTGCCGTATTCGTCCCCCGCCCGTGGCGGAACCTCAGGCAAGACAGCAGATGCGGCCCGCCCGCCGTCGTCGTACCCTCCTGACTCCGCCCGGCACCGCCTTCAACTGGTGACGGGCACATCCCCGCACTTTGG
The DNA here is from genome assembly GCF_052115645.1 of Arthrobacter sp. 2MCAF14. Taxonomy (NCBI): domain Bacteria; kingdom Bacillati; phylum Actinomycetota; class Actinomycetes; order Micrococcales; family Micrococcaceae; genus Arthrobacter; species Arthrobacter sp. 2MCAF14. Next base: position 41,111 of record NZ_JBFRHB010000006.1, on the reverse strand, counting down.
CGCGCTTTCGCGCGCCCGTTGAAAGGCAACAACCATGAACAAGTCCTCACTCCGCCGCGCCCTCTCCGCCACCGGAATCGCCGGCGGCACCGCCGCACTGATGATGGCTGGCCTCGCAGGCGCATCTGCGCACGTCTCCATCAACCCGGACAAGACCACCGCCAACTCGTACGCGCTGCTGACCTTCGGCGTCCCGCACGGTTGCGACACCTCGGGCACCACCAAGCTGACCATCAACCTCCCCGAGGAACTGACGGACGCCACGCCCACGGTGAACCCCAACTGGACGGTCGAGAAGGTGACGCAGACGCTGCCTGAACCCAAGAAGCTGGCCGACGGCACCTCGATCACCAAGCGCACCAGCCAGATCGTCTACACGGCCAAGGCCCCGCTCGACCCGCACTTGCGCGACGCGCTGGTCCTGTCCGTGAAGCTGCCCGATACCGCTGGCAAGACGCTCTACTTCCCCACGCTCCAGAACTGCGAGCAAGGGCAGACGAACTGGGCTGAAATCCCGAAGGACGGCCAGGACCCGCACTCGCTGAAGGCTCCGGCTCCGTCGGTGGCCGTCACAGCCCCGGGCGCGGCCGCGGGTGATGGTCACATGGCTGCTTCAATCTCCACAGAACAGGCAGCTTCCGTGACCGACGACGGCTCACAGGCGCGCAGCTGGGCCGGCCTGATCGCCGGTGTGGCAGGGCTGGGGCTGGGTGGCGCGGCCTTCTTCCGCAGCCGCTCCGCCAAGGCTTCAGTGTCCAAGTAACGGCTCCGCTGGGTCGGCGTCCGGAACATCACGATCCGGACGCCAATCCGGCTCCGCTGCCGCGCCGCAGTTGACTCCGGCAAATGACGACGAAAAGCTGTTCGCATGACGAATATGCGAGTCAAGAACGGTCTCCTGCTCACGATGGCAGCAGCCTCGGTATTCCTGCTCTCCGGCTGTTTCCAAAGCCAGGCCCAGCCCTCGGGCTCAGCCGTACCCAGCGACACGGCTTCAGCCTCGTCGTCACCGTCGGCCTCGGCCTCAAGTACTCCTACTTCAAGCGGCAGCGCCACGCCATCGAGCACCGGGACCACGGCATCCGGCGTCGCGCTCTGCAAGGCGGGCTCGCTGACAGCTTCTGTCGACTCCACAGGGGGCGGAGCGGCAGGCAGCGTCTACATGAAACTCATCCTGACCAACTCCGGCACGGAACCTTGCGTCCTCAATGGCTTCCCGGGCGTCTCGCTCACGTCTGGAGCCACGGGCGATCCGATCGGCGCGGCCGCCGCGCGGGACGACTCCCAGCCTGTGACCCAAGTGGTTCTCGCTCCCGGGAAGGCCGGTTTCGCCCAACTCCGCTACACCCAGGCCGGGAACTACCCCGAATGCACCCAGACCCCTGCCGCCGGTTTCCGGGTTTACCCACCCGAGGACACCGCTTCGCTGTTCATCCCGCAGCAGCGTACGGGCTGCAGCAACACAAATATCAACCTCCTGAGCGTCCAGGCGTTCCAGGCGGGGTAGGCGGGTTAGCGCCTGAGCCTTATCCTGCGCTGTTCCTGATTGTGTCAGTGCCGTGAGGCATGATGGAGGAATGCAGGAGCAGGAGCTACCGGGCGGTCCGGGCCATACAGCCATGGGCCGTTTCAGCCTTGCCACGCGCGAGTGGTTCCTCGGTGCTTTCTCCGCGCCCACACCTGCCCAGGACGGTGCATGGAAAGCCATTTCTTCCGGATCGCACGCCCTCGTGGTGGCACCTACTGGTTCCGGCAAGACGCTCGCAGCATTCCTGTGGGCGCTGGACCGGCTCTTGTCCGTGTCGCCGGCTGCTTCGCCGGACGCCCTTCCGGGTCTTGAGGAAACAAGCGGCCGCGCCCGTGCCAGAGCCCCCAAGCGCAAGACCCGTGTCCTGTACATCTCGCCCCTCAAAGCACTCGGCGTCGACGTCGAACGGAACCTCCGCTCGCCGCTGATCGGCATCACCCAGACCGCCAAACGGCTCGGATTGCCGGCCCCGCTTGTGAGCGTCGGCGTGCGCTCAGGAGATACGACGACGGCGGACCGCCGCGCGCTGCTCAGCCACCCGCCAGACATCCTTATCACCACGCCCGAGTCCTTGTTCCTCATGCTGACGTCCAAAGCCCGGGAGACGCTCAGCGAAGTGGACACCGTCATCGTCGACGAGGTCCACGCAGTTGCAGGTACCAAGCGTGGCGCGCACCTTGCAGTTTCATTGGAACGGCTTGATGCGTTGCTGCCGAAACCCGCCCAACGGATCGGCCTCTCGGCCACCGTGGAGCCGCGCGAGCTGGTCGCACAGTTTCTGGCGGGCTCGGCACCCGTGGAAATCGTCGCGCCGCCATCGCACAAGAACTGGAACCTCAGCGTCAGCGTTCCTGTGGAGGACATGTCGGACCTGGCGGGAGCTGCGGGCGCCTTCGACTCCGGGCCAGCCTCCGGACTTCAACCGCAAGCGTCTATCTGGCCGCATGTCGAGGAGAAGATCGTTGATCTTGTGCTGTCGAAGCAGTCCACCATTGTGTTTGCCAACTCCCGGCGTCTCGCGGAGCGACTCACGGCACGGCTGAACGAGATCTACGCTGAGCGCCAGCTCATGGCGGCGGATGTGTTTTCTGCCGCGTCGGATTCGGTGGCGGTTGATTTCGGAGGGCCGTCCGCGGGGCCGACACCCTCGGAGCTGCCGTCCTCGACGGCGACGCCCGCCCACATGATGGCCCAGGCCGGAAGCACGAGCGGCGCCGATCCGGTCCTGGCCCGTGCGCACCACGGTTCCGTGTCCAAGGACCAGCGGGCACTCATCGAGGACGACCTCAAGTCAGGACGGCTGCGGTGTGTCGTAGCGACGTCATCCCTGGAACTCGGCATCGACATGGGTGCCGTGGACCTGGTGGTCCAGGTCGAGTCGCCGCCGTCGGTGGCCAGCGGACTCCAGCGGGTAGGCCGCGCCGGCCACCAAGTGGGTGAGATTTCCGAAGGCGTGCTCTTCCCCAAACACCGGGCAGACCTCGTCCACACCGCCATCACCGTGGAACGGATGCTGAGTGGGAAGATCGAACGCCTCCATGTACCCGCCAACCCCTTGGACATCCTCGCCCAACAAACGGTCGCCGCCACCGCTCTGGGAAGCATCGATGTCGAGGAATGGTTCGCCACCGTCCGCCGGTCCGCTCCGTTCGCCACCCTGCCACGCTCGGCTTTCGAAGCCACCTTGGACCTCCTGGCCGGACGGTATCCCTCGGACGAATTCGCCGAACTCCGGCCGCGCATCATCTGGGACCGGAACGCCGGCACCATCGAAGGCCGCCCGGGAGCACAGCGCCTTGCCGTGACCTCGGGCGGAACCATCCCCGACCGCGGACTCTTCGGCGTCTACATCATCGGCACCGAGACGGAAGGCTCTGCTTCTGGATCTGCTTCTGGATCCGGCCAGAACGGTGCGGCGTCCGCACAGGAGCCCAGTCCGGCGTCGCGCGCTGCCAAAGGCGGCCGACGCGTCGGTGAGCTCGACGAAGAAATGGTTTACGAATCACGCGTCGGGGACATCTTCGCCCTGGGTGCCACCAGCTGGAAAATCGAGGACATCACGCACGACCGCGTCCTCGTCTCGCCCGCCTTCGGCCAGCCTGGAAAACTCCCCTTCTGGAAAGGCGATTCCCTGGGCCGGCCGGTGGATCTCGGCCGGGCGCTCGGAGCATTCGTGCGTGAACTTTCCGCTTCGGACCAAGGTCCGGCGCTGGAACGCTGCAAGGCCAGCGGGCTGGACGACTTCGCCGCCGGCAACCTGCTCCAGTATCTGGGCGAACAGAAGCAGGCCACGGAAGTCGTCCCCAATGACCGGACACTCGTCGTCGAACGGTTTCACGACGAACTCGGCGACTGGCGGGTCGTCCTGCACAGCCCCTTCGGCATGCCGGTCCATGCACCGTGGGCCCTCGCCGTCGGGCAGCGGCTCCAGCAGCGCTACGGGCTGGACGGTTCCGCCATGGCCGCCGACGACGGCATCGTGCTGCGGGTGCCGATGATGGAGGACGAACCGCCCGGGGCTGAGCTGTTCCTGTTCGATCCGGAGGAACTTGAGCAGATCGTGACGGCGGAGGTTGGCGGCAGTGCTTTGTTCGCCTCGCGCTTCCGCGAGTGTGCCGCGCGTGCGCTGTTGTTGCCGCGGCAGAATCCTGGGAAAAGGCAGCCCCTCTGGCAGCAACGGCAACGCTCGGCGCAATTGCTGGACGTCGCCAAGAAATACCCTTCATTCCCCATCGTCCTCGAAACCGTGCGTGAATGCTTGCAGGACGTCTACGACCTCCCGGCGTTGAAAGACATTGCCGCCTCGATCGAGCGCCGGGAACTGCGTTTGGTTCAAACCACCACGCAGCAGCCCTCCCCCTTCGCCAAGTCGCTGCTCTTTGGGTATGTGGCCCAGTACCTGTACGAGGGCGATTCTCCGCTCGCCGAACGCAGGGCCGCGGCTTTGGCCCTCGACTCCACGCTCCTGAACGAGCTCCTGGGCAGGGTGGAACTGCGCGAACTCCTGGACGCGAAGGTCATTGAGGCCACCGAGCTTGAGCTCCAGCGGCTGGCACCGGACCGGCGGGTCCGTGGCATGGAAGGCGTCGCCGACTTACTGCGCCTGCTGGGCCCCCTGAGCATCGAAGAAGTGGCTGCCCGCTTGCAGCCCGAAGGGGTGGAAGCCTCCCCCGATCCGGCGGCGATGCAGCTGGCGGCCGGATCGCATCTGGCTGCGTTGCATCTGGCGGCGTTGCGCAAGGCCAATCGCGCCCTCACCGTGACCCTCAGCGGCGTCGAACGATTCGCGGCAATCGAGGATGCGGCCCGGCTCCGGGATGCCATCGGCGTTCCACTCCCCATGGGAGTGCCGCTCGCCTTCATCGAACCCGTCCACGATCCACTCGGGGATCTGGTCTCCCGTTACGCGCGGACCCACGGACCGTTCACGGCCGAGGAAGCTGCTGCGAGGGTCGGACTGGGTGTCGCCGTCGTGGGCACCGCACTGAAGCGCTTGGCGGCGGACGGCCGTGTTGTTGAGGGCGAGTTCCGCCCGCACCCGAGCGCGCCGGACTCGGTTCCCGATGAACGGGCGGAGTTGTTGGAGGCGCCGGAACTCCCGGCTGTGCCGATCCGCGGAGTCCCCTTGAGTAGCGAGTGGTGCGATTCCGAAGTGCTGCGCAAGCTCCGGCGTCGTTCACTGGCCGCGCTGCGCGCCGAAGTGGAGCCGGTGGACGCTGCCGCCTACGGCCGGTTCCTCCCCGCCTGGCAAAACGTGTCCGTGCCCTCTGCCGGCCGTTCCCGGGGTGCCCCGGCGCTGCGCGGGCTCGACGGCATCATGACCGCCATCGATCAGCTCTCCGGCGTCCCCGTTCCGGCGTCGGCCTGGGAGCCTTTGGTGCTGGCCAGCCGGATCTCCGACTATCAACCGGCCATGTTGGACGAGCTCATGGCCGCAGGCGAAGTCTTGTGGTCCGGAGCCGGCTCGCTGCCCGGGAACGACGGTTGGATCAGCCTCCACGTGGCCGAAGCCGCGGAACTGACGCTCAACCCGGACCCTGATTTCGAGCCCGGCGATGCCCAACTCCGCCTTCTGGAATACCTGGAGACCGGTGGGGGCGCCTATTTCTTCCGGCAGCTCACCGAGGTTGCGGGCGGCATGGATGCGGTCCTCAGCGACGACGCCGTGGCCGCCGCCCTGTGGGATCTCGTCTGGGCCGGCCGCATCACGGGCGACACCTTCGCCCCCGTCCGTGCGATGATCGCAGGCGGCCGCACGGCACACAAGCAGCCCGCCCGGCCGCCGCGGGCCAGGTCCCTGCGCATGAGCAGGCTCGGCCGCTCGCACGGCACGGGCTTGATGGGATCGCCAGGACTCACTGGCGGACGCTACGGCTCGGTCACCGGAACGGCTCCCACTCCCCCGCTCGCCGTTGGACGCTGGTCGGCATTGCCGGCTCCTGAGCTCGACCCCACTATCCATGCACGCGGCACCGCCGAACTCCTCCTCGACAGGTACGGCGTCGTGACCCGCGGCTCTGTCATGGTGGAGAACATCGTGGGCGGATTCGGGTTGATGTACAAGGTCCTCGCGCGCCTCGAAGAAGCAGGGCGGTGCCGTCGCGGCTACTTCATCGAGCACCTCGGAGCCGCCCAGTTTGCCGTGCCGGCGACTGTGGACCGTTTGCGCTCCTTCACGGAGGATGCCCAACTCGCCAAGGCCGAGCCTGTCGCCTTGGCCCTGGCCTCCACGGATCCCGCCAACCCGTACGGCGCGGCCCTCCCGTGGCCCGCGTTGGCAGTCGACGCCGGATCGGGTCACCGTCCGGGGCGGAAGGCAGGGGCCTTGGTGATCATGGTCGACGGTGCTTTGGTTTTGTACGTCGAACGCGGAGGGAAGACCCTGCTCACTTTCAGCCATGACGACGCCGTTCTGGCGGCTGCCGCTGCGGCGCTCGTAGGCGTGGTGCGTCGGGGAGCAGTGGACAAATTGATCATGGAAAAGGTCAATGGCCATGACCTCCTGGACACCCCCGTGGCTTTTGCCCTTGCGGCTGCCGGAGCGTACTCCACGCCGAAGGGTTTGAGGATCCGTGCCTGAGGGCGACTCGATCTGGCGAGCTGCCGCGGAGCTGCACAAGGCCCTTGCCGGGCAGACACTTGTCTCCTCTGACTTCCGGGTACCTCGGTTCGCCACGCTAAATCTGGCCGGATGGACTGTGTCCGAAGTGGTGCCACGGGGAAAGCACTTGCTCATGCGCTTGCTGGAGCCGACTGCGGGTTCGGCCGCCCCCGGATCGGCGGCGACCGGGAGCGCCGAGGCCGGATCGGCGGCGACCGGGAGCGCCGAGGCCGGATCGGCGGCGGCCGGGAGCGCCGAGGCCGGATCGGCGGCGGCCTCGCCGGACGAGGCCGGTTGGGCTGCGGCCGCACGGCCCCGGCGCGCCCTGACCATCCATTCGCACCTGAAAATGGAGGGAAGCTGGCAGGTCTATGCCCCCGGCGGTCGCTGGAGGAAACCCGGCCACACGGCCAGGTGCGTCCTCCGCACGGCGACGGCCGACGTCGTCGGCTTCTCTTTGGGAATCCTGGAAGTAATCCCGACCCCGGACGAGTCCCGCGTAGTGGGGCACCTTGGCCCGGACCTGCTAGGGCCGGGCTGGGACGCCGAAGAGGCCGTTCGCCGGCTGCGGGCCGCACCGGACACTCCGATCGGCGTCGCACTGTTGGACCAGCGGAACCTCGCCGGCATCGGCAACATCTACCGTTGCGAGGCGTGTTTCCTGGCTGGGGTGCATCCGGCCTCGCCGGTGTCGGCTGTGCCGGACCTGACGAAGATGCTCGGCGAGGCCAAGGGCCTGCTCGAGGCCAACCTAGGACCGGGGCGAAGGATGACGCGTGGCACCGCGTTCCCTGGAGTCCGGGGGATTCCCCGCTCCGGCTATTGGGTGTATGGCCGCGAGCACCAGCCGTGCCTTCGCTGCGGTACGCCCATTCGCCGCGGGCTACTGGGACCGGCGTCGGGGTTGGAAGACCGGACCATCTACTTCTGCCCGAAGTGCCAGCCCGGTCCTTGACGCTGGAGGAATCGCGTGGCGACACCGAAATTCGCCGATGACACAGAAATTCGCTGATGACACCCGGATTCGGGTGTCACCAACGAGTTTGCGCGACGCCAGGGAGTATCCGCGTCACGGCGCGGCCGGCACCGCTTCCACCGGACGCTGGGGAGCCTTCACCGGAACCGTGAACAGGGGTAGCAATAGTTGCACCACCGGCCCAATGGCCAAGGCATAGACAACGGTTCCCACGCCGACGGACCCACCCAACAGCCAGCCCACACCGAGAACGACAACCTCGATCAACGTCCGGGACAAGCGCACGGACCAGCCCGTGCGGCGGGCAAGTCCCGTCATGAGTCCGTCGCGGGCACCCGGTCCAAGGCGTGCGCCGATGTAGCAAGCGGAGGCGATGCCGTTGAGGACCACGGCGCCGGCGAGCATGGCGATCTGGCCACCCAGGTGCGAGAACGCGGGGATCAGGGCCAGGCCGATGTCCGCGAAGACACCCACGAGCACGGCGTTGGCGAGGGTTCCGAAACCGGGCATCTGCCGCAGCGGTATCCAGAGGAGAAGGACCAGGAAGCTGACAACCACCACGACCGTGCCGATGCTCCACCCGATCTTTCCCGCGACGCCCTGGTGGAACACATCCCAGGGATCCAGGCCAAGCCCGGCCCGGATGAACATGGCCAGGGAGATCCCATACATTGCGAGGCCGATCAGGAGCTGGGTGATTCTGCGGGTCATCATGAAACCATGCTCCCCGAAAACTGGCATTGCTTTCCATAGCCAGTTTGCAATACTGGTCTTATGCCCGGATCCCTGAACCCCACAGCCATGGTGCGTCTCCTCGGCCCGTGGAACACTGGCGCCGCTCCCGCGTATCGCGAGCTTGCCGACGTCGTGCGCCTTTTGGTGATGGACGGGCGCATCCCGCTCGATGTCGCGCTACCGAGTGAACGCGCGCTTGCCGTCACGTTGGGCGTCAGCCGGACCACCGTTACCGCCGCGTATGCCAGCCTGCGCGAGCAAGGGTTCCTCAGCGGCGGCCAGGGCAGCCGGGGCCGGACGGGCATTCCGCACCGGACGGTTCCCGTCAGCGGACCCGGCCTCGCGGTTCCGGATGGGATTCTTGACCTCGCCTATGCTTCATTGCCGGCCACGGGTGAAGTGGTGCACCGCGCATTCGCCGATGCGTTGATTGACCTTCCGGCGTTGCTGCCCGGTTTTGGCTACGACGCGGTCGGCCTCCCGAGCCTCCGGGAAGCCATCGCGGACCGCTACACGGCAGCCGGCATCCCCACCAGGGCCGCCCAGATACTGGTGACTTCGGGGGCCCAGCACGCACTGAACATTATCTTGAAGACCCTCGCCGGGCGGCAGCAGAAGGTCCTCGTGGAGCATCCCAGCTACCCCAACGCTCTCGACGCAATCCGAGCTTCGGGCTCCCGCACGGTTCCGGTGCCGATGCCGCCTGCAGCGGAGCCGACGTCGGGCGGCTGGGATATCGACGGCATGGTGGCGGCGATGCGCCACCAACGTCCGGCCATGGCCTACCTCGTGCCGGACTTCCACAACCCCACTGGGCGGATAATGTCCAACCTTCAGCGCCGCCGCCTTGTCCGCGAGGCGGCAGGAACGGGCACTGTCCTGGTGGTGGACGAGACACTGCGGGAGCTGAACCTCGACGATGTCAGCACCTCGCCGCTCGCGGCGTTCAGTCCGGCCGTGGTGACCATCGGTTCGCTCAGCAAATCCCATTGGGCCGGGCTCCGGACAGGGTGGATCCGCGCTGAAGTGGACCTGATCAACCGCTTTGTGCAGATGCGGACGACGATGGATCTGGGCGGCCCTATCGTCGAGCAATTGGCTGCGGCTCGGCTGCTCCGGGCCTTCGCTGAACCGCTGGACGCCAGGCTTGCGGAGCTGCGGCGGAACCGGGAAGCGCTCCTTGGACTACTGGCCGAGCACCTGCCCGATTGGCACGTGGAGCGTCCGCGCGGCGGGCTGACGGCATGGTGCAGGTTGCCCGCGCCGTCGAGTACCGCGCTCACGGTCGTCGCCCCGGACTTCGGCGTGCGGCTGGCGGCAGGGCCGCGCTTCGGCGTCGGCGGGGCTTTCGAGCACTTCATGCGTGTCCCGTACACGCTCGCGCCGGCCCAGCTTGAGACGGCGGTGCTGGCACTCCGCGATGCCCAAGCCAGGATCGACGCGTCGCCGCAGCTCCGGAGGACCTTGAAGGCACCCAAGGAAGCCGCCGCCGTCGCGTAGCGCGCTACCCGCCACCCAACTGACTCGCATTTGTTGTCGTTTTGAGGGCTCAAAACGACATTAAGTGCGAGTCAGTTGGGTTGCCCGGCACCCATGCGCTGCTTGGCGGTGTTGGTGCCCGGACCGACCTGGACATGCGAGGTGGCTTTGGCCAGGCCAAACTGCGGCATGCCGTTGTAGACCACCTCAATTCCCGACGCCGGCACTTGGTAGGTTTCGTGCCAGACGCCAATGTCACCGCTTCCCGAGACTTCCTTCATGAAACGGCGCCAGGGCCCCAAATGCGGCGAGTCCCTGTCCGCCGCGAAGCGCCTGAGATGCTCGGGGCTCTCCCAATAGCTAAGCAGCATGGTGGTGCGCCCAAACCACTGTTCACAGCCGAGCAATCCGGACTCGGGATGTGTTGCGAGATGGCGGAGCATGGTGGGCATTGCCGATGCCACGCGCGCCACTTTGCCGATCTTCCACCACCGATTGGCCCGCATTCCGATAAGGAATACCGTCACCGACTCGCGCCCGGTGTCCGCCGTGAAACGTCCTGGGAAGATTTCCTGTGCCATGTGAATCCTTCGGTCTGGGAACGGTAGCTCAAGTTCCGTTCATCAAGTTTCATAACATTGTTACGAAACAATGTTATGAAACACTTGGAGGCATGGCAAGACCCATCGTTCACGACCAGCTAGTGCGGCAACGGCTTCTTCAGGTAACGGCCGAACTCGTCGACCGGGATGGCCCCGCGCGGGTCACGCTCCGGGACGTCGCCGCGACTGCCCAGACCTCAACCACTGCGATCTACTCGCTTTTCGGTGGCAAAGCACAGTTGCTGACGGCCGCCGTCGACGACGGATTCCGCTCCTTCGGCGAATCGCAACGGCTCGCCGAAAGCAGTGGACTCCGAGGCTTGGGCCTCGCCTACCGCTCCTGGGCGCTGGAACATCCGGCTCTATACCGGCTCATGTTTGGCGGCGCACTTGCCAGCTATGTGGACTGCAGCCCGACGCCGGCAGTCGCCTCGGAAGCCATGCTTCCCCTCATGGAAGCCGTGACCGCCGCGCAGAAAGCGGGGACCGTTCGAGATGCCGAAGCCGCGACGATCGCCATGTCCATCTGGGGACAGGTCCACGGTCTCGTGAGCCTGGAACTGGCGAACATGAATGACTCCGGAACCGACTGGGAAGGGATCTACCACGCGGCGCTGGATGCTGTGGCACGCGGCTGGCAGCCTGAGCCAGATTCGCTTCCCCAGCCCAACTGACTCGCAGTTGTTGTCGTTCAGAGGGCTCAAAACGACGTTAACTGCGAGTCAGTTGGGTGGGCCTGGGGATCAGGCGTACACCTTCTCGAGGAACCCGCCCCAGGCCTTCGCGGTCAGTTCGGAATCGCCGCTGCCGCTGAAATCGTGCACCGTCATGCCCACGGGGGCTCCGAAGGAGTTGCGGCCGAAGAAGCGGTAGAGGGTGTCGGCCGTGCGCAGGCCGAGGAAGTGCTGGTTGGAGAAGTCGAGCTCCCCACTCAGCCGCCCGACGCCGTCGACGTCCACCTCAACCGTTGAACCCTGCGCAACACCGTCCACGCCGAGGGCCTTCTTCAGTTGCACAAAACCGTCGGGGGTCTGCGAGGCCGCCGGGCCCTGGATGTCGGTGAAGACCACGGGCTTGCCGTCGAAGTACTGAAGGTACTGGCCCAGGGTGTGCAGGTAGAACTCGGTGTGCTTACTGGCGCCGTCGTACTGACCCTCCCAGTTGTCCGCGAAGATGCCGCTGTGGACATAGTGAAGCTTGGCCCGGCCGCCGTCGAGCGGTTCGAGTACGTGCTCCAACTGGTTGAACCAGCCGTCCGGCCCGTCCATGCGGGTCACAAGGTGGCTGGGGTATTCGTCCACGGTTTTCACGGCCGGCCACTCATCGGTGGGAAACATCCAGGCCGAGGTGTCCTTGGTGACAGCCTGCCAGACCCGTTCAGGAGTGCCGGGCAGTTCGGTGTCGGCCACGATTTCGAATTCACGGTTGTCAGTCATTGTCCGGTTCCTTTTCTGGAGAGTGCTGCGTACTTGTCTTGAGTGCGGGATGAAGTACGACGACGAGCCGGTGCTTGCGTGCGCCGCTCGCCGCTGCGGAAGCACCGCCGTCGTGGTATTTCTCCACGAGCCGGGTCACCGCGACGCCGAGCTCCTCGGCAAAAGCGGCGCGGTCCGACGCCGATCGGAAGGTGATTTCGCCGTCGATCGCGAAGCTCGCGAGCTTCTTCTTGGCCGCGGCCGCCCCCGCTATCAGCTTGCCCATCTCCTGGACGGTCCGGGCTGCGAGGGCCAGGAGCCAGAAGGCGGAAAAGCGATCCGAGAAGCGTCGGGGATCCGGCGCCACGGATGCAAGCGCCACCGGCGAGATCAGGTACGACGCCGCCGTCGCGCGCAAAACGCGTTCGGTGACGTTGCCCTTCTTCCTTTCCTCCACAAGCTCAACGAGCCCATGACGCTCAAGGGCCTTGAGATGGTAGTTGACTTTCTGCCGGGGCAGGCCCACCTTCACCGCCAGCTGGGTAGCGGAACTGGGCTCGACAAGCTCCTGCAGAATGCGGGTGCGGATCGGGTCCAGCGACGCTTCCGCCGCGGCGGGGTCCTCGATCACTTCGATGTCCAACATGCTTCTATTCTGCCCACCGACAACTTTTCTTGTCAAGAATTTTTTAATCGTCGGAGGTTGCGGGACGCCGTCGGGCGCGTCGACGCTGCCGTACCGGGCTGTACCGCAGCGCCCAGGGAAGGAGTACCCTGCGGGTATCACTGTCCTTGAGGTGCAAGATGAGGTTCAATAGTCCGCCCGCTGGGTCTGGAGCCGATCGGCCAATCGGGCGTCGCAAGGGGAGGATTCGGGCCTGGGCGTTACGCCGTCCCGCACTCGCTGCCTTGTCGATCGTCGCGGTCATCGCGCTTGTGGGCGCTGCCGTCTTTTTCGGCTCCTCCTGGTCCCGGACACTGGTGGCGGCCGGGAGCCCGGCCGGCGGGGAGTCCGGCGCCTCTGCCGTGGATCCGGGGATCTCTAAGATCCAGCATGTCATCGTCATCATGCAGGAGAACCGCTCGTTCGACAGCTACTTCGGCACGTTCCCCGGAGCGGACGGGATACCAATGCAGAACGGTTCCCCGGCGGTGTGCGTTCCGGATCCGGCCCACGGCTCGTGCGTGAAACCGTACTACGACCCCTCTGACCGGAACTCCGGTGGCCCGCACGGCCAGAGCAATGCCACGGCGGACATCAACGGCGGGAAAATGGACGGCTTCATTGGCCAGGCCGAGAAAGCCTCGACCAACTGCGCACCGAACGCCCCAGGCTGCGCGGGCGGTAACCAAAGCGATGTGATGGGCTACCACGACGCCCGTGACCTGCCCAACTACTGGGCGTATGCGAAAGACTTCACGTTGCAGGACCACATGTTCGAGCCCAACGCCTCCTGGAGCCTGCCCGAGCACCTGTACATGGTCTCGGAATGGTCCGCCAAATGCAGCCGGGCGGGCGATCCGCAATCCTGCGTGAATGCCCTCCAGAATCCGGGCAGTCCGCCGGACTTTGGCTCCTCGATGAAGTCGACCCTCATCGGCAAGTGCCGGGCCGGCCTGCAGAACAAGGCCTGCCAGGACGCACTCGCTGCAGCGGGGATCACCCCGGACCTGGCCGCGCAACTGCACACCCTCATCGCGCAAAACTGCGCCGGCTCGGATTCCTATACGAGTTGCCAGGCCGCCATCGACAAAGCAACCCTCCCCGAAGCGCTCAAACAAAAGCTGCTGGCCGCCGCCAAATTGCTTGCTCCCCCTGACTACGCCTGGACCGATCTGACCTACCTGCTGCACCAACAGAACGTGCCCTGGGCCTACTACGTCTTCAACGGCACAGAGCCCGACTGCCAAGACGACGCAGCCATGACCTGCGCTCCCGTAGCCCAGAACGCGAAGACGCCCGGCATCTGGAATCCGCTACCCTACTTCGACACCGTCAAGCAGGACGGCCAGCTAGGCAACATCCAGTCCCTCACCAACTTCTACACCGCCGCCCAAAAGGGCACATTGCCTGCCGTGAGCTGGATCGACCCCACGGGAGCCGTCAGCGAACACCCGCCGGCGCTGATCAGCACCGGGCAGGCCTACGTCACGGGCCTGATAAATGCCGTCATGTCCGGCCCGGACTGGAACAGCACCGCCATCTTCCTCTCCTGGGATGACTGGGGCGGTTTTTACGACCACGTCACCCCGCCCACCGTGGACCAAAACGGCTACGGACTCCGGGTCCCGGGCATCGTCATCAGCCCCTACGCCAAACAAGGCAACATCGACCATCAGACCCTCAGCCACGACGCCTACGCCAAATTCATCGAAGACGACTTCCTCCATGGCCAACGCCTCGACCCGGCCACCGACGGACGGCCAGATCCCCGGCCCGGCGTCCGCGAGGACAACCCCCAGCTCGGCAACTTGGTGAACGACTTCAACTTCAACCAGCAACCCATCAAACCTGTCATCCTGCCGGGCGGGACGACGTACTAGGTGTTTACGGCCCCGGTAGAATAGACCGGTGATGCAATCCCCCCTTCCAGTGCGCGACGGCGTCAACGCCACCCGTCTGCGCCTCCCGGACGAGGGGCCTTGGGACACCGCGATGGACTACATGATGCACCGCTGGGGCCATATCGACCCCCAAGGCATCGAGGACAGGTTCGACGCCGGCGAAATCGTGGGCGAAGGCGGCGCACCCCTTGACCGCGGTACGCCCCTCGAAGAACACACTTTCATTTGGTACTACCGCACGCTCCCGCCAGAGACCCGGATGCCGGTGGAGATCACCATCCTGCACCAGGACGAGCACCTCCTGGTGGTCGACAAGCCCCACTTCCTGCCCACCACCCCGGGCGGGACGTACATCCAGGAATCCGCGCTCGTCCGGCTCCGGAACCAGTTGGACCTGCCAGACCTCATCCCGATGCACCGGCTCGACCGCATGACCGCCGGGGTGTTGCTCCTCTCCACCAACCCGGAGACCCGCGGCAAGTACCAGGTGCTCTTCGAGAAACGGCAGGTGCAGAAGGAGTACGAGTGCGTCTCTGCCGCGGCACCCGCCGCAGGCTTTCCCGCCGTCGTGCGCAATCGCATGACCAAATCCCGGAGCTACCTTCTCGCCGAAGTGATCGACGGTGAACCTAACGCGGAGACCCGCATTGAGCTGCTGAAAACGTTCGACGGCGGCACTCACGACGGCGCCGCCGCTCGCCGAGCGCTGTACCGGCTTGAGCCCCACACAGGCAAGACCCACCAGCTCCGCGTGCACATGGCTTCGCTCGGGCTGGGAATCGTGAACGACGCGTTCTACCCCGAACTGCTGGACAAAGCCCCGGACGACTACTCCAAGCCGCTCCAGTTGCTGGCCCGCGGCATCCGATTCGTTGACCCCATCAGCAAGCAGCCCGTGGAATACCAGAGCCGCCTTGAGCTGAGCGAAGCCCACCCCGCCTGATGCCCGCTCACCTATGACGGCCTTTCCCGGGACGCTCGCTCACCTATCACGGCCTTTCCCGGGACGCTCGCTCACATATCGCGGCCTTTCCCCAAACCCCCGCTCACCTAAATCGAGGAACATGTCCACCTTGAGGTCATGCCGGAGGAGCGCTGGGCAACAGGCTGCATAAGTGAGCGAGCGTCCCGGCCAAACACCCACATACATGAGCGAGCGTCCCGGCCAAACACCCACATACATGAGCGAGCGTCCCGGCCAAACACCCACATACATGAGCGAGCGTCCCGGCCAAACACCCACACAAGTGAGCGGGCGTCCGGTCAAACACCCACACAAGTGAGCGGGCGTCCGGTCAAACACCCACACAAGTGAGCGAGCGTCGGGTAGCGAGGGTGGGTGTCCTGGCCGCGGCGCGGAAACAGTGGCGCGTTTCGGCGTTGCCAGCGGGACCGGGCGTATATGCTCAGTCCTGCCGGCCCGACGACCGCGGGCGGTGTTCGGTCCCGCGAAAAGGAACCACATGGCCCACGCTGAAAACGAAGTCTCGATCAACCGCCCCGCAAACGACGTCTATGCCTTCCTGGCGGACGGGCTGAACAACAAGCTGTGGCGTCCGGCCGTCAAGACTGTCGCCCTCGCAAGTGGAGAAGCAGGCAACAAAGGCGCCGTGTACTCCCAGACAATGGCAGGCCCCGGAGGCCGCACGATCGCCGGAGACTACGAGATCATCGCAGCCCAGCCGGGCAAACGACTCGATTTCCAGGTCGTCGCCGGCCCGGCCCGCCCCACAGGATCCTTCACCCTGGACGAGAACAACGGCAGCACGACCGTACGCTTTGCCTTGGATCTCCAGCCCAAGGGCTTCATGAAGCTCATGGGGTCGATGATCACCAAGACCATGGAGTCGGAAGTCGGACAGCTCGGGCAGTTGAAATCCGTGCTTGAGGCGCAGTCCGCCTGACGCCACCCGCGAAAGCGCGCGCCACCTGCAAAGGCCACCCGCGAAAGCCCGCGGGCTTCCCTCAACCTTCCGAATCCCCGAACACGCTCCGGAACACGTCCGTCGTCTCGGGACTGAACAGCACAAATTCGACGAGTTCCAGCCCGCTGGAGCTTTCGACGCCGAACCGGCTGACGGCGTCGAGCGCTACCGTGGCGACCTCGCGCGCGTCCCAGCCGTAGACACCCGCGCTGATTGCGGGGAACGCAACGGAACTCGCCCCGAGGGACGCCGCCACTTTCAGGCTTTCGCGGAAACACGACGCGAGCAGTTCCGGATCGTTCTGACCCGCGTGGCGGTTGGGGCCAACGGTGTGGATCACCCATCGGGCAGGCAATCTGAACCCGGGGGTGGCCACGGCTTGGCCCACCGGCAGTCCGTGCGGGTACCGCCCGCGCACCTCCATGCACGCGGCCAAGAGCTCCCTGCCCGCGGCGCGGTGGATCGCGCCGTCCACTCCCCCGCCACCCATCAACGACGAGTTGGCAGCGTTGACGATCGCATCGACGTCGCGCGTGGTGATGTCACCTTGCAGGATTTCGAGCCGCATGGCGCCAGTCTTGCACGACACTCCGGTGGATGCACCAAAGTGGGGTAATTTGTGCCCATGGACATCACCACCGCCGATGGCTGGGGAGCCGCGATCTATGTCTGGATCATCCCCATGGTGGTGGGCGACGCGATCTTCCCGCCCATCCCGTCCGAGATGCTGGTGATCACCGGTGGCGCGCTGGCCGCCGAGGGCCGGGTCAACCTGTGGCTGGTGGGCTTGATGGCCGCTGTCGCCTCTTGGCTGGGCGACATGATCGTTTTCCAACTATTCAAGCGCCGCCTGGGGCATGTCCTGGATCGCTGGGCCTGGGGCCGCAAAGTCCATCAGGGGATCCACCGGGCCATCGCCAGGGCCGGGCGATCCTCCACCTACGGCGCGATTATCGGCGCCCGGTTCATCCCCGGTGGGCGGCTTGCCGCGTCGGCTGCTTCCGGGATCGCCGAGGTTTCCTCCCGTGGCTTCAGCCTCTGCGCTGGCCTGGGCGGGCTGTTGTGGGCCACGTGGCAGACAGGGCTGGGTTACTTTACGGGCTCGACGACGAAGCTTCCGTTCTGGGCGAGCTCACTGATCGGCGTCGGCGTGGGGCTGCTGATCGGCGTCGTGGTGGGCGTGATCGTCACGCGTCGCCGGGGCGACCGCTCGCCGGTGGACGAGCCTGGCGAGCCGCCGCACCTTTAGGCGCGTCCCGACGTCGGGCTCAAACCGGCGACCATTTGCCGCGCTTGCGGCGCAGAACGTAAAGGTTCCCAGTGAGCGCTACGCGTTCGACGGCGTCGCGCATCATGGCTGCTGACGCGCGGGCCTCGCTGTTCTCACCTGGATAGTCGCGCGGCTCCACCAGGAAGCGGAGGCTGATCTGGGCGACGCCGCCAACAATGTCCAGCTGATTGGATTCGACATGATGACGCGTCTCCAAGGCCTCAAGCGCAGCGGCCATCACCGACTCCGGCTGATTGCCTGGCTTGAGCCCGGTGATCTTCAACTTGGTCTGGAACGACGGCATCCCTCAACCCTAAACGCTCGCTCACCGATGGCGCTCCTCCCGGCGCGACCCCCGCTCACATGATGTGAGCGAGCGTCGGGGGAAATACCCATATATGTGAGCGAGGGTCGGAAGGGGGGTGAGGCTATCCCGTGTTGCGGAGGCCGGCGGCCACGCCGTTGACCGTGATGAGCATCGCCCTCTGGAGGCGTTCGTCGATCTCGGCGCCGGAAATGGAGGCTTCGCGGACGCGGCGCAGCAACTCCACCTGCAGGTAGCTGATGGGGTCGAGGTATTGGTCGCGGATTTCGAGGGAACGCTTGAGCGTCGGCTGGGCTTCCAGGAGCTCGGTCTCCCCGCTCAGGAGTTCCACTTCGGCAACCGTGAGCTCGTACTCGGCGCGGATTGCCTTGAAGAGGTGATGCAGCTCTTCCGGAACAAGCGAAGACACGTAGTGCCCGGCGATGTCCATGTCCGTTTTTGCCAAGGTCATCTCCACGTTGGAAATCACGGACTGGAAGAAGTGCCAGCGCTTCATCATCTCCGCAAGCTCGGAGGTGTTGCCTGCCTCGCGGGCCGCCTTCAGGCCCGATCCCACGCCGAACCAACCCGGAACGATCTGCCGCGACTGGGTCCAACCGAACACCCATGGGATGGCTCGAAGACCACCCAATCCGGCACCGGAATCGGGCCGCTTGGAGGGACGCGAGCCGATGTTCAAGGATCCGAGCTGCTCCACCGGCGTCGAGGCAAGGAAGTACGCGGGCAGGTCCGGGTCGTCGATCAGCGAACGATACTGGGCAAACGCGGCGTCGGAAATGATCTCCATGACCTGGCCGTAGCGTTCGCGCTCGTCATCGGAGGTGCGCGGGTCGCGGTGCAGCGCGGACCCCTGCATCACGGCGGCAAGCGAGAGCTCCAGGTTTTCTCGGGCAAGCTCCGGAAGGGAGTACTTGTCCGAGATGACTTCGCCTTGCTCTGTGAACTTGATGGCGCCTTCGAGCACGCCGTTGGGCTGGGCCATGATGGCGTCGTAGGTCGGGCCGCCACCACGGCCCACGGAGCCGCCGCGGCCGTGGAACAACCGGACGTTGACGCCGTGCTTGGCTGCCACGTCGCGCAGCTTCCGCTGAGTCTTGTGGATTTCCCACTGGCTGGTCATGACGCCGGATTCCTTGTTGGAGTCCGAGTAGCCCAGCATGATCTCCTGGACATCGCCGCGCAGCCGCACCAGCGCGCGATAAGACGGATCGGAGAGGAGCAAGTCAACGATTTCGGCCGAGGCACGCAGCTCCTCGACGGTCTCCAGGAGCGGTGCGAAGCCGATCTTGGCATACGGAGCCGCGCCGAAGAGGTCGATCAGTCCGGCTTCGCGGGCCAGCACCGCGGCAGCCAGGACATCGTCGGCACCGCGCGTCATGGAGATGATGTAGGTTTCGACGACGTCGGGCCCGTACGTCTGGAGGGCGTGGCGGATGCTGCGGAAGACGTCGTACGTGCGGTCGCCGTCGCCGTCGAGCTTGATGGGGTGGCCGGACAGCGGGCGGCGCGAAGCCAGCTCCGCGCTCAGCCGTTCGAAACGCTCGGCGCGGCTCAACTCACCATAGGGAGTCCCGACGCCGATCCGGTCCACCAGCTGCCCGACGGCGTCGTGGTGGTAGTCGGCATGTTCACGGATGTCGAGGGTCGCCAAGTGCAGCCCGAAGGAAGCGATCGCACGGCGGACGCGGGCCAGGGCGCCGTCGGCCACGAGAACGGCCGAGTGCTTGCGCAGCGAGTTTTCGAGCATCTCGAGTTCGGCCAGCAGCTCGGCTGTCGAGGCGTAGTCACGGCCGGGCTCGTGATGGTTGGAGGCAGCCACGCGGCGGCCTGTGTTGATGAGCTTGGCCTTGATGCACGTCAGCTTGAGCCGGTAGGGCTCCTGGGCGTTCAGCTCAAGGATGCGCTTGTCCAGTCCGGGCAGGTTCCTGAGGTCGACGTCGATCGAGTCCAGCAGTACTTCTTCCGCGTCCACCAACGCGGTGGAGTTGGAGAGGACGGAAATCAGTTCGTCGATCATCGAGATGCTGATCCGCACGGCGTGCTGGTTCTGCAGTTGCAGGATCTCCCGCGTGACGGAAGCGGTGACGTTCGGGTTGCCGTCGCGGTCTCCGCCGATCCAGGAACCGAAGCGGATGGGGGCGGTGTGCGCGGGCAGGACGACGCCGTGCTCGCCCAGCAGCTCGGAAAGATCCGTGAGCATCTCCGGCATGGCGTCGGTCAGGATGCTGCTCAAGTAGTAAATGGCGTTGCGGGCCTCGTCCACGGGTGTGGGCCGGACTTGGCGCAGTTCGTCGGTCTGCCACATCTGGTCGATGATCTCGGCGAGCTGGCGGTCCTGCCGCTTGCGGGCGGACGTTCCCTCAAGAGTAGATTCGGCCAGGACGTCCGAGAGCTTGCGGATCTTGTCCAGCACCGAACGGCGCGAGGCTTCGGTGGGATGCGCGGTGAAAATCGGACGAACGTCCAGCTCATTGACCACATCCTGCAGCGCCTGGGTTCCGGCTTCGTCGGCGATTTCGGACACGGCTTTGGCCAACCAGCCGTCCTTTTCCTGGCGGGTGCGCAGTCCGCGGACGCGGTGCACCTGCTCGGCGGCGTTGGCGAGGTGGAAGTAGAACGCGAAGGCGCGCACCAGCTCGGTGGCTTCCTCGAGGGGCAATGAGGCGAGCAACTCCCGGACCTGGGCGACGACGTCGTGCGCGCTCCACGGACCCGTGGCGTCAGCGCCGCCGCGGGCGGCTTCCTTGGATTCCTTGGTGAGCAGGCGAACCTGCTCGACGAGCTGGAGCAGTTCGGGGCCATGCTGGCGGACCAACGACTCCCCGAGAAGCGTCGATACTCGGCGGACATCGGCCCGCAGTTCCGCGGCAAGATCGGTGCTGAGATGTGCAGTGTCAACCATGAAAATACCTTCTGGCGTTGGGTGTGGCCCGTACACTGCGCTGGATACTGTGAGCCGGATTACTAATATTCCTAGGGAATCTTACCCGCAGCCCTTGCGGGGGTGGCAATCCGTCTCAAATGTTGTCGCTGGCTCCACGCGCGCCCCGCCCTGCCTGCCCCAACTGACTCGCAGTTGTTGTCGTTATCAGCCCTCAGAACGACATCTAATGCGACTCAGTTGGGTTCCGGGATTGGTGGTGACCAGTGCATGGTTAAGCCAACGACAGATCCCGAGCCGCTGGAGGAACCATGAGCGCAACAGCCCCCCCAAGCAACGCCCAGCTGGAACGCTGGCAGCGTTTCCGCAACGGCCGCAACGCCGCACTCGCCGCGGACCACGGCTGGCTCACCCTCACCTCCTTCCAGTGGCTCGAATCCGCGCCCGCCGCCGTCGAGCTCGTCCCGGGGCTTTGGTCAACGGACGGCACGACGGCGACACTCACCGCGGGCGCGGCCGATGGACTCTCGCTCGTGGAGACGGGAGCTCCCGTGGACGGCACGATTTCGGCCACCCTGCAGGACGAGGAATCGCTCATGTGGGTGCAGTTCGGCGGAGCGGATGGCACGGAAGTGGTGGTGGAACTGGCCATGCGTGCGGACAAGTACGCCATCCGCACCAGGGACAACTCCTCGCCCGTACTGACAGAGTTCGATGCCGTTCCCACCTATGACTACAACCCGGACTGGGTGCTTGGAGGCCGCTTCGAGGCCTACCCGGAGCCGGTGGATGTACCCATCGGAACAGCCAACCCTTTGGTGGACGGAGTGCATCGATCCGTCGGCGAAGTCGTTTTCCGGGCGCCAGGCCTTCCCCACGAGATCCGGCTGCACGCCGAGGCCGAGAAGCTCGGAGCCCTCACTGTCACTTTCCACGACGAAACGAACGGCAACACCACGGACGAATGGCGCAAGCTCGCCGTCTCGCGCCCCCGGCCTGACGGCTCCGTAGTCCTGGACTTCAACCGCGCCATCAACTACCCCAGCGCCTTCACCCCGTATGGCACGTGCCCTATGCCGGTGTCAGGAAACTCGATCGACGTGGCGGTCGAGGCGGGGGAAAAGCTACCGGCCGGCCGGATCGTCTAAACATCGCCCCAAACATAGTAACCCAAGGGCGTTACATCTCCCACAAGTCAAGGTACACTCTTCTTGGAAAGCGCTTACCAACCGCTCCTGGAACGACACTGACGTCAGCAACCCCGCCCCAGGGGATAGATGAGGAGAGCCATGGGCACCCTGTCCACGCCCGTCCCGGCAGAACGCGAACAGCCCAGCCCTGAAGCAAGCCGGGTGGCCCTTGTGGGGGTCCACGGCTTCGGCGCGCACCACCTGCAGAACCTCGAAAGGCTCCAGGCCAACGGCGTCGTACGCCTCGTTGCCGTAGCGGATCCGAATCCGCCTGCCCCCGGCGCCCTCCCGCCCGGAACCGCCGTATTCAGCAACCTGGACGAGCTGCTGGCGGGAACCCCCGCGCTGGACCTCGTCATTGTGGCCACCCCTATCCAGACGCACGCGCAACTCGCCCTCACGACGCTCTCCCACGCCGATTTGTACCTCGAGAAGCCTCCAGTCGCTTCCCTCGCCGACTTCAATCGGCTGCAGGAAGCCGCCACCGCGGCCGGCAGAAGCGTCCAGGTAGGCTTCCAAAGCCTCGGATCCCGGGCCCTCCCGGCCATTGACGAACTGCTTGCGGCGGGAGAGATCGGCACGCTCCTGGGCATCTCGGCCACCGGGCGTTGGGTGCGTGACCGCGCCTATTACAAACGCTCGCGATGGGCGGGCAAACGCAGCCTGGACGGCATCGACGTCGTGGACGGAGTGGCAACCAACCCCCTGGCACACGCGATCGCCACCGCCCTGAGGATCGCCGGGGCGCGGACCGTGGACGATCTTGTCTCCGTGGAAACGGACTTGTACAGAGCCAACGACATCGAATCCGACGACACCTCGGTGATCCGGATCCGCACCGCCGCGGGCCTGCCCATCACGTGTGCGCTCACTCTCTGCGCCGCCGAGTCCGTGGAACCGTACATCACCCTGCAGGGCAGCGAAGGCACGGCGGTGTTCTATTACACCGAAGACCGCCTCACGGTCAGCTCGGCCGCCGGGAAGCGCGAAACGGTCTACAGCCGGGTGGACCTCACCGAGGACTTGCTGGAGCATCGTCACCAGCTACGCTCCGTGCAGGGCCTTGCAACCGGCGCGCCGCTGATCAGTCCGCTCGCGGACAGCGGCGCCTTCATGCAGGTCCTCGAGGCCATCCGCACCGCAGAATCTCCCGCGCTGATCCCCGGGCAGTACGTCACCTGGGAGGGCGAAGGCGACGCCGCCCGTGCCGTGATCAACGGAATCGAAGACGCCCTGGAACGCTCGACGGCGGCGCACACCACCTTCAGCGAACTTGGCGTGCCGTGGGCGCGGCCTGCCGTCGACAGCGATCGGCCGGTTTTGAGCTTGCCCGACGGCGGCCTGCCGAGCGGCGGCGGTGAGCCGGGCACCTCTGCGATTGAAACCGACCAGGCCGCCGTCGTCTTGGCAACCCTGCAGAGCGGCGCCGGCCTTGCCGCGCGGATCTCCCCGAGGCCCTATCTGCACCCGGTCCGCACGCTCGCCGGAGTCAAGGTCACGGACCACCTCCCGGCGGACCACCCTTGGCACCTCGGCGCGGGATTCGCGTTGCAGGATGTCAACGGCAGCAATTTCTGGGGCGGCAAGACGTACACGCGCGCTGCAGGCCGTTACGAAGAACGGCAAGACCACGGGCGCATCATCGAACGCTCCACAATGTCCGGTCCAGGCCTGCTGGAGCAGGAATTGAGCTGGCAGGCACCGGACGGCACCGAACTGCTCCGCGAACGACGCACCGCCCGGTCCAGCCTGCTCGACCCCGGCACGTGGCAACTCGAGCTCCGAACAGAACTGAGGGCCGTCGTCGACTCCTCGCTGGGCGGCCCCGGCTCCAACGGAGCCCTCGGAAGCGGCTACGGCGGCTTCTTCTGGCGCCTGCCTGCGTGCTCCGGGGCAGAAGTCTTCACAGCTGAGAGGGCCGGTGAATCCGAAATCCACGGCTCGGCGTCGCCGTGGCTGGCCTGGGCCGCGGATTTTCCTGAAGGCCCCGCCACTCTGGTGTTCGCCACCCCGGCTGAGGCACAGGATCCCTGGTTCGTCCGGATGGCTGATTACCCCGCAGTGGGTTCCGCCTTGGCCTGGGACCGACCAGTGAAGCTCGGCGCAGGCGAATCCTTGGTCCGCTCCTTCACCGTGTGGATCGTCGACGCCAAGCTGTCTCCGGCCGAGGTCGCCGAACTGACGGCCGGCAGGGCTTCCGCTGCAGGATAGACCCGTAAAACTTGAGTGCGGCTTAGCGAGAGCGGCTGCGCCGACGGAGCTCCCGTCAGGACGAGGGGGTCTGTTCTTTTGCCCACTCGGCGACCCGGCGAGCACTTTCCTCATCGGAGAGGTCCTCGCCTCGGGTCATGATGGTCCAGCGGATACCGAACGGATCACGAATGCTGCAGAACCGATCCCCGGACACGAAAGTCATCAACGGCTCGCGGATAGTAGCGCCAGCCGCCTCGGCCCGCTCGACGACGCCGTCGACGTCATTGCAATAGAAACCCATCGAGCAGCAGTCATCGTCGCAAGCAGGAGGAGGTACGAGATGGTAGTCGACGGCCGGTTCACCAATCTGGAGCCGACCGTCGCCGAAATCGAGGACGGCGTGAACAACGACGGCATTGATTTCCGTCACGTCGACGATGCGTGCGCCGAACAGATCGCGATAGAAAACGATCGCCGCGGGGGCGTTCGGTACAACGAGGAACGGCGTCAGGCTGGTCGAACCATGCGGGATACCGTGGGACGTGTGATCGCCGTGTGCAGCGGCGGTTTTCTCAGTTTTTTCGGGCATGTCTTCACGATAAAAGGACGGCGCAATGCGGGGCTTGAAGATTCGCGACAACTTCATGAATGCCGCAGTATGACCGGCGATTCACGCGGAATTCTCTATCCCGGCAGCCTGCCACGGTTCTCCCGGCTGCCCTCCTCGGACCGGATCTCCTCATTGGTGCGGTGGTTCTGGATCGCCGAGTGGGACATCGCACCAGGACGTACGTCGCGCCAACAATTGATTTCGTTCCCCACGTCAAATCTCACCGTGGAGCCAGCGTTTGTCGGTTTCGCGGGACCGACAAGCCGGCGCTCCACCCGTGACCTCACTGGTCGAGCATGGACTGTCGGCGCCCTGTTAAGGCCCGCTGCCGTCCCGCACTTCACGGCCGCCCCCCGCAGCTCATCGAGATGCATACGGCCCGGTACACTTCCCGGACCTCCATGGCGCGGTCGTCCGCACAATGACGGGATCCGAGGATGCAAGCGGCCGGCATCTCCGGGCTGCCGAAGCGTTCACGAGCTGGTTCGTTGAGAACGTGCCGACTCCGGACGCGGAAGGTTTGCGTGCGAACATGATGGCCGACCTCATAGACACTGATTCGACGATAGTGCGCTTGGATGATGTAGCCGGGCGTCTAGGAGTTTCTGCACGAACAGCACAGCGGCTCGCTGTACGTTACGTCGGTCTCTCGCCGGCTGCCATGATCCGTCGTCGGCGAATACAGGAAGCCTCAGAGCGTCTCAGGAACGACCCGGACTCCGACATCGCAACCATTGCGGCCGACTTTGGCTACTCGGACCAAGCGCATCTCGCCAACGACTTCCGCACCGTCCTAGGGCTCACACCCGGCGCGTACCGCAACGCTTCATCGGATCACCCTCCTCTCGAATAGGACCCGCGATACTCCCGGCCATTTGGTCATCGGGATCGCGCCGCGCTGCTAGGCGTACGGAAGCACGAGTTCCGCGTAGCGCTGCTTCATAGTTTCCAGGACCGAATCGCCGTCGGCGTCCCAGATGTCCTGGTTGAAGATTTCCACTTCGATGTCGCCCGTGTAACCGGCGTCGCGCACCCAGGTGCCGATCGTCGCGAAGTCGATCACGCCGTCGCCCATCATGCCGCGGGACAGCAGGGCGTCGGCGGCGATCGGAAGGTTGAAGTCGCACACCTGGTAGGACGCGATCCGGTTTTCCCGGCCTGCCCGCTGGATCTGCTGCTTCAGTTCCGGGTCCCACCACACGTGGAAGGTGTCGACGGCGACGCCGACCGCCTTCGCGTCGTACGGTGCGGCGAGGTCGAGTGCCTGGCCCAGCGTCGAGATGAGGGCCCGGTCCGCGGCGTACATCGGGTGCAGCGGTTCGAGCACCAGCCGGACCCCGTGCTCGACGGCGAAGGGCACCAGGTCCTCGAGGCGATCGGCAACGCGCTGGCGAGCCGCGACGACGTCCTTCTCGCCAGTCGCGAGCCCGCCGACCACCAGGAACAGCTCCCGCGTATCCAGCGCCACGGCTTCCAGGATGGCCGCCCGGTTGTCCGCCAGCGCAGCCGCCTGCCCCTCGGCGTCGGCCGCCGTGAGGAAACCGCCCCGGCAGAGGGACGAGACGCGAAGTCCGGCGTCCTTGATCAGCTTGGCGGCCTTCTCCAGGCCGGTGTCGGCAACGATGTCCCGCCACGGTCCGATCGCAGGAATTCCGGCCCGGACGCAACCGTCCACGGCTTCGGCGAGGGTCCATTTTTTGGTGGTGGCAGTGTTCAAGGAAAGCCTGTTCAGTGACAGCCGTGAAAAGTCGCTCATGCGCCCACTCCGTTGATGCGGAGGTATTCGGACATCCGGAACGCGGCCAGTGCGGGATCGCGCAGGAGCCCGGCCTGGTCGGCGAGTTCGAAGGTGCGCGCCAGGTGGACCACGGAGCGGCCGGAATGCAGTCCGCCGACCATCTGGAATCCGGGCTGCTTGCCGTTGAGCCAGGACATGAAGGCGATCCCGGTCTTGTAGTAGAACGTGGGGGCGCTGAAGATGTGTTTGCCGAGTTCGCGGGTCGAGTCCAGGATGGCGCGCGCGTCCGCGGCATCGCCGGCGTCGTACTTCTGCAGCGCCACCGAGGCGGCAGGGTAGATCGCGGCGAAGATGCCCAGCAGCGCGTCCGAGTGGTGGGCGCCGTCGCCGTCGATGAGTTCCGGGTAGTTGAAATCGTCGCCGGTGTAGAGGCGGACGCCCTCCGGCAGGGCCGCGCGCAGGGCAACTTCATGCGAAGCGTCCAGCAGCGAGACTTTCACGCCATCCACTTTGTCTGCGTGATCGCGGATGAGGCCAAGGAAGGTCTCTGTTGCCTCGGCGACGTCGTCCGAGCCCCAGTAGCCGGCCAGTGCGGGGTCGAACATCGTCCCGAGCCAGTGCAGGATGACGGGTTGGTCCACTTCGCTGAGGAGCGTGGAGTAGACGTGAAGGTAGTCCTCGGGCCTTGCAGCCACTTTGGCCAGCGCCCGGGACGCCATGATGATGACCTTCGGTCCTGCTTCGCTCACGACGGCGATCTGCTCGCGGTACGCGTCCAACACTGCCTTGATACCAGCGGGACCCTCGGGAACAGAGTCCAGGTCCAACTGGTCCGTTCCGGCGCCGCAGGAGACGAGGTCCTGGACGCTCTTGCCGGCAGTGGCTGCGTTGCCGGACACCACCACGGAGGCCGCTTCGACGCCGGTTCGCTTGATGAGCTGCTGCGTGGCGGCCCAGTCCAGGCCCATGCCGCGCTGGGCGGTGTCCATGGCATCGGCAACGCCCAGGCCGTAGGACCACAGCTCGTGCCGGTACGCCATCGTGGTGTCCCAGTCCAAGTGCGCCGGGGCGCCCGGGGTGTTGTCGGCCGTCGTTTCGGGGATGACATGCGCCGCAGCGTAGGCGCGCCGGGACGTCAGCGGTGCCGTCGGCCTGGACCACGACGTGGCCGGCTGCACCTTGTAGAGGCGGGTCCCGCCGTCGTGGTTTGGAAGGAGAAGGGAAGTCATCAGAGCACGATCTCCGGGATGTCGATGGTGCGGCGCTCGGCCGAGGACTGCAGCCCGAGTTCGGCGAGCTGCACACCGCGGGCGGCGGAAAGGAGCCCGAAGCGGTGTTCCCGGCCCGCGACGACGTCGCGCAGGAATTCTTCCCATTGCAGCTTGAAGCCGTTGTCCAGATCGGCGTTGGCAGGGACTTCCTGCCACTGGCTGCGGAAGGACTCCGTGACGGGCAAGTCCGGGTTCCAGACCGGCTTGGGCGTGTGGGCGCGCTGCTGCGCAACGCACTTGTTCAAGCCCGCGACGGCGGAACCGTGCGTGCCGTCGATCTGGAACTCCACGAGTTCGTCGCGGTAGACGCGGACGGCCCAGGAGGAGTTGATCTGGCCGACGACGTCGTCCCCGCCCGGGGTCTCGAGCTCGAAGATGCCGTAGGAGGCGTCGTCGGCCGTGGCCTTGTATTCTTTCCCCTGCTCGTCCCATCGGGTCGGGATGTGGGTGGCGGTCTTGGCGTTGACGCTCTTGACCTTGCCGATGATGCCTTCAAGGACGTAGTTCCAGTGGCAGAACATGTCCGTTGTCATGCCGCCGCCGTCTTCCTTGCGGTAGTTCCAAGATGGCCGCTGCGCTGACTGGACGTCGCCCTCAAAGACCCAGTAACCGAACTCGCCGCGGATCGAAAGGATCCGGCCGAAAAAGCCTTCGTCCACGAGCCGGCGCAGCTTGACCAGGCCCGGCAGGTACAGCTTGTCGTGCACCACGCCCGCCGTCACGCCGGATTCCTTGCCGATCCGGGCCAGCTCGATGGCTTCTTCCAGCGTCTCCGCCGTCGGCTTTTCGGTGAAAATGTGTTTCCCGGCGCGCATGGCTTTCTTCAGCGTCGCCGCGCGGAGGCTGGTCATCGACGCATCGAAAACGACGTCCACCGTGGGGTCGTTGATGACGGCGTCGAGGTCGGTGGACCACTCGGAGACTTTGTGGAGTTCGGCGAGTTCGCGGATTTTCGCTTCGTTGCGGCCCACCAGGATCGGTTCAACCTGGACGCGGGTGCCGTCTGCCAAGGTGAAGCCCCCGGCGTCCCGGATGGGGAGGATGGAACGCAGCAGGTGCTGGCGGTAGCCCATCCGGCCGGTGATGCCGTTCATGGCGATGCGGATCGTCTTTGTTTCGTAGCCCATGAGTCCTCTTCAATGGAAAGTAAATGAAGTGGGAAAGCGCATTCCCAATGCATTCATGATGACACGCGACTCCGGGTCTGGCAATCGCTTTCCCGAGGCTAGTCGGGACTGCAATAATCGGATGTTGCTGAAAGTGCCAGAGACTGAGGCTTTTGAAGAGGAGTTGTCCGTGACTGCAAGCACGCTGTCCGAAGTGGCCAAACTGGCCGGCGTCTCCCCCGCCACGGCCTCCCGGGTGCTCAATGGCTCTGCCAGGACACCCGCACCGGAGATCGCCGAGCGCGTCCGGCAGGCGGCGGACACCCTCGGCTACATCGCGAATGCCCAGGCCCAGGCGCTGGCGAAATCCAGCACGGGGCTCATTGGCCTGATCGTGCACGACATCGCGGACCCATATTTTTCCGCCATAGCGCAAGGCGTCCAGGCCGCCGCGCGGCAGGAGCGCCGCATGGTCCTGCTCGCCACCACCAACGGCACACCCGCCGAGGAGAAGGAAGCTGTCGCCGCCTTCGCTGCACGGCGGGCCGAGTCGATCGTCATCGCAGGATCGCGTTCAACACGTTCCGAAGACGCCCGCGCGAACACCGAGCTAGCCGCCGAATTGGACCGTTACTGCCGCAACGGCGGGCGCGTGGGCGTCGTCGGGCAAGCGATTCTAGGCGTCGCCGAAACGGCAAACTACCGCACCATCGCCGTCCCTAACGAGCAACTTGCGCGGGATCTGGCGCGCGCATTGGCGCGCACCCACAAAGGGCCGTTCGTCATTGTGGCCGGGCCGGAGGGGCTGACCACTTCGGATGAGCGCGTCATGGGATTCCAACGAGGCTTGTCCGACGCCGGCCAGCCCGCCGCGGACGTTGTGCACGTGGCGTTCAACCGGAACGGCGGTTTCGACGCCGGCATTGAACTGGCCTGGCGGATCAAGGCGTCCGACCGATCGGGGCCGGATCAACAATTGTGCATTTTCGGCACGAACGATGTCATGGCTATCGGCGTGGCCGCCGCGTTGCGGGACCAGGGGCTCAGAGTCCCCCACGACGCCAGCCTCGCAGGGTTCGACGACATCGAATGGCTCCGGGACTTCCGGCCGGCGCTCTCCACCGTAAGCCTGCCACTGGAAGAAATCGGACGGCTGGCAACCATGGCGGCCCTTTCCAACGACGACGACGGCGGTCCGGCCGCCGTCGCGGGGAGCGTCACCCTCCGCAGGAGCACGAGTTCGCCCTAGTTCCCTGGGTTCGCGGCGGCTCTACCGATGACCCGATCATGCCAGGCCGATAGGTCCCGCCAGTGTGACCGGCGCAACAACTTAACCTTGACAGCGGGGCTGTGCGGGTGTCTTATGGAAAGCGCTTACCAGATGGGAAAGCGCATACCAAGCGGAAGCTCACTCCGATTCTTGCGATGGCGCTGCACTCCTACTGGAAACCACACCCAAAGGCGGGAAGGCCTTCCAGTGGCCCCAACGACTTGTCCAAAGGAGGACAATATGAAGATCGACGCGAGCAGGCAGCGAAGTTCAATCGAACCGCGACAGTCCAGCACCACAAGGAAAGCGGCAGCCAGCGGCTGGATCGGTAGCGCCCTTGAGTACTACGACTGGTTCATCTATGCACAGGCCGCCGCGCTGGTGTTTCCCGGCGTCTTCTTCCCCGCGGGAAACCCGACCGTTGCGCTGATCGCTTCGCTTGGCACCTACGCCGTGGGCTATGTGGCCCGCCCGATCGGCGCATTCGTCCTGGGACAGTGGGGCGACAAACATGGCCGCAAGAACGTTCTGGTCTTGGCCATGTTGATGATGGGCGCGTCGACCTTCGCCGTCGCATTATTGCCCACCTACGGCCAGGTCGGCGTCTTGGCACCCGTCCTGCTGGTTGCCGTCCGGCTCATCCAAGGCTTCGCGGTGGCCGGCGAACTGAGCGGTGCCAGCGCCATGATCGTGGAGCACGCACCTTTCGGCCGCCGGGGCTTCTACGCAAGCTTCGCGCTCCAGGGCACCCAGGCCGGGCAGATCATCGCCGCCGCGGTCTTCCTCCCACTCTCTGCCATGCTCTCCAGTGAATCGTTCAAATCCTGGGGCTGGCGCATTCCGTTCCTCCTCAGCGCCCTTGTGGTGTTCGCCGGGTACATGATCCGCCGCCGGGTCGAAGAAACCCCCATCTTCACCGAAGAAAAGGCGCACCAAGAGATCCCGAAGATGCCGATCGTCCGCGTGCTGCGCGAAAGCGGTCTCGACGTGGTTCGCGCAATCTGCATGACCCTGGTCAACGTCGTCGGCGTCACCGTGGCAGTGTTCGGTGCGGCTTACGCCACCCAGCCGGGCTACGGCGTCGGCATGAGCACCACCGTCTACCTCTGGATCCCGGTCCTGGCCAACGTCGTCGCACTGGCCCTCATCCCCTTGTTCGGAGATCTGTCGGACCGTTTCGGCCGCAGGCCGTTGATGATCTTCGGCTCATTGAGCTCCGGCGTGCTGGCCTACGCCTACCTGTACGCAGTCAGCCAGAACAACGTACTGCTCACCATCATCCTCTCGATCCTCATGTGGGGCACGCTCTACCAAGTCTGGAATGCAACGTTCGCCAGCTACTTCCAAGAACTCTTCCCCGCCCGCACCCGAGTCACGGGATTCGCCATCTCGCAGAACATCGGCCTCGTCATCACCGCGTTCCTTCCGAGTATCTTCGCGGCGATCGCCCCGCCGGGGTCCGCGAACGTACCGCTCATCATCGGGTCCATCTGCTTCGGAATCTGCATCATCGGAGCCGTGGCCGCCTGGTCGGCCCGGGAAACGTACCGCATCCCCCTCAATCAGCTGGGCACGCCGGACGCGACGCCGGTTCCCCGCGAGGAGTACCGCCGGCTCAGGAACGGCACCCGGTAAGCCGCACGATTTGCGGTGATTCGCGGGCTTTGAATGAAACGATTCACAGAAAGAGGAGAATCCACATGCGTGTCTGCTTCCGTTCCTCGGTCACGCCCAGCCAGATTCCCGAATATCGACGCCGACACGCGGCCGTTTGGCCGGAGATGCTCCGTGAACTCAAAGCGGCCGGCTGGAACAACTATTCGTTGTTCCTCGCCGACGACGGGCTGCTAGTGGGATACGTGGAATGCGACGATTTCGATGCGGCACGAGCCCGCATGGCCCTGACTGATGTGAATGCCCGTTGGCAGGCAGAAATGGCCCTGCTGTTCGAAGACCACGCACGGGCGCCGGACCAAGGATTCGTCCAACTCACGGAAATCTTCAATCTCGAGGACCAGCTGTCCAGGGACTGAGGCCTCACGCTCAAACCGGGGCTTGTTTCCCATCGCCGCGCTTCAAGCTCCGGCCTGGGAAACGAGCCCCGGAATGGCGCCCTGTGTCGCCGTCACAAGCGAGGTCCCGGAAAACCCCTCAAACGATCGCGGAGACCCCTGTCACGGCCCGGCCCACGATGAGCGAGTTGATCTCGAACGATCCTTCGTACGTGTAGATCGCCTCGGCATCGGCAAAGATTTTGGCCATCCGGTAATCGGTCACGATGCCGTTCCCACCCAGGATGGACCGGCCCATCGCCACGGTTTCGCGCATCCGGGCGCTGCAGTACGCCTTGGCCAGGGCCACCTGGGCCATCTGGGCTCCGCCGTGCCGCACTCCCTTGCTGTCCGTGTAGATGTCCTCCTGCAGCTGGGCGATCCGCACCATCATGCCCATGCTTGCCACGGCATTTCCGAGCATGTCCACCAATTGCTGCTGGATGAGTTGGAACTTCGCAAGCGGGCGGCCGAACTGCTGGCGGTCAAGCGCATACTGTCGGGCGACGTCGAATGCCGCCAACTGCTGCCCCACGGCCTGCCAGGCCACCATGAGCCTGGATCCGCGTAGAAGGTGGTTGGTGTCAGCGAAGCTGTTGGTCCCGGAAAAGCGGTCCGCCTCGGCGATCCGGACGTCTTTGAGGACAATGTCGGCGTTTTGAACGGTGCGCAGGGCAATCTTGTTTTCGATCTTGGTCCGCGTCACCCCAGGCAGCGTGGCATCCACGATGAAACCCCGGACGGCGCCGTCGGCTTCGTCCCGGGCCCAGACCAGCATGTGGTCGCAGAACGTCCCGTTGCCGATCCAGCGCTTGGCACCGTTCAGCACCCAGTAGTCGCCGCCGTCCTCGGCTCCCCCGACGACCCGGCGGGCAACCGTCTGCAGGCCGCCGGCAACGTCGGAGCCGTGGTCCGGTTCCGTGAGCGCAAACGCTCCTGTGGTCCGGAGGTTGGAGGCGTCGTCTAGGTAGCGGTCCTGCTGGTCCTTGGAGCCGAACTCGTAGAGCGCCTCGATGAAGAGGTCGTGGTGGACCATGAAGAACGTGGCAATGGAGGTGTCCACGCGGGTCATTTCCGCGATCACCAACCCTGCAAACAGGTTGCTGTAGCCGCGGTGCGTGGGGGTGCTCAGGCGAAGGGCCGCGAGCTTGGGCAGGATGTGTGCCGGGAACTCGGCCTTGTCCCACCAATCCTTGGCATACGGCGCGATCTCCGTGGCCAGGAACTCCCGGAGCTCGTCGAGTTTGCGCTGTTCCTGGACGCTGAGGAGGGACTCGAAATCGAAAAAATCCGCCGAAGGCAGGGAACCAGCCGAGTGCTCGACGGCGGCCGCCAGCTTGTGCATCTGGCTCACTTCGGTGCCATCCGGATCGCGCCGTCGAGGCGGATGGTTTCGCCGTTGAGCATGGCGTTTTCCACGATGTGCGCCACGAGGTTGGCGTACTCGGCGGGGCGGCCAAGACGTGCCGGGTGCGGTACCTGCTGGCCGAGGGAGAGCTGCGCGTCCTGGGGCAAGCCGGCCAGCATGGGTGTTTCGAAGATGCCCGGTGCAATGGCCATGACCCGTACCAGCGAGCGCGCAAATTCACGGGCCAGGGGCAACGTCATCGCGGCCACGGCTCCCTTGGACGCGGCATACGCAGGCTGCCCGATCTGCCCATCGAAAGCCGCCACGGAGGCCGTGCTGATGATGACGCCGCGTTCCTCGCCACCGAGCTCGGTGGACGCAGGTTCGTTTTGGGCCATCGCGGCGGCGGCCAGGCGGATCACGTTGAAGGTGCCCACGAGGTTGATCTGGATGACTCTGTTGAAGTTCTCCAGCGGCAGCACGCCGTCTTTGCCGAGCACCTTGCCCGGGGTTGCCACGCCGGCACAGTTGACCAGGATCCGGAGCGGACCCAGCGCGACGGCAGCGTCGACGGCGGCCTGCACTTGTTCTTCGTTGGTGACGTCGGCGGGAACGAACACGGCCCTGCCGTCGGCTCCCGAGGCATTGAGTTCGGCAGCGAGGGACTCGCCGGGAGAGGAATGGAGGTCAAGTAGCACCACCGATGCTCCGGCGTCGAGCAATCGCCTCGCGGTTGCGGCCCCCAGTCCCGAAGCCCCGCCGGTTATCAACGCAACTGCGCCCTTGATGTCCATCCATCCTCCTCGATGCAGAACCAAAATCCGTTAATGAATGTTAACTGAATCACTTTGATTGTGCACTGGGGAGGGGCCTGCGGCCAAGCGCGCGGCGTTAGGCTGTCACCATGTCCGCTCCCGACACGCCGCAGCGCACCTCCGGAACACCGGATTGGGCCGCGCGAGCCGACCACGCGGCGCGTTCGGTGACCCGGCATTTCGGTCGGCGCCTCCTTTTCCTTCCCGGAACGCACCTTGCGGCGTCGGTCCGGCCGTCCACGCGTTTTCCGGGTCAGCCATGGAACTACTGGTGGCAGGCGCACTACGTCGATTGCCTCGTGGACGCCGGGTTGCGCGAACTGGCCTCGGGATCAAGGTTCGACGGCGGGGATCACCCGAGCGCGGGCCGGCTCGCTTCACGCCTGGTCAGCACTATCCGCTTGCGCAACTTCCTGCGCTACGTCAACAGCTACTACGACGACATGGCGTGGCTCGCTCTCGCCGTCCTGCGTTTGGACGCCTTGGCCGAAAGGGCGCACCAGCCCGGCCGCCGACGCAACGCCCGGCTGCAGGAAAACCTCTCTCCGCAATTCGAGTCGGCCTCCACTGAACACATGGCTGGCGGCACCTTCTGGAGCACCAAACGCGATTTCAAGAACACCCCGGCCACAGCGCCGGTGGCCCTGCACTTCGCCCGGACCGGCAAGCAGGAGCGGGCCCAAGGGCTCCTGGACTGGCTCGATGCCACGCTCTTCGAACCCACCCGCGGCTTGTACCTCGACGGCGCTTGGATCAAGGAGGGCAAGCTCGTCCTCGCGGAAGAGATCTACACCTACAACCAGGGTCCTGTCCTCGGCGCCTTGTTGGAGTTGGGTGGAGATGCGAACCTGGCCCGCGCAGCCGCGTTGGTGGGCTCGGTGGCTGAACATCTGACGCTCCCCGGTCCGCCTGACGGGGCGGGGAGGCTCGTTCTTCGCGGCGAAGGCACCGGCGACGGCGGACTTTTCACCGGAATCCTCGTCCGTTACCTGGCCCTCGCCACCGGGGACCCGCGGTTGCCCTCACCTGCCCGGGCCACCGCCGGGCATCTCGTGCTCGACACCGCGGAGGCGGTCTGGGCGGGGCGGACTGTGCGCACCGACGCTGCCCACGGGGCGTCCGGAAAGTACGACGACGACGGCTGGCTCGTCTTCTCGACGGAACCACAGCGTCCGGCCTCCCAGACGTATCCGGCGGGCACCGCCGTCGAACTCTCCACGCAACTGCAGGCGTGGACGGTGCTCGAAGCCGCCGCGCGCGTCCGGCAATTGTCAGGGCCGGGGCCTAGTCTGGAGCTGTGAACCCGTCCCCGAGTCCGTTGCCTGTCACCGTGGTCGCTCCGCCGGCGGAATGGTGGCAGATCCTTGGAGCGCTCAGCCCGCTCGCTGTCCTTGTTGCGGCGATCGTTGCCGCGATCGTTGGCCTCCTGTCCTTGCGGCAGAAGGCGAGGGCGGACAACAGGTCCGAGTGGTGGCGCCGTGCTCAGTGGGCGCTGGATGCGTCCCTGTCCCGGAGCCGCTCCGAGGCTGAAATGGGGCAAAAGGCCATCGAGATTCTGGGCCAAAGCGAACTCGCGTCACGGGAGGAACTAGCGCTCCTCAAAGTCGGCACGGAGGATGAGCTCCTGGCAGCTGCCACTGCATCCGAAACCCGAGCCGTCACCCGGTCGCAGCGTCCCGATTCGGTGAGCGCTGAAGACCGCAAGGTCCAGATCGCCGCAGCAAAGGCCAGGGTCGTGCTGGACCAGCGGCTCGGGGAAGACACTCCAGGCTGGATCGTCGGTCTGTCCGCTGAGAAGCCCGAGTAGATCCCCGCGGTTACTCCCCCACAGGCGCCGACTTTTTCCTCTGCGGATGCGGGGTTTCCTGCCGCGCCAACATCTCGACAAAGCCAGCGATCTTCCTGGCTCGCGTGTCCGCCTTCTTCACCGAGTTGGTGCGGTAGATCAGGGCGTAGCGATTGACCGACGTCAGCACGTCGAACATCGCCTGGGCTTCCGGAACGGCGGCGATGGCGGCAGCGAGGTCCTCCGGGACTTCCGCGTCCGCTTGGCCCACGTAGGCAGCTTCCCAACGCCCGTCCGCCTTGGCGCTGTCGACGGCGGCCCATCCGGCCGGGGTCATCTTGCCCTCAGCTTCCAAACGGGCAATGTGGCCCACGTTCCGTTTGGACCACGGGCTTTTGGGGCCGCGACGGGTCATGCGCTGGAAGACGCTCGCGTCGTCGCGCCTTCTGCCTTGGCCGTCGATCCAACCGAAACAAAGGGCCTCATCCAAGGCAGCGGCGTAATCCAGTTCCGTCACGTTGCCGCCCTTCTTGTGCAGCACGAGCCACACGCCAGGGCTATCGGCGCCATTCTTTTCGAGCCAGGCCCGCCATTCGGCAGCGTCTTTGACGATCAGTTCTTCGAGTTCAACAGCCATGGCCCCATTCTGGTGCCAGCTAGGCTGTGGCGAAAGCCCACTGACTTCTGCGGAGGATCCATGTTGCGCGTCCGTCCCATCCAGTTCACGTCCGACGTCGCCGGCTGGAAGCACCTTCTTGCGGCGCTGGGCCTCGTGTGCGTGGAGGACGACGGCGATTGGGTGGAGTTCGACGCCGGCTCGGGCCGGGTGGCCATGCACCGTGCTTCCGCGGGCTCGCTCGACGACGGCACTACCGTGTTCGGCGTCGAGGTCGGGGATTTGGCCGAGTTCGCCCGGCGCACCGTAGCGGACGGGACCCGCGCCGAACTGTTCGACGCCGATCACGGCCAGGCCGTGCGCATTACCGCCCGGGACGGCTTCACCTTCCTCGCCGACAAGGCGAGCAGCCGCACGACCAGCCCGGAAGCGGATCCGGGGCTCGCCGTCGTCGGGACCTGGCTCACGCCCGATGTGCCGGGGGCCGCGTCGGAGTTGCACAACATCGGCGCGCGACCGCGGCGGGCGTCCGCGGACTTCGCGGACTTCAGCACGAAGAACGGCGGAATCCTTTTGGTCCGGCAGTCTCCGGAGACGGCTGCGGGAGGCCTCGCTTTCGAGTACGACGGCGACCTGGCTGCCCTGGAAGCCCGGCTCGCCGCCGCCGGACTCAGGGCAGCCCGGACCGGATCGCTCCTCACGATCCAGGCACCGCGCGGCGGATCCATCAGCGTGACCCGGACCCTCTAACCCGACGCTCGCTCACTTATATGCGCCTTTCCCCCAACGCTCGCTCACCTATATCGGTCTTTTCCCCAACGCTCGCTCAGATCATCTGAGCGCGGGATCCCGATTTTGGCCACATACGCGAGCGAGCGTCGCCCGATTAGACGACATAAGTGAGCGGGCGTTTGGCTAGTCCTCCAGCGCTCCGTTGCAGAGCCTGTTGACCACCTCGGTGAGCATTGCCAGGCCCGCTACGATGTCCTCGTCCTTGGTGTATTCGTGCTCGTTGTGGGAGATGCCGTCCACGCTGGGAACAAAGAGCATCACTGTGGGAACGATGTCCTTCATGTTGGTGGAATCGTGCCCGGCCAGGGTCATGACTTCCTTGTTGGACAGTCCTATGTCGGCGGCAACCTTGGCGGCGAGTTCAACGCCCTCGGGCTGGTATGGAGTGACCGGCCACGAGTGCGAATGGTGCTGTTCGACGGAAACGTTGGCAAGCGCCTCGATTTCCGCGATGCGCTCATGCAGCAAGGCATCGGCCTGGGCGAGTACGGACTCATCCGCACTGCGCAGGTCCAACAGCAGGCTGACGCGGGACGGCACCACAACGGGCGAGTTCGGGTAGACGTTCAACTGCCCCACCGAGGTGTGGAGCACACCGGGGAAGCGGTTGGCGATGTCCCGGGCGGCAACCACCAGCATCGAGGCTCCCAGGAGAGCGTCCTTGCGGTCCGCGATCACGGCTGAGCCTGTGTGCGCCTGCTCGCCGTGGACCACGAATTCGTACTTGTTGGCTGCCCAGATCCCGGCCATCACGGGCCTGGATGACCAACCGGAGACCTTCGAAGCACAAGTCCGGCAGACCATCGAAAACCTGCGTACGGTACTGGAAGCAGCCGGTTCCAGCCTGGCGCACGTGGTCAAGGTCAACACGTACTTGACCAGCCAGGACCAACTCGAGGAGTACAACCGCGTCTACACGGAGTACTTCGGCTCGGCGAAGCCCGCGCGCACTTCGGTATGCGTGAGCCTCTGGGGAGTATCCCTCGAGATTGAATGCGTGGCGGTGCTCGCGTGAGCGGGGCTTCCACGGCTGAGCTCGTGTCCTCGGCAGGCCTGTTGGCCCGGCTTTCCGAGGTCAGCTACCCCACTATCGGACACTTCCTGGAGGACGGATTTGTCGATCCGGCCATCCAATCGTGGCTGGACTCCTCGCTGACGGGCGAAGGTCTCGACGCCGTCAAGATCGCCGGCCCGGCCGTCACCGTCCGGATCGTCGACAATGACGCCATCGCCATGAACCGCGCGCTGCTCGCCCTGACCCCGGGCAGCGTGCTGGTGGTGGACATGTCCGGCGACCACCGTCACGCCCCCGTGGGGGCCGTCACGGCCGCCGCGGCGAAAGCGCAAGGCGCTGCCGGCGTCGTCGTGGATGGTGTGGCGACCGATCTGCTGGAACTGGGGCAGACCGCGCTCCCCGTCTTTGCCCGCGGCACCTCGTCCCTCACTACGAAGCGCGTCTACGGCACCGGTTCGGCCGTGAACGTACCGGTTCGGTGCGGTGGCGTCACGGTCAACCCGGGTGACTTCGTGCTCGCGGACAGCAACGGCGTGGTGGTGCTGAGCGCAGAAGCCGCCAGTGCCGTCGTCGACCGGGCCGCGGCCTCGGATGCTGCCGAACCGGCAATCCTGGGACGCATCGCTGCAGGAGAATCGCTCGACGCAATCCTGGCTGTCTGATTCGTGCGACATGGAACGGCATGGGATGAGGTAGAACTTAACCATGAGTGTTCGTACCCCTGACCCGTACTCCGGCTGGCTTTCCGATGAAGACCTCTTCGAAGCCCGCGGCCGCCTCCCCATGGTTTACGTGGAGGCGGTTCCCGTGCGTCTGGATCCACTCGGATTCGTCAACGAGGTAGGTACCCTGCTCCAGGGCGACGCCGACGGCACCATGGTCCGATCCTTCGTGTCCGGCCGCGTGCTGTACCGCGAAACCATCCGTGCCGCGCTGTTGCGGCACATGGAAAAGGACCTCGGGCCGCTGGCCTTCCCCCAGTTGCCCGTCAGTCCCGTGCCGTTCACGGTGGCCGAATACTTCCCGGCGCCGTCGCAGACC
The DNA here is from genome assembly GCF_052115645.1 of Arthrobacter sp. 2MCAF14. Taxonomy (NCBI): domain Bacteria; kingdom Bacillati; phylum Actinomycetota; class Actinomycetes; order Micrococcales; family Micrococcaceae; genus Arthrobacter; species Arthrobacter sp. 2MCAF14. The sequence goes on along the minus strand of NZ_JBFRHB010000006.1, from coordinate 1,467 downwards.
GGCTTCACGGACGACCGCCAGCACGCAGTGTCCCTCGTCTATGTCATCCCCGTGACCGGCGAGTGCGAACCGCGCCAGGACGCCCTCGAGCTGACGTGGATGACTCCGCAGGAAATCCTCAGCGACGACGTCCAGCAGGAATTCAGCGGCGGTCGAGGCAATCTGGTACGCCAGGCCTTGGCTTTTGCCGGCGTCGGACAGTAGCGGCAGCGCGGGCAGTAGCCACCTCCCCGATTTGTTGGGTGGGTTTTATAGACTGTTGGGCGGACCCCAAGAGAACCAAAGGACTTCCGATGACTCACAGCCCGGCCGACCAGCAGTACCGTGAAAAGCAGGCTGGGGCCCTGCAAATCGGGGACTACCTGTTCCTCCCTGGGGATGGTCCCGCGGAGGAAATCACGCACATCGAGCTCGAACACGACGATTTTGGCGTGCCCGCACTCATTCTGGTGACCACGCTCGACGGCGGAAAAGTGCGGATCGCGATCGGGTCCAGCGTCCCGGTGGGCGAAGCAGCTGTCGTTCCCGACGACGACGACACGCTCGCCGAAGAGCCGGCCCTGCTGGCGGAGCCGGTTTCCGGCGGCGAGCCCGACGCCGTTACCCCCGACGCCGGTGACTCACCCGCGGAAGCCGTTCCCGCCGTCGTCGTACCTCCTTTGCCCGCTGTGGCACCGACTGTGAGCGGATCGACGGCACCAAGTCCCGAGCAGCTCGCGCTGATCCCGGAACCGACCGACTCGCCGGAGGACGTCGTGGCCGCCGCTGCGGAAGCGCACCCCGGCAGGAACGGCGTCGCTGTACTGAGCGACCGCCTCGTGAAGGGCATCAACACGAAGTCGGGAAGCTGCCTGCGGGATCTGAGCGACCTGGCCCACGATCTTTTCATCGAACTGCGGGATCCGGACCATGCCCTCGCGGTGGCCGATATTCTCAACGTGCTCCCCTACGACGGAAACCGCGACCGGTGGATGTCCGTTGAGCGTTCCCTCGCACTTTCCAGCTTCATTTGCCGCGAGCTCGGCCAAACGGAACGTGCGGAAGTCTACGATCAACTCCTGCAAGCCCCCGACACCATCGAGACAGACCCGTTCAAGGCCCGGATCGCCGCCAAGGTCCGGCAGCGCGGGCTCAACGAACCGAACCTGTACGACAAGGAAATCTTCCGCTCCATCGACAACGGCAATCGCGATGCCGAGCGTGAATGGCGGCTGCTCCGGCTCGAAACCCTGCTGTTCCTCCGTTCGCACGGCGGCTCGAACACCCTTGGCGTAGGTGAACTAGATCACCGGATCGCGAACGAACTCGAGGCCGTGCGGGCTTAGCCTCGATCCACCGATGTGCCCGGGCTGATGATTTGAATCCGGTTCGGCTCGTTGTGCGGGCAGGGAGCATGCTGGGGTGCCAGGCCTCGCTGCCCTTCGGTGTTCCACTGTTGGTCCTGGTTGCGCCGGGTGGCTGGGTGGG
>NZ_JBFRHB010000005.1:0-179758 GCF_052115645.1 Arthrobacter sp. 2MCAF14 | reverse complement strand
TCGTGCAAGACCGGTCTGCCCACCCCGATTCCCTACAAGCGCCCCAGTTCCGGACGGTCTCACCGTACGACCAAACCACCAAGCCCAGCCAGCCAGACGAACAACGCGAGGCACCCACCATCTTTCATACCCGGTACCAACGCGATCGAATCGCTGAACGCCAGGTACCGGCGCGCCGTCAAGGCCCGCGGTCATTTCCCGACCGAGCAGGCCGCGCTAAAGTGCCTGTATCTGGTCACCCGATCCCTCGACCCGACCGGTGCCGGCAGGACCCGATGGACAATGCGCTGGAAGCCCGCTTTGAACGCCTTCGCCATCACTTTCAGCGACCGATTCCCGGCCGCCGAAAACTACTAAACAAACCGCCGGATACACCGTTTATGAGATAGTCCCTCGCCAGGGCGAGAGCCACAGGAGGACGCAGCTCAGCCGGCACACCCTCAAACATTGTGGGCACAGCGTAGCCCCAGCCCGGCACCGCCGGTAGCGGCATTCCGCCGCAGGAAAAGCATGGCCATGGACGACATGAATCGAAGGACAACCGGGGCGGGGGATAGAACATCACCGAAGGTGCGGGCCGGCATTGACCGAAGGCTCTATTCCGAGGACCAGGCAGGTTACGGCTATCCGCCGGGAGCTGTGTCACTTTCAGAAGCTGACTGCGCAAACCTTCCCGTGGTTTCGGGGGTTGTGCAGATGACTTGTGAACACTGGCCGGTCGGTACTCCTCTGCACTAAGGTCGCTTCTGTTCGGTACTCCTGTTCCCAAAGGAGGCAGGCATGGACGCCGATCCGGTTCGCATTGTGGCGCGGGGAGAGCTGACGATGTCGGATGCCGCATGGGAACAGGCCCGAAGCCGGGCTTCTGTGATCGGGGCGTTGGCGTCGCGGGGCTCAACAGGGACTGCCGCCGCTGACAGGGCAGCTCTGGAGCTCGGTGTTTCCCGCAGACAGGTGTACGTGCTTCTGGACAGGTACCGTCAGGGTTCAGGTCTCGTCACTGATCTTGCGGTTCGCCGTTCCACTGGCGGCAAGGGTGGGAACCGTCTGCCTGAGCCTGTTGAGGAAATCATTCGGGACTTGATCCGCAAGCGGTTCCTCACACGCCAGAGGTGGAGCGTGGCGGCGCTCCACCGCGAGATCGCCCGTACTTGTGCGGTGCGGGGATTGAAGGCTCCGACCAGGAACACGGTGTCCCGGCGCATCGCGATGCTGAACCCGGTTGAGGTCGGCCGCCGCAGGGAAGGCGCGGACGCGGTGAGGCCGTTGCAGTCCGCCGGCGGCGACGTGCCCGTGATCGGTTCAATCCTGGAGCAGGTGCAGATCGATCACACGGTCATTGACGTGGTCATCGTGGATGAGCGCGAACGTCGATCGATCGGCCGCCCGTATCTGACTGTTGCGATCGATGTGTACAGCCGGACGCTCATTGGCATGGTCGTCACGTTGGAACCACCGTCGGCCGTGTCCGTGGGATTGTGCCTTGCCCACGCCTCCGGCGACAAACGGCCCTGGCTCGAACGCCTCGGTGTGGAGGTGGATTGGCCGATGAGCGGCAAGCCGAAATCGTTGTACCTGGATAACGCGGCGGAGTTCAAGAGCGAGGCGTTGCGGCGCGGCTGCGAACAGCACGGCATCCGTCTGGCCTACCGACCGCAAGGGCAACCACATTATGGCGGCATTGTTGAACGCGTGATCGGCTCAACGATGCGCCAGATCCACGAGCTGCCTGGAACAACTTTCTCCAACCCGGCAGAGCGTGGCCGGTATGACTCGGAGAAGATGTCCGCACTGACTTTGCCTGAGCTGGAGAAGTGGCTGGTGCTTGCGGTTGCTAGCTACCACGGCAGCGTACATGGCGCCTTGGGGCAGACGCCGGGCGGTAAGTGGGCCGCCGGGGTGGCTGCTACTGGCATGCCTGCGGTCACCGCTAACCAGACATCGTTCCTTGTGGATTTCCTCCCGGTCATCCGCCGCACGCTGTCCCGCACCGGTTTCGTCATCGACCATGTCCACTACTTCGCGAACGCTTTGAAACCCTGGATCGGCCGGCGAGACAGATTGGGTCGGTTCATCATCAGACGGGATCCACGGGACATCAGCAGGGTGTGGGTCTTGGAACCGGAGGGGCATCACTACGTGGAAATTCCGTACAGGTCGATCTCCAACCCCTCCATCAGTCTGTGGGAACACAGGCAAGCCCTGACCCGATTACGCGCACGTGGCGCTGCCCAAGTGGACGAGGCCGTGTTGTTCCGGATGATCGAGCAAATGCGCCAGGTCAGCGAGACTGCCGTGAAAACGACCAAGCGCGTCCGGAGGGAAACAGAACGCCGCAAGCACGCCAAGGACCCGAGCCGCCTGGGCACCCGAACTTCAAAAGTTCCACCGCCAGATGCGCCAACGGACGTGGACCCGGGAGAGGTTTCCGTTCAACCCTTTGAACAAATTGAGGAATGGTGACCGTGGAAGACAGCCGGCCGCAGGATCTGACGCATCTGCACCCTGTAGCGCGGGAACTGGCAAAGCTGCCAGCTGAAGAGCGACTACACCGCATTCGTGCCGACCGGTGGATCGGCTACCCAAAGGCCATGGACGCAGTCGAGCGCCTGGAGGTGCTCTTTCGCTGGCCGAGGAAACAGCGTATGCCCAATCTCTTGCTGGTCGGACCGACGAACAACGGAAAGTCCATGATCGTCGAACGGTTCCGCAGGACACATCCGTCAGTGACAGGACCAGACGGCGAAAACATTCCGGTCGTGTGCATGCAGATGCCCTCGGAACCATCGGAGCTTCGGTTTTATACGGCCATACTGTCCGCGATCGGTGCACCGTTCCGTCCACATCTGCGTCTCCCTGAGGCTGAACGATTGGCGCTCTCCCTCCTGCGTGCGGTGGGAGTCCAGATGCTGGTGATCGACGAGTTCCACAACGTTCTGGCCGGACGTGGTGAGAAACGGCGCGAGTTTCTGAATCTGCTCCGGTTCCTTGGCAACGATCTCCGCATTCCCCTCGTCGGAGTCGGCACGAGGGAGGCATACCTTGCTGTGAGATCTGATGACCAGCTCGAGAACAGATTCGAACCGTTCATCCTGCCGCTCTGGGAAGTAGGCGATGAATGCAGGTCGCTGTTGGCCAGCTTCGCCGCTTCGTTCCCTCTGCACTCACGATCCTTGATCGACACCGAGGATATGGCGCGTTACCTGCTTGCCCGCAGCGAGGGCACCATCGGAGAACTAGCCCGCCTTTTGACTGCCGCCGCGGTCGCCGCAGTTGAGAGCGGGGAAGAGAGGATCAACCACCGGACGCTGGCAATGGCTGACTACATCGGCCCCAGCGAACGGCGCAAAGTGTTCGAGAAACACCTGCTGTGATTGCTTCGCGCCGCTGGCCGGTCCATCCCGCACCGCTGCCCGGCGAGGCACTCTCGTCATGGTTGCGGCGAATCGCGGATCGCTACGGTGCCAGCCTTGAGGTTCTCGCGTCGGCGTTGGGCCATGCACGGTGCGGGCCGGAAGAATTGGACACGTTCCCGCCCGCCGGGTTCGCTCGCGAGCTGGCGCGACGAACCGGTGTCGACGTGCACCGGATCCGGCGAATGAGCTTCAGCGGCTGGACACCCTGGCTCATTGAGCAGATGGAACCGGACCCCGAGGCATTTACCAGCTATACCCGACAGTTTTCCGTGTTGCTGCCCGCAGGAAGGCTGCGGGCGCGGGAGATCCCAGCGTGGCGGGCATGGCTTCCCTCGCGGCCGGCGTTGCGGGCCTGCCCGCAGTGCATTGCGATGTCAACACCGCCGTACCCGTACCAGCTGTTGTGGTTGCTTTCACTGACGCTGAGCTGCCCTTTCCATGGGTGCCTCCTCGAACCGCGCCAGAAGGCTGCCACCTATTTCTCGGACTGGGAGCGCAAACCGCCAACACCGAGGCCTGCCGACTCCAGGGTCCTGGCCATGGACGACAGAACCTGGCACGCCATGACGACCGGATCGGTCTACCTGCCCCGACGGCAGGTTCACACCGGAATCTGGTTTCGCCTGATCCGGACGATCATCGACGAACTGGGAGCAACCCTGACGGAGTATCGGGCCGCAAGGCGCATGATTATGCGCATCTGGCAAGAAGCGGGCTATCCCTTCCGGGCAGGGCCGCTGAGTTGGCGCCCGTACGAAGATTATCCACTCGCGGTGCAACTCCACACCCTGGAAGCGACCGCGACCGCCATCCATTTCCTCGAAAGTAGAGCCCTCATGGGCCTGGGGCCGGACGCAGCCTTCTTCCTTCCTGGTCCGTCGACACCGAGAGGGGAGCTTTAGGCCGAGCCCGTGACGCGGTTAGGTTGCGAGTTCCCGCGACCGTCTGTAGAACGTTGCCCGGGACATCCCGAGATCCCTGGCAACTTGCGCAGCGGGCTCCCCGTCTTTGACCAGACGGAGAGCGTTTCGAATCTGGCTGTCTGTGATCCGGCGCGGCCGACCGCCGAGGTCCTTCCCAGCTTCCCGCCGTTTGCTGATCGAATCATTGACGCGTTCACGTTTGATCTCGTGCTCCATTTGCGCGGAGAGCGGCCATGACCGTGAACAGCATCGAGCCCATGGGTGTCGCGGTGTCGACGTCTCCACCGCCGAGGTTCAAGACGCGCAGGCCTGCGCCTTTAGCGCGGAGTTCGTCGGCGAAGGCGAGCATGTTCTGGGTGGACCGCCCGAGCCGATCCAGCGTCGTGATGACCAAGGTGTCGCCTTCGATCAGCGCGCCGAGCGCCCGATCAAGCTCCGGTCGGGAAGCACGTGCCCCGGACACCCCGTGATCCACGTAGAGGTCATCGCGTCGGACGCCGGCGGCCAGAAGATCAGCCTGCTGCCGGTCCGTGGACTGCTGTCGGGTCGAAACACGTGCGTAGCCGATCAGTTTCGTCATGGCGGATCCCGATGTGTCACGTAACTAATGGTGGATACACCGATTCAACCAGAAGGTTTCGATACATAGTTACGAGAATCTCTGCGGCCGGGCGAACTTCCTGCGATTCCACGAAATTCAGGTACGGCCGCCAGGACCGTTCGTCTGTTCCAAGGAGACGTCTGGCCTCGCCTTGATGAAGACCGGCACAGTTGGTCAGGCGCTTTCAGTGCTGCTTGTTCGCCCCTGCTTGTGGGGGAAGGGGTATGGCGGTTAGTCGGTTTCGTAAGGTGCGGGTGTCGCGGTGGGGGTTGCGTGCGGCGACGAGGGTGTCGTAACCGAGGTCCACCAGTGCTGTTTCCCTTGATGCAAGATTCCAGAGCCCGGGGGCGTCGATGCTTGCGCGCCGGACTGCTGTTCCGGTGGTGTCGAGCTCGAAGGCGAGGTCGCGCGCCAGTTGTGCCCCACCGGGGGTTCGTTCGCTGCCGTGGTCCAGGTGGTTGATCAGGCGGCTGATGGTCACGGCGGTGCCCAGCAACTGCCCTCGGACAACGGTTTGGAGCCCGCGGGTGGAGAACAACATGGTGGCGAGGACGGCTGCCGCGGCGCCGATTAAGGTCTCTATGATCCGGTCCTGAATCAGGATCCCGGCAAGCATCCCGGGAGACATCACGTTGGTGATCATAAGAGACATTGGCGTGACACACATGATGGCGAGAGCATAGTGGTGCGCGAGGAAGAGATTCATGCCGAATGCACCGAGGATGACGATGGCCAGTTCGACGGGGGCCGGCGGCGCCCAAAGGGTCAGCAGGGCCACAAGTCCGACTCCGGCAAAGGTCCCGAGCGAGCGGTGCAGCGCACGTTCAACCGACGCGGAGCGGTTGGGTCCAATGTGCAGGATGACTCCTGCTGTGAGTATCGACCAGTAGAAGTGTTCCGTCCCGATGAGTGTCGTCGTGAGACCCGCCAGGGCGAGACCGACTCCCACCCGCAGTGCGGTCAGCTGGCCGAAGGTGTGCTGCCGGAACTCGCGGCCAATCAGATGAGACAAGGATGGATGACCGGGCCGGAGGATCGGCTCCGGTACTGCTTCACTCGGCAGAAGTCCCAGCCGTTGTACTTCGTGGGCGTGCAGATGCGCAGTCAGGAGGGACAGCTGGTCCAGAAGCAGCGTGTGTGGCCCGGTGGTTGGCGTCCCGCTGTGGGCTGCGTGCAGGGTCACTGCCGCGCGGTGAAGTGACCGGTGAGCGTTCCACCTGGACGCCGCCGAAGCGGGCTGCCCGTGCAAATATCCGTTCACGGCAGCCTCGGCCCGTTGGACGGCACGCCGTTCCGGGCCGTGTGGGTCCCGTATTAGGTGGACTTGGCACAGTGCGGTCGTCAGCAGCCCGGAAAGCAGAGTCACCAGTACGGCGAGCCACCCGATGTTGCCGAGTGTTCCCAAATAAGTGCCCAGCGCGCACGCGAAAAACAGATTGAGCGGACCCGGCCCGTTCGAGGGGAGCAGGTTGTACGCGACCACGCCGATCAAGGCCAATCCAACGGTCACGGGCAGGGCCAGCCAATGAACGGGGGCAACGAGGACGCCGACCGCCAGCGAGGCCGTGATCCCGAGCGTCCAGGCGCCCATCGTCAGCATACCGGAGCGGAAGGGCCGCTCCCGTCCCCAGACCGCAGTCATCGCCCCAAGAAGGGACAACGGACCAACCTGCATGCCGAACAGCAGCGTCATCGTCACGATCGCAACGGCGCTCGGCCCCGTGGTCTTCAGAGCAGCAATGACCCATCCGGGCTGCGGGGTAAGGCGAAAAAGACCTGAGACGATCGCTGGTACAGGGGCTGTTCGGTGCTTGCTCACATATCGTAGTGTACACTGTGTACATATAAGTGGACGACCGGTGAAGATGGTCCGGCCGGAAGGAGCGTGTTGTGGTGAGCCCGAATTCCCCCGAAGCAGTGCCCGCCGCGGAACCACGGACGGGGCGGGGCCGCCGACCGGCCGCTGTTGTGCGGGCCGAGGCGCTGGCCGCGGCCGGAGAACTCCTCCTTTTGGAGGGAGTGGCGGGATTCACCCTTGAGAAGGTCGCGCTCCGTTCCGGTGTAAGCCGGGTCACGCTCTATAAGTACTGGCCATCAAGGGGCGCCTTGGCCTTGGATGGATACCTTTACCAGACCCAAGACCGGCTCTCCTTCCGGGACACCGGCGACATCACACACGACCTTGTGCACGTGATCAGCGCATGGACCGGTCTCCTGGCCGACCCCGCCCAGCGCCGGGCGTTCACGCAATTGATCGGCGCCGCACAGAGTGATCCAGAACTGGCAGCGGCGTTCGACAGCCACTACTTTGGCCCGCGGCGCCGAGAGGCACTCGAACTGCTCGCCACCGCTGTGGATCGCAAGCAACTGCGCGCCGGCATCGACCTGCCCACGGTTGTGGACATGCTGTGGGGCGCCTGCTATCACCGCCTGCTGCTGCCAAATCTGACTGGAACATTGACGGAGTCCTTTGTCGCGACCCTGGTCGACACAGTGCTTCAGGGGATCGCATCCGGCCCCAGCAATCCAAACCCGCCGTGACTAGCTTCTATGACGTGCGCGGTCCCCCGCACACGATGAAACAGACAACATGACAGCAAGCACCACGAAAGGAAACATCATGAGGTTGGACAACAAGGTAGCAATCATCACCGGCGGGGCATCAGGTATGGGGCGTGCGGAGGCCGAGGCCTTTGCCGCCGAAGGGGCCCGCGTGGTCATCGCGGATTTGAACGAAGTGATGGCCGAAGAAGCAGCCGCAGGGATTAGATCCGCAGGCGGCACAGCCCTGGCGGTGCGAACCGACGTGACCGACGAGCAAAACCTGGAAAACCTGGTCGCCCGGACCATTGCCGAATACGGGCAGATCGATGTGCTGGTAAACAATGCAGGCGTCTTCGACAAATACGCCACCAGCCTTGAAACCGCCGGAGCCCAATGGGACTTCATCTTCAACATCAACGTAAAGTCCGTTTTCAACCTGACGAACCTGGTGCTCCCGGGCATGATCGCCCAGGGCGGAGGTTCCATCGTCAACATCGCCTCCGTCGCCGGTCTCGTGGCAGGCAAGGGTGGGGCCGCATACACCGCATCCAAACATGCGATCATCGGCTACACCAAGCACCTGGCTGCGACCTACGGCAAAGACGGAATCAAGATCAACGCGATCTGCCCGGGAACCATCTCCACCCCGCTGATCGCCGCGTCACTGGCGGACATCCCCACCGATGCCATCCCGCTCAGGCGTTTCGGCGAGTCCGCGGAAGTTGCTGACCTGGCGGTGTTCCTGGCCTCGGACGAAGCCAAGTTCATGCAGGGTGCCATGGTCCCGATCGATGGCGGATTCACCATCCAGTAACCAACGGCCTCCGGACGCCCTGGGCGGCGGCCGCGCGCGTGGCTCGAAGGACGGAGTTCCAAAGAGACAGTGAAAAAATGCAGTTGTGGATGGAGTGCTCAAGACGGCGCTGGGGGCCCTGGTGCTCGAGGCACTCAAGGCGCAGTTTTGTCGGCGGCAACGTAAAGGTCGAAAGCAAGGCCAGCCCGGAAGGTTCCCTGGATAGCCCCGAAGGTCCCCCACAGGCTTGAGCGTCCGGTGCAGGTTGCCGCCGTCGTTCCTTGGGGAAAGCCCCCAAGTGCGCAAGCAGTCGGGGCTTTCGAACGCTTCGCCTGTGACGTCCTGGGCCAGAACCGGTCGGCGTTCCGCGAGAGCGAAACCCGACATGGGCTTCGCTTCCTCGCCGTGAAGCTACCCCGCGTGGGGCTGGCGGAAGGCCGCTAGCCTGGACGAGGCCCACGGGGCCTACAAGGGGCGCCGGAAGGCCCGCTCGCTCGAGCAGGAAGGGGAGTTGCGGCGGCGGGCCGGCGCGGGGGAGCAGAAGACCGCCGTTGCCCGCGAAGTCGGGATCAGCCGCGAAACCTTCTACCAATACCTAGGGACCGCCAGTTGAGTACCCCTTGTCTCGTCATCCCGCGCGCAAGCGGTGGTTGCTTCCGCATGATGGAAAATGGTTGTTTCTGGCATGCGATTTTCCAGTGAGCTTTTGGCGGATTAGCGTCCGGGGTTAGTCCTTGAGTTGCCGGGTCAGCACTTCAAACTCCTCCACGCCCAGGATCTCCATTTGCTGCTGGGCGCTCGTCTCGGAGCGGATCCTATCCGCAGCCTGGTGGCTGCCTGTCAGGGCATTCTCGTCGTCCCAGAGGGTAATGGACAGGGATTTGGTGTCCTTGCCGAACAGATAGTAGATCCCTTTGCATCCGGGTAACTCAAGCACCTTATTTATGGTGTCCTCGGAAGGTGCGCCGGTGCTCTCAGGATGGGGACGGTAGGTGCTGACTCTAGCGAACATCAAATCCTCCAATATTGGGCCGTAGAGAGCCTGCCACGTGGTTCTGAAACGAGACCTCACTCGTCTCGGTGAAACGTTGCGCCCAAGTGGCTTGGACTCCTCCATCAAGTAAGGATCCAGTTGCCTCCGGGCACAAGCCTGTGGGCCTTTCGATCCGGTGCTGCAGTGTGTGGTGTTCGCCCCGGCCCTGGTTCGTTCGAGGGCGCCCACGCAGAGAGCATGCCGGAGCCTGTACCGGTGTGCAGTTCTTACCGGCCTCCTCTTGCGTGCGATGCGCATCACACTTACACTCGTACGAACGCTTGTTTTTATAGCTGTCTCACACTGGGCCGGTTTCTGCTCCGTAGGCGCAGGCCTCTCGGTGAAGCGGAACCCGGGCGCTGTCGCTTTTCGCACATGTGGACCGGCGACCGCCCTGTCGCATCCAGCCTTACCTGACTTTCCAACAATCCAAGGAGTGCGTTCCATGACGGAATTGACGAATCCTGTTCACCTTTCTCCGCCTCTTGCGGCCGAGGCTCCCGCGTTCAACCCGAAGACCGCGCAGCGGGCCGTCGTCAGCGGCACCTTCGGCACGGCCCTGGAGTGGTTCGACTTCGCCGTGTACGGCGCCCTTTCGGCGACCCTCTTCCCCAAGCTCTTCTTCCCGGGCTTTGACGACAACACCGCGCTCCTGGCATCTTTCGCGACCTTCGGGGCCGGCATGTTCGCCCGCCCCCTCGGCGGCATCGTGTTCGGCGCCCTGGGTGACAAGGTCGGCCGGCGCAACATTCTCATGTTCACTCTCGTGCTCATGGGCATGGCCTCGGTCCTGATCGGCCTGTTGCCGACCTACGCCACGATCGGCATTTTCGCCCCCATCCTGCTGGTAGCCCTACGCTTCCTCCAAGGCTTCGCTCTGGGAGGCGAAGCCACCGGAGTTCAGGTCCTCGTCGTCGAACACGCACCCGTTGAACGACGCGGCCTGTACGGAGGCATCCTCGCCACCGGTTCCCCCCTTGCACAGACGTTCGCGTCGGTGACGCTGACCGTGCTGGCCGCGGTGCTCTCCGCCGAGGCCTTCGCAGCCTGGGGCTGGAGAATTCCCTTCCTCATGGGAGTCCTGCTGCTTGCGGTGGGCGTCTTCATCCGTCGGCGAATCGAGGAAACCCCCGCTTTCAAGGAAAGCCAGAAGAAAGCCGCGGTATCCACCGTTCCCCAGGAACGGGCCCTGGCCGTGATCATCAGGCGGCCGGCCACCGTGATCAAGCTGATCCTGGCCTGGGCCGCGCCCGCAGGGCTTTTCTGGATCTGCGTCACTTATGCCGTGAACTACCTGACCAAGGAACTCCACTACGACAATTCGATCACCTTCGGCCTACTCCTCATTGCGAACGTCGTCTCCATCCCGGCAGCAATCCTCGGTGGCCGCTGGAGTGACCGGGTAGGCCGGAAGAAGACCTACCTCATCGGCCTCGCCATGCAGGCCACCGCGGCGGCAACCATGTTCCCCATCATGAACTCCATGAACTATCCCGCCAGCGTGGCGGTCATCGCCCTGGCTCTCTGCGGGATCCAGGTGACGGCCGGAACCCAGCCCGCGTTCTTCGCAGAAGCGCTCCCGACGTCCATGCGCTACACCGGGTCCGCCCTCGGCATGACCCTGGCAGGGCTGATCTTCGGAGCGCCGATCCCGTTCATCGCGGCGTGGATCTTCCAGAACACCGGGAACGGAACGGTGGCCCTGACGGCAATCGCCGTTGGCGTCGTGGTGATCTCGATAATCGCCACGCTGCTGCTCCCGGAGCGTTACAAGCAGAGCCTTCACGAGGAACAGTGACCACCCACTCCGATCCTTGTCCCAAGCACTGATCAAACGACACCGCGGGTCCCGCGCTAAGCGATGACCCGCGGTGTCGCACCATGGTTTGCTGACGGTCGCGGGTGTTTGCAACCCGGCGCGGAGCACCGCGCAGGGAGGACACCCGATAATTTCAGTCACCACTACCTACACTGCTGCCCGGCCGCTGCTGGCGGAACTGCAAGCCCTGACCCGTCCCTGCACAAACCATTCTCGGCAGTATTAAGGCTTCTACTACAAGGAGGCCCGTCAAGCCGAGATGAACTGCCCGGGCCGCATCGGACGAAAGCAGACCTCCTGCGGCGCCCGGGGACGATCGGCCTGCCGAGCTGGCTAGGACTTTCCGCGTCGTTGGGCTGTTCCCCGAGGTCAGCCGCCAAGGGCGCGATCGTGCTGGAACACCTCGCCTTCCGCGATAGCCGGGCATCGCCCGCGGTCCAGCACCGCGCCTTCACCCAGTTGATCGGCGCAGCCCCGCCGACCCCGACTGGCCGCAGTTTTCGACAGCTTCGGCCCGCGCCGTCAAGAGGCCCTCGAGCTGCTCAGCACCGCCGTCGACCGGGGCAGCTGCGCCAAGGAGTCGACTTACCCACCGTCGTCGACTTGCTGTGGGGACTGCTACCCGTACACGGCGTCCAAACATGCAGTCACCAAGCATTTGGCGGCGACCTATGGCAAGGACGGACTCAAGATCAATCAATGCGATCTGTCCGGGCACCATTTCCACCCCGTTGATTGCCGCGTCTCTGGCGGACATCACCACTGACGCCATCCCGCTGAAGCGTTTCGGCGAGGCCGCCGAAGTTGCCGATCTGGCGGTCTTTCTCGCCTCGGATGAGGCGAGATTCATGCAGGGTGCCATGGTCCCCATCGACGGCGGGCTCACCATCCTCTAGGGATCAGCATCCGGGAACCGGGTGACGGCGGCTGGGGTCCGGGCAGTCGGCCGTCACCTGGCCTTCCTTGATTGATGATCGAGAGGGCCCCCCGCAGACGTTCCGCCCGGCTCGAAGGCTGTGGCCGGCAAATTCGGGCGGACGCCGTCGGGCCGGTTCAGGCTCAGAGGTGTGTGGCGGACCGGTGCAGGGTGCAGAGGGCCCGGGTGGCCGTCTCCCCGTCGGCGTTGTACATCTGGACGTCCGCCAGCACCACCGACCGTGAGGAATGAAGGATCCCCACGCCTAGACGCAGGTCCCCGTCCGCGTTCCCTGGGCGCAGGTAGGAGATGTGGACCGATGAGGTGTGGAAGGGCTCTCCGGGATGGTCAGGGGAGGCGGCCCAGGCGGTGCGGGCGGCCATCTCGGAGAGGCACAGGCCTATTCCGCCGTGGAGGATGCCGAGGGGGTTGAGCATCCCGGGCGATGTCTCCACCTGCAGTTCGGTCTTGTTCCCGCGCCGGGAAGTGAGGGTCAAGAGCGAATCAAGGGACGGCAACCAGGATGGGGTGTCCGCCGGTTCGCCGGGTTCGGTGAACCCTGCGGGGACTCCGCCGGGGAAATAGCGCATCCGCTGCCCGACCGTGGCCACCAGTTCGCCGGTGGCGGTGGTGACCTGCCCGCTGGAGTGTCCCCAGCCGCTGGAGCGGTGGTCCAGGGTCGCGGTGCAGCTCAACAGTTCTGTGCTGTCGGGGATGGGTGAGTGGAAATCAACGTTGATTTCGGCGGACACCGCCCACTGGTCCAGGGTCCGGGCGGTCAGCACCGCGTGGGCCGTGACGTTGTCGACCAGCACGCCGATGCTTCCCTGGTGGACCGGCCCGTCCCCGCTCTCCCGTGCCCAGGGGCCCGGGCGCATGGATGCCCGGGCTGTGTTGTCCCGGGTGCTCACGGATTCGATGCCGAAGGCGACCTCGGGAGCGCCGTGGAAGTACGGGACGGGGCGGGTGGCAAGGGTGGTCTGCACGGTGGGCTCCTGCGGTCGTGAGGTCCGGGGCCAAGGCCGAGGTCTCGGGAAAATAGTGATGACGAAGGCCGGCGCATCGGGGTTTGGGGAACCGATGCACCGGCCGGTGCCGAAACCTAGGACTGGTAGTCGATCTCGATGTCGGCGATGTCCTGGTCTTCGAGATTGACCACGATGTTGTCCGGAGTCCGCGTGGTCATCCAGATTAGCTCCTCGGTCTTGCTGGCGTTGCCCTCGATGTGAGGCATGAGCGGCGGGACGAAGACGAAGTCCCCCTCCTCCAAGTAGACGATTGTCTCGTAGCGGTCGCCGTAACGGATGTAGCCGCGGCCCTTGAGAACGTAGCCGCCGGTCTGGGCTTCGCCGTGGTGGTGGGCTCCGGAGACCTCGCCGGGGCCGGTGTAGACCTTGCCGAACCAGATCCTGCTGGCTGCGGAGTTTTCCTTGGAGACGCCGGAGATCCGTCGTGCGTTGTGTGTCTGGCCGGGCGCCTCAGCAAGTGCGGCGGCACGGTTGACGGTGAACATATCGACGTTCTTGTTGATGTCGAACTGCTCTTCGGTGGTGGCGTTTGTCATGGCTGGCTTCCTTTCGTGGGGGTGGCGGTGCGGGGGTGTCAGTAGGAGCGGGGCAGGCCCAGATGCTTCTCGCCGATGTTGTTGCGGATCATCTCATCGGTGAGCGGGGCGAAGGTGTAGAGCCGGGCGTCGCGGAAGTAGCGCTGCATGGGCAGCTGCCGCAGGAAGCCCCAGCCGCCCATGGTGCGCATCCCAACGTCGGAGGCGGTGGTGGCCGCGTCCGAGGCGGCGAGTTTGGCCATGGCGGAGAGCGTCTCGTTGGCGCTGCCCCCCTGGTCGGAGGCGCGGGCGGCGTTGTGCAGCAGCAGGCGTGCGGCTTCGACCTTCACGCTGGCGTCGACGAGCTGGTGTTGAAGCCCCTGGAACGCCCCGATGGACCGGCCGAAAGCTTCGCGGCCCTTGGCGTAGTCGACGGCGGTTTCCAGTGCGCCGCGGGCGATGCCCAGGGCAACCGCGGCGCCGTTGAGCCGTTCGCCGTTGAGGGTGGTCAGGACCTGGCGGAAGCCGCGGCCCGTCTCTCCGAGGATGAGTTCGGCGGGAACCCGTACGTCCTGGAAGACGACGTCGGCCTGCTCCAGAGCGCGGATACCCATGGTGTCGATGGGGGTGGTGGTGATCCCGGGGGTGTCCCGCGGGACGATGAAGATGGTGATTCCGTCGATGGCGGAGCGTGCGATGTCGCTCGTGCGGGCCAGTACCAGCAGGTAGTCGGCCGTGGAGGCCCCGCCGATCCACTTTTTGCGCCCGGTGAGCAGATAGCTGCCATCGGCCTGGCGTTCGGCGCGGGTGCTCATGGCCCGGGCGACGTCGGTTCCGCCGTCGGGCTCGCTCAGGGCAAAGGACATGCGGGCCTGACCGGTGAACAGCGGCGCCAGGAAGCGCCGGCGCTGGGCGGCGTCGGCGAAGGTGTGCAGCAACCCCACCCCCATGTACTGGACGACGATGCTGACGCCCATCGAGGTGGCCCCGGCCCCAAGTTCTTCCAGTACCGTGATCTGACTCTGGTGGGCGGGCGCCCGGCCCTCGAGCTCGGCCTCGAGCTGGATGAGTCCTTCCCGGGCCAGAGCCTCGTAGAGCTCGAGGTCGTAGGTCTCTTCTTCATCATGGCGGGCCAGGCGGTCCTGGTCGACGTGCTCGGCCAGGACCTGCCGGACCCGGCGGCGGACCGCCGCGATCTCGGGGGAGTCCTCCAGAGTGGAGAGCACAGCTCCCGGGAGGGTTTCCAGAGGGGGGACGGTGTTGACGGTCATGAACTGCTCCTTTTGCCTCATGTTTGCCCTGCTTACCGCAGCTGTGGCAAATGAATATCGGTCAGCGGGCCGGTAAGGATGCGGACTACCTTGCTGTCCACCAGGGCCGCAAGCCTGCACAGTGCCCATGCCCGCACTTCCTCTACTGGCTCGATACGTGGCACGGGATCAAAATATTGCCGGCCTTCCACTCCACTCTAGACTAGCGTACGCTTGTTCGTATAGTAGGAAAACAAGTTAGGCCGAACTTTTGGAGGATTCCGTGACCGATATTGCCATCCAAGACACGACCAGCGCGCCGCAGGGCGGCCAGCAGGAGCAGACGGTGCACGAACGGTTGACGGACAGTCTTGCGGCCGCCCGGCTCGGCGGCTCGGAGAAGAACCGGAACAAGATCCTCGAGTCCGGCAAGCTCCTGGTCCGGCAGCGTCTGGCGTTGCTCTTCGACGACGAGGACTACATTGAGGACGGGTTGCTGGCCCGCTTCGAGGAAGGCCTGCCCGGGGATGCCGTGGTGATCGCCTTCGGCCGGGTGGACGGCCGCGAGGTGTGCGTCATAGCCAACGACTTTTCCGTCAAGGCCGGCACGTGGGGCAACCGGACGTTCGAGAAGATCACGATGGCACAGGAGAAGGCCGATGCGGCGGGCATCCCCCTGGTCTACCTCTTCGACTCTGCCGGGGCGCGCATCGACGAGCAGTTCGAGTCCTTCGCCGGCCGGCACGCCTGGGGCAACATTTTTTACAACCAGGTCCAGATCTCCGGACGCGTGCCCCAGGTCTGCGCGCTGTTCGGCCCTTCCCCGGCAGGTTCGGCCTATGTGCCGGCCCTGTGCGACATGACGATCATGGTCCGCGGCCATGCCACGGCCTACCTTGGCT
This sequence comes from Arthrobacter sp. 2MCAF14, assembly GCF_052115645.1. Lineage (NCBI taxonomy): Bacteria > Bacillati > Actinomycetota > Actinomycetes > Micrococcales > Micrococcaceae > Arthrobacter > Arthrobacter sp. 2MCAF14. The sequence goes on along the minus strand of NZ_JBFRHB010000005.1, from coordinate 164,018 downwards.
CTCCGCGGCTGGCCGAGATGGTGACCGGGGAGAAAGTCACGCTGGAGGAGATGGGCGGGGCCGAGATGCACTGCACCGTCTCGGGCCTGGGCGACGTGCTGGTGGAGGACGACGCCGAGGCCATCAACGCCATCCGCGTGTGGCTGTCCTTCCTTCCGGCCAACTGGGAAACCCCCGCGCCGATGGCACCGGCCCTAGAGCCGCGGCCGGGCCGTACGCTGCAGGACATCGTTCCGCTCCGGGAAGCGGAAGTCTTCGACATGGAGGAGTTTGTGGAATCCCTCGTGGACGAAGGATCCTGGTTCCCCTACAAGGAACTCTTCGCCCCCGAGATGCTCACCGGTTTCGCACGGATCAACGGCCGCCCGGTGGGGCTGGTGGGCAACCAGCCCAAGCACATGGGCGGGTCGATCTTCCCGGATTCCTCGGACAAGGCGGCCCGGTTTATCTGGATCTGCAACGCCTACAACATCCCGATCGTCTTTTTGGTCGACATCGCCGGCTATATGATCGGCTCCGCGGTCGAACGGCAGGGGATCATCCGCCACGGCGCCAAGATGATCTTCGCCGTGTCCGAGTGCAGGGTCCCGCGCATCACGGTCCTGGTGCGCAAGGCCTACGGCGGCGGGTACCTGGCCATGTCGGGTGCGCCGATGAACCCGGATGCGGTCATTGCCCTGCCCACGGCCCGGCCGGCATTGATGGGCCCGGACGCTGCAGTCAACGGCATCTATTACAACCAGATCCACGAGATCGAGGACCCGGCCGAGCGCAAGGAGTTCATCGCCCGGAAGCATGCCGAGTATGCCGAGGGCATCGACGTCTTCAAGATCGCCAACGCCAATGCGGTGGAGGCGGTGGTCCCCGCCAACGAGTTGCGCGCTGATCTGACGAGGCGGCTGGGCCTCTACAGCAAGCGCAAGATGGTTCCGGTTCAGCGGCGCCAGGCCGTAACGCCGGTCTAGGAGGAGCAATTGCGCCCCTTGCCGCGGGGACTTCCTAAAGCAAGCGTACGTTTCCCCGATACCATGTACTGCAACTACGTATTGCGGAAAGCGAGGCGGCCATGACCCGCGGAGGACAGAACACGGCCCGGTTGATCCGGGAAAAGGCAGCGGAGTTCTTCTTCCAGAAGGGCTACGACGCCACGACACTGCGGGAAGTGGCGGCGGCAGCCGGGCTGAAGGTGGGCAGCCTCTACAATCACATGGCCAGCAAGGAGGACCTCCTGCTGCAAGTGATGGGCGGTGCTATCGACGACCAGATGGAGCTGCAGAAGCTTGCCCTGGCGGCCCCGGGGGATCCTGTGGAAAAGCTGCGGGCGGTGGTGGACTGCCATGTCCGCTTCCATGCCGAGCGCGCCAAGGAAGTCTTCATCGGCAACACCAACCTGAGGGCCCTGCCCGATGGTGCCCGCGAAGAGATCATCGCCAAGCGCAACCACTACGAGCGGGTCATCCAGTCCCTCATCGAGCAAGCCGGTGAGGCGGGGCTGGCGTCAGTGATCGACGCCCGCCTGCACACCTACAGCATCGTGGCCCTGGGCACGAACGTGGCCAGCTGGTACCGGCCGGAGGGGCGCATGACCCTCGATGAGATCGTGGCTGCTTACACGAAGTTCGCCTTGCGGGAACTGCAGGTGTCCGACGCCGACCAGCGGGTGGATGCCGCCCGGGAGCTCGTGGGCGCCAGGGGATAGCAGTCCGCACCGGAAAGGGGCGAGGTGGTCCAACCACCTCGCCCCTTAGTCGTCTCCACCCCCGCTCTTGCATGGGACCCACCTCACACCGTAGACTTACGAGCGAACGCTTGTTAGTTTAGTAATTGCACCGATGCTTTGCCCCTGCACTCCATCGCGGAGGCCGGGCCGGCATACGACTCAGGGAGGTACCGATGCGAACGATCGCAGAGTGGGTCCGGATCCATCACGGACGTCATCCCCGCCAAGAGGCCCTGGTCGGAGTCGACGGACGGCTGACCTACGCGGAACTGGCCGACCGCGCGTGGGGCCTGGGCCGGGGTCTGCGCGACCTGGGTATCCGCCCCGGGGACCGGGTGGGGGCGCTGGCCTCCAACACGGTCTACAACGCCGAGACATTCTTCTCCGTCGCCGTCAGCGGCGGAGTCTACGTCGCCTACAACTGGCGGTGGACGGCCACCGAGCTGGCCGAGGGCATCGCGGAAACCGCAGCGTCGGTGATCTTCGTCGAGGAGCAGTTCCGCGAGGTGCTCGACGAGGCACTGGAAATCCTGGGCCGCACCCAGGAAAGCCTGCCGCGGGTGGTCGCCCAAGGCCAGCAGACGGAGGCATTGCGCACCGGTTCGGGCCCGCTGGCAGACGTAACGTCCCTGGATTCACCGCTGTGCATCGTCTACACCGGAGGCAGCACAGGCAGGCCCAAGGGCGTGGTCCTGTCGCAGCGCGCCGCCGCGGCAAATGCCCTCAACGAAATCGTCGACTGCCAGCTGGGCTCCCGCCCCGGGGAGCGGGGCCTGATCATCACCCCCTTGTTCCACTCCGCGGCGCTGCTGTGCTGGCTGGTCACCCACTTTGTCGCCGGCGCCACCAGCGTGCTGGCCCCCAAGTTCGACGAGGCCACCCTGGTGGACTGGGTCGGACGGGAATCCATCACGAACACGTTCATGATCCCGAACATGTTGCGCAAGATGATGGACCTGGGCGTGTTCCAGGACCCGGTATTCCAGAAGAACCTCAAGGCCGTCCACACCGGTGCCGGGCTGATGCGCATGCCCGATAAGGAACTTTTCGCCCAGATGCTGCCCAACGCGGACCTGTACTTCCGCTACGGCCTCACCGAGGCCGGACCAATGGTCACCAGGCTGGGCCCCGAGGACATGCTCAACCCTGCCGTGGACGGTTCCATCGGCCAGGAGTACTTCCTGGTCGAGACGCAGCTGCAGGACCTGGACGGCAACGCCGTCGCTCCCGGCGAACTCGGGGAGATCTGCGTGCGGGGCCCCTCGGTCATGACCGGCTACTACGGCCAGCCCGAGCAGACCGCCGAGGCGATGCGCGGCGGCTGGCTGCACACCGGGGACCTGGCCTCCCAGGACGAGAGGGGCTACTACTACTTCCGTGACCGCCTGAAAGAGATGATCAAGACCGGCGGGGAGAACGTCTATGCCGCCGAGGTCGAACAGGTCCTGCACCTGCACCCGGCCGTCCTGGAAGCAGCCGTTCTCGGAGTCCCCGATCTGAAGTGGGACGAAGAGGTCCGCGCCGCCGTCGTGCTTCGCAGCGGTGCCCAGGTCACCCAGGCGGATCTCGCCGCCTTCCTGCGCACGAAGCTGGCCGGCTACAAGGTCCCCAAGCGGATGGTCTTCCTGGACCAGGAAGCCTTCCCCCGCTCAGCGGCCGGGAAGCTCGTGAAATCCCAGCTCAAACACAACCTCGGATGGGAAGCATGAAACTCGCAACGGTACGCATTGAGGGCCGCACGTCCGCCGCTGTCGAGGTAAACGGCGCCCTGGCGCTGTTGCCGTTTGCCGACGTCGGGGATTGGCTGCGTGCCGGTTCCCCGGATGTGGGCCAGTACGCCGGCGGTTCAGGCCTTCCGCTGGACGGGGCTGACTTCGCACCGCTGGTCACCGCGCCCGGGAAAATCGTTTGTGTCGGCCTGAACTACCGCGAACACATCCTTGAGATGGGCCGCGAACTGCCGCTCCACCCCACGCTTTTCGCGAAGTTCGCTGACGCGCTGATCGGGGCCAATGATCCCATTGTCCTGCCCCCCGGCTCAGAGGCCGTGGACTGGGAGGCCGAGCTCGCCGTCGTGATCGGCCACCGGGTCTCGCGGGCCACGGAGGAGGAAGCCGCAGCCGCGATCGCCGGGTTCACGGTGGCGAACGACATTTCTGCCCGCGACTTCCAACGCCGGACAACCGAGTGGCTGCAGGGCAAGACCTTCGACGCGACCACTCCGCTGGGCCCGTACCTGCTGACGGCGGACGAGTCCGGCACTGCGCCGGCCCTGGAGATCTCCTGCGTTGTGGACGGCGTCACCAAGCAGAAGGCCGATACCGCGGACCTGGTGTTCGGCCCGGTTGAACTGGTCCGCTACATCTCAGCGGTCACCACGCTCAATCCCGGCGATGTGATCCTCACCGGTACGCCCGGGGGAGTCGGCGACGGTCTCGATCCCAAGGAATTTCTGGCTGAAGGCAGCGTCGTGACTACTTCGATCTCCGGCATCGGCGAATGCCGCAACGTCTGCATCCTGCGCTGATTGCGGCGCCCCTACTTCTAAGGACAACCATGTTCACCAAGATCCTGATCGCCAACCGTGGCGAAATCGCCGTCCGGGTGGCACGCAGTTGCCGTGCGCTGGGCATCGAGTCCGTGGCCGTTTATTCGGCCGCGGACGCCGGCTCCCTGCACGTCCGGGCTGCGGACACCGCCATCGACCTCGGTGAGGGCCCTGCCAGCGAGAACTACCTCAACATCCCCAAGATCATCGAAGCGGCCCTCGCGTCCGGTGCCCAGGCCATCCACCCGGGCTACGGCTTCCTCTCGGAAAACCCGGACTTCGCGGAGGCCATTGCGGCCGCGGGCCTGACGTTCATCGGTCCCTCCGCGCACGCCATCACGACCATGGGCGGGAAGGTCGCCGCCCGAGACGTCGCCATCCGCGTCCAGGTGCCCCTGGCGCCGGGCACGGAAGGAGCCATTGCCAGCGCTGAAGAAGTCGAGGCGTTCGGCGCCGAGCACGGCTACCCGGTTCTGGTAAAGGCCTCGGCGGGCGGCGGCGGACGGGGCATGCGCCGCATCGACTCGGAACCACAGGCCAAGGAAGCCTTTGACGCCGCCGACCGGGAAGCCACCGCGGCGTTCGGCAACGGCGAGGTCTACCTTGAGCGCTACCTCACCCACGCCCGCCACGTGGAGGTCCAGGTCTTCGCCGACACGCACGGAAACGCGGTGTACGTGGGGGACCGCGACTGCTCCGTGCAGCGGCGGCACCAGAAGCTGGTCGAGGAGTCCCCGGCCCCCGGCCTCTCCGACGCACTCCGCCAGGCGATGGGCGAGTCCGCGGTGCGGCTGGCCCGCGAAGTGGGCTACGTCGGAGCCGGAACCGTTGAGTTCCTCGTCGAAGACGAGAAGTTCTACTTCCTGGAAATGAACACCCGGATCCAGGTGGAGCACCCTGTCACCGAAATGGTCCACGGCGTGGACCTCATCGCGGAACAGATCCGGGTCGCGGCGGGAGAGAAGCTTTCCATTTTGGGCAACCTGAAGCCCAAGGGTGCGGCCATCGAGGCCCGCATCAACGCCGAGGACGTGGCCGAGGGCCGTTTTCTCCCCGCACCCGGGCCGGTCAACGTGCTTAACGCACCCGAAGGTGAGGGCCTGCGCTTTGATGCCGGCTACGAGTCCGGTGACACCGTCCTGCCGTTCTACGACAGCCTGATCGGCAAGCTGATCGCCTACGGACCGGACCGTGCAACGGCCATCAAGCGCCTGCTCGACGGCCTGGACCGGCTGCAAATCGAGGGCGTTCCCACCACCGCCCCGGCCGCGAAGATCATAATTTCCCACCCGGACTTCCAGGAAGTCCGTTTCAGCACCCTGTGGCTGGAAGAAACCGTGGACTTCGCCGAAGCCGAGCCCGAGGACCGCGCCAACGTCGAAGTCGGCGGACGCTTCTACATCATTCCCACCTTCAGCGACTACGGCTCCGGCAGCGGCTACGGTTCCGCCGCAACCACCGTGGCCGCGGACTCCCCGGCCGGCGATCCGGCGGCAGCGGTGGGACGGACGCGGCAGGCGCGGGCCAAGCGGGAGGTGCTCAGCGACGGAACCGTCAAGGCACCCATGCAGGGGACCATCGTCAAAATCAACGTGGAACCGGGGCAGAAGGTGGCTAAAGGTGACGTGCTATTTGTCCTCGAGGCTATGAAAATGGAGAATCCCATCCCCGCACCCGTGGCCGGCGTCGTCGGTGACATCACCGCCGGTATCGGCGAATCACTGGCCGCCGGCACCCTGCTGACCAAGGTCACGGCGGAGGCTGCGGCATGAAGCCCTACCGTTCGCTGCTCTTCGTCCCGGGACACAAACGGGACTGGATCGACAAGGCGCTGAACTCGGAGGCCGACGCCGTCATCATCGACCTCGAGGATTCCGTCCCTGCGCAGGACAAGGAACTGGCCCGCGCCAACGCAAGTGACGCCCTCGAGGCCCACGACGGTTCCAAGGGGATCCTGGTCCGTCCTAATGCCCTGGACACGGTGTTCTTTGGCCGCGACGTCGCAGAGGTCACCCACCGGAACCTGACCGCTTTCCTGCTGCCCAAGCTGTTCTCCCGTGATGACGTGGTCCGGTTCGATGCGCTGGTGACGGCGGCGGAAATCGATCATGGCATTGACCGCGGAACCGTCGAATTCATGCCCACGCTGGAGACGGCCGCCTCCATCAGCAAGGTCGACGGAATCCTCACCGGACCCCGTATCGGGGGCGTGATGGCAGCCGCCGCCAAGGACGCGGACGTATCACGGGAGGTCGGCTTCCGCTGGACCGCCGCAGGGATGGAAACGCTGTACCTGCGCAGCAAAGTGGTGGTCGCCGCCCGCACCGCAGGCATCCGCACCATCGTTCTTGGGCTGTGGCAGGAGGTCCGGAACCTGGAAGGGATGCGCACCTTCGCGCAGGACAACAGCGGACTCGGGTACACGGGCCAGGTGCTGATCCATCCCTCCCATGCCCCGATCGCCAACGAGGAATACGGCCTCACCGAGACGTTGAAGGAGTACTTCGAAGGCCTGATCGACGCTTTTGAAGAAGGCCAGCGCAAAGGCCACGGTGCTGTCTCGTACCGAGGCGATCACATTGACCTGGCACATGCCAACTACGCTCGCGAGGTCCTGGCCCTCGCCAAGGCGTAAAGCCTGAGAACCCGCTCTGCCCACAAGCATCTGACTACACACGTCCACACTTAAAGGAGGCCAGCCATGGCCGGAATGTATTTCGAGGACTTCACCATTGGTGACGTCATCAAGCACGACGTCACGCGCACAGTCACCGAGACAGACAACCTGCTGATCACCGCGCTGACCATGAACGTCCAGCCCTTGCACCTGGACGCGGAATTCTCCAAGAAGAGCATGTTCGGGCGCCAGATCGTCAACAGCATCTTCACGCTCGGCCTGGTCACCGGCATTCCGGTTCAGGACACCACGCTGGGGACCACGCTGGGGAACCTCGGCTTCCGGGACATCGAATTCCCCAAACCAGTGTTCTTCGGCGACACCCTGCGCGTGGAGACCGAGGCCCTGGACAAGCGGGAATCGAAGTCACGCCCCGACACCGGCATCGTGGGCATTGAGCACCGAGGCTACAACCAGGATGGCGATCTGGTATGCGTGGTGCGCCGGACGGCACTGATGCTGCGTCGCACCGGCCAGTAGGCCGAAGCGGCTGATTTGGCGGGCGGCGCCCGCAGCTGCTCGACGGCGGCGTGAAGATTGGCAGGCTCGTGACGCCGTCTAAACGAGGCGTCTCACCGTCCGAGGGTGTCTCGAAACCTCTGTGCCTCGAATCCCTAGGGTTTCGAGACGCTTGGGTTCCAGGCATCCTTCAATGAGCATTTCTCAAACAAGCCGGATGCTGAGTCTTAGCCTTTACCCACGGTTGGCACCCTGAACGGTGCGAATCCTGGTTCCATTCGTTCGACGACTAAGTCCGAGAATACGAGCTCAAGATTGTGGCCATTCGTTTGAATACGGGCCTCATGGAATGGAATCCCCAACTGTTCGGTCCAACCACTAGCTTCACTCGACTGACCTAGGAGGGTCATGCCGGGGTCGAGAACCTGGTAATTTACCCCCCACACGTACCCGTTAAGGTCACCTGCAGCGGTGAAAGCCTCGTAGTCTGTCAGGCGCTCGTCCAATGAACGCTTCCAAACAGACGGCGCAACTGCGGACGTCACCGTCGCACGAACACAGTGCGTGAATCTGTACCTAAGGTAATCCGTGCCGATGCCTATAGATGGATCAGCGGTCACCGACACAAACACGTCATAGTCCCGCATGTGTTCAGCGAAGCCATGGAAGGCGATCTCGTCATCAAAGACTTCTTCAAATGCCGCTGACAACTGCTGCTTATTCACACACGCATTGTTACACCCCGGATCCAGCCGACGGTTGCCCATCAAGCTCGGTGTCGCAATACCTACGCGCCTCGAAACGCTAAAGGTTTTCGACACAAGCACTTCTGGAGGTTCTGCCCGCCTCCGTCTCCGGACCATCGTTGACCTGTCCTCGGTGAAGACCGCTGGCCCGTCGGCTCGATCGCAAGCCACGTCACTCCGGGCATCAAAGCATCAGACGATCCCGAGGGTCCCATCGGCGCGCAAGGACCATCCCTCGAACCAATGGCCATCGATGCGCAGACCTAAGGGCTCTCCACTCGCTCAGAATCCTAGCTGTCAACGGCAGGTGTGCGGCGGCAGCCAGATTCCTGCCGAAGTCCGACAGCCCTGCCGCCAAAGCATCGGCCCACTGACTATATTGAGCAAGGTGAGCACACCCAGTGATCTGACGCAGACCCCAGCCTGCGGCCGCCCCAATGTTCCGTGGCTGCGCTATCCGGGAGGGAAGACAGCGTGAGTGGGCAGAACCATGCGAGGGCATTCGGGGCCGACGAGGAATTTCGGCGTCAGATCGATGAGAAAGTACGACGCCAGCATGATCACGCGGTGGCAAACGGTGGGAAGCGCATTCTCGCCCGGACCGTTGAGGGCGGTCTGTACAGCTATCAACATGATGAAATCACCTTGGCAAAACAGGGGTTTTCGGTCGCCGTAGCATCCACTTGGCAAATGCTCGTCTTCTCAGGAGCGATGGCTGCTGTGTCCCTGTTCGGCCTTATCGTGACAGTCTCCGCGGCAATGTCCGACGGCATTTGGGTCAGATTGCTCCTACCTGGCTTCAGCGGGCTCTTCACGTGGCTTCTCTTCCACTGGGGGATACAGAACGTGCGGGCGAGGAATACCCGCAGGGAACGCGGTGTTCCTGAGCCAGTACCGTACAAAGCGCCAGTGTCAATCAATCTTCGAGGGGTCTCGCAACCCTAATCGCGCGGGTCAGCTGATTCCCGTCCCTGTCACCTTATAAGTCTTCCGGTCCTACCCTGACCGGGTTCCGGGTAGGGTACATGTTTCACCGCTGGCAGAGTTCCCCATGGGCCGGGACAACCGCTGCCGGCCCGCCTTATATCGTGGCCGGGTTCTTTTCAGCCGGGACAACGCAATCGACGGAATGCTGATCAGGCCAGGCTCTGAGGCTCGCCGGGGACAGGCAGACGGCTTTTCAAACGCAGGGGGATTTCCAGCGGGCTACTTCGCGTTTTACCCAAGAGTCCAGCAACCCTGTTCGCAGTGTCATTTTCAGAGCCTGACTGCCCCTGACCTTCCCGTGGGTTCGTGGGCGGTACTCCTCTGCACTATTGCAACCAGGCGCCGCCCGACGGCTTAGTGAAGAGGACTTCTGACATTCTGTGCAGACGACTTCTGAAAATGACAAGCTGACGGGCCCACCAACCGCCGAAATCACCAATCTTCACCTCCAAACAACGGACAAAAAAACCGGTGAAATAAGGGCAAAAGCCCTTGTTTTTCATATGAAAAAAGATAGACTTGAGGTAGAAAGTCAACCAGACGAACGCAACCAGAACCCATACGAAACCCAGGACTGAAAATGACTTCCACCCCAGCCGAATACACCATCTACACCAAGCCTGACTGCCCGAACTGCGACAAGACGAAGGCCTACTTCGACCGCAAGGGCATCAGCTACCAGGCGGTGGATATCACCGAAGTGCCAGCGGCGCTGGAATACATACAGGACCTTGGCTACTCTCAGGCGCCTGTCGTCGTGAACAACTCCGACGACCAGGACCACTGGGCAGGCCTGCGCCGGGACAAGCTGGTCCAGGCAGCCATGCACCACAAGGCGGCCTGATGAACACCCCGCAGGAGCGGTTCGCTCTCACGCCCCGCCGCTTCGACCCGGACCGGGACTGGTTCGGGCTCGAAGTCAACCCGTCCGGCCATCGACGTCCCCCTGATCGACCCCTACCTGGTGGAACCTGACCCTGCGGCCCCCTGGTACGACACCGGGCACGAGACCTCCGAAACCGAAGCCACCACACCCAACCACATCCCAAGGAAGGTCCACATCATGGCCGGCGAAACAACCATCACAGTGATCGGAAATCTAACCAGTGACCCCGAGCTCCGTTTTACGCCCTCGGGATCTGCCGTGGCGAACTTCACCGTCGCGTCAACGCCGCGTACCTTTGACCGGCAGTCCAATGAGTGGAAGGACGGGGAGACCCTGTTCCTCCGGGCCTCGGTGTGGCGTGAAGCGGCCGAGAACGTCGCCGAATCCCTCACGAAGGGTATGCGCGTGATCGTTTCCGGCCGCCTGAAGTCCCGTTCGTACGAGACCAAGGAAGGCGAGAAGAGAACCGTGGTGGAGCTCGAGGTAGAGGAGATCGGACCAAGCCTGCGCCACGCCAAGGCGAAAATCAACCGCACCCAACGCGGCACCGGCCCCGGGGGCAACGGCGGCCCCGGGGGCACTGGGTTCGGGAGCCAGGGCGGCGCCACCCAGCCTAGCGGCCCTGGGCCTTCTTCCCCGCAGGATGATCCCTGGGCCACGCAGCCCGGCAGCAACGCAGCCGGCTGGGGCAACGGCCCGGACTCCGAACCGCCGTTCTAAGCTTCACAGTCCGAGTAGTAGGAGTAGTATCGTTACTACTCCTACTACTATCAACAATCCACGAGGTGCTTTTGATGACGTCCAGCGTGAAGGACCGCGTGTATGCCGCGGCCGAGCAGATCAGTGCCGAGCGCCGGCCGACCGTGTCCACGGTCCGCGCGGCCGCCGGGGTGTCCAACGCCGACGCCACCCGGTACCTGAAGGAATGGACCGAGGAAAAACAGGCCGCCGGCGGACAAGTCGCTGCCACCCCCGCGGTCCTGCTGGAGCAGGCGGCCCGCTTGGCCGGGGGCTGCTGGGCCGAAGCATCCGCCCTGGCCGCTGAACGGCATACGGCCGTGGAAGCGGTCTGGGCGCAGGAACGCAAGGACAAGGACCAGGAGATCGCCGAGCTCGTCGCCGACCTGGACCAGGCAAGCGCCGAGAAGGATGCCGCCGCAGCCGCCCATGCCGGGGAAATGGCCCGCGTCGAGGCCCAGCGGGCGGCGCTCGAGCGCCAGCTTGCCGTGATCGGCAAGCAGCTGGAAGACTCCCGGGAAGCCGAGCGGGCCGCCGCCCAGGACGCCGCAGACGCGGGACGCAGACTTGCAACGGCCGAAGTGCGCGCCACCACCCTGGAACAGGTCCACAACGCCCTGCTGCAGCGCGTCTCCCCGGAGACACGGGGCGCGGGGGAGTGAGCAAGGCCAAACCCGAGAGCTTTTCCCCGTACTTCACGACCCCCGACGCGGGCCAGGTCCGGGCAGCCTTCGCGGCCGCCGGCCACCTCGAAGGATACGCCTCCATCTCGGAGCTCATCGAGGCAGCCACGCTCAAGGAAGTCCGCCGGCTCCAGCGCAAATACAACAACGCCAAACCCTGGGAACCCCTGCCCCCGGGAAGCGCCCGCACCGGGCGCCGCTCCAAAGAAGAAGAAGCCCGCCACCGGCAGTAACGCCGACATGCGGTTCCTCCCCGGAACAGCCAACGGACAACTGCCGTGAAATAAACTACCGATCCACCAGGCCCCGGACTGCCGGTCAGGGGATACCGGGTTGGCGCTGCCGTCGGCCCAGCAAAATGGTTGCTGCGAACCCGGCGCCCAGGACGAGGACAGACCCGAACCATCCGAGGCCCAGAAAGGCCATGATCAGCGTGTCCGTGGCCTCGTAAGGAGCGAGGGACTGCCCGGCGACGACGACTCTTCCGGCCGATGAGCGGGCAATCACTGCCATCCGCAGCCCGGGCTCCGGCTGCCAGGTCACAGCGTCCCCACCTGATCTCCGGGCCGTATCGAGCACGCCGGAGGGCACCGCCGGTAGCACTCCGTGGAGAGTAGCCGTTCCCATCTCCGGTTTGTCATCGGTGCCGTACACGATGACAAATACCCCGCTATCGGGGGTCAACTCGACCCGCGGGACCGCCGGAACGGATGTGCCGAGGAGCTGCAGTTGGGCCGCTGCTGCCGCCGCTGGTGCCATATTGGCAGACCTGCGCCCGGATTGCTGGAAGGCGAGGTACAGGCTACCGAAGACGAGCGTCACCACAGCTGCTGCCGCCAGCCATCCGATAGTTCTCCTCATACCGGTCATCATCGGACATGCACCGCCAAGGCGGAAGGGCCGGTCACCGCCGGCCGTGAGCGGGCGGTCCGGTGCGGGCATCACCGTGGCCGTCGATGTTGCGCGTGGCGTTGGAATGAGCGTCAGGCGCAGGCCGAAGCCGTGCCGAATCCCCGGCGGCCGTTGAGGCGCCGCTTCGCTGCAACCCGTGGTTGACCGTGCACCGGGCCCGGTGACACACTCCCCGGTCACTGATAGGCTTACCTATATAGGAGGTTTGGACATGACGATCACCACCAGCCCCGAAGCTGCACTTGTCAATGCCAGGCGGGCCCGGGCACGCCGGGAACTGGGCGGCCTGGATTACATCAGGGCCGTTCGTTCCGCGGTGCAGGCCGGCGCCGGGCAGCGCGAGATTGCCCGCGCCCTGGGTATCGCCCAGCCCTCCGTCAGTCAGTTGCTGGCGCAGGCGGACGCCAGGGGAGTGAAGCCGATCCCGGAAGGGTTCAGCGGAGCCAGTCCCTACGAAATTGCGGAGCGCTACGCGGCCGGCGACATTGACCGGGTAACGATGATCCGGGAACTGTCCGCGTGGCCCTACGTAAAGAACGAAGGACTGGCCGCAGCCCAGGAAGAGTGGGAATCCACGCCTTACCCGGACACCCCCGGCTCCTTTGAAGAAGTCGGCCAGGCTTTCGACGAGGGCCTCATCGACGGCGAGGCCTACGACCTTATTCTGGACGCCTCGGACGAGGTTCCCGCATCCGAATGACTACGCTGTAGGGCGTGACTAGCGAAGAACAGGCCGCAGTACACCGCGCCCATCTGGAGCGGCTGGGCGCAGACGGCGGGCCCCTCACGGCCCATAGTCCGCATGCCACGAGCCAGAACCCTCAATGGTTCAACGTGCGCCGGGGAGCCCCGTTGGAGGTCCGCCGGCAGCTCCACACGGAGATCCTGACACGTTTCACCGACACCCACCCCGAGGTGCGCAGGGACAAGAAGGCAATCGTCCTGGCCGGCCCTCCCGGTGCCGGCAAATCCACGGCGCAGCATGCTCTCATCAAGGACACGCGGACACGGCCCGAACACTGGCTGGCGATCAACGCAGACGACTTCAAGGACGAGCTGTTGGAACAGGCCCGTCAGGACGGAAGCTATGACAGCTACCTGGTCCCGGATGAAGTGCGCGAGCTGGACGCGGCAGGGGAGAAGTTCTATCCCGGCGAGCTGGCGGCCCTGGTCCACAACGAGTCCTCCATCCTTTCGAAGAAGGCCACCAACGAGGCCCTCAAGCGCGGCGATAACGTGATCATCGACGGCACCCTGGGCAACGAGAAGCAAGCCAGGATGCTGCTGGATAAACTCACCGCCGCAGGCTATGACGTGATGGTGGCCGACGTCGAAACAACCCAGGCCGTCAGCGAGGCCCGCACCCTGGGCCGCTGGGAACGCGGCTATCTCGATGCAGAGAACGGCACCGCGAAAGACCCGCTTGACGCCAAGCTGGGCGGCCGCTGGGTGCCCCAGTCATTCCCTGGCTCGTTGTTCACCGCGCCGGAAGACACGGAGTCCAGGTGCGCAGCAAACGCGGCCGCCGTCGCGGCTGACTATGGATGCGTCCGCGAGTACGTGGTGTACCGCGTGGCCGACCAACATTCCGGCCCCGTGCTGGAATCCAAGCAGGGCCGTACAAAGCCGGCCGGGCCGTTGGTTGACGGTGAGACTTTGGCGGCGGTCAGGACGGCGGCATCTGCTCGTGCTGTACCGGCGAAAGGCCGGCATTCATCAGGCCCGGATTTCGGCCGGTAGTGCGTGCAATCAAGGATTTTCCCGCGAGTCGTTTCTTCCTCGTTTTCCCGTGTGAACCTTGTGTAGGGTAGGGAAATCACGCCGACGGGCCTCGTCCCCGACACGCGCGAGCGAGGCGTCAAATGGGAGGCGGATATTGGAACCCATAGCGGTCGAAGGCGGCAAAGGTACCGTGGAACTTAGGTCCGACGGGATAATCCACCTTGTCTGGAACGACAGAGTCAACATCGAGGCTGTCGACGCCCATGCGGCAATGGCTGCCGTCAATGAGGCCGGCAGGGGCTCGGAATACCCGATGCTGGTCGACATGGCGACGACGGAGTCCGTGCACCGTCATGCCCGTGCTGTTTTCTCTATCCCTTGTGCGGCCTCCCGGATCGCCTTGCTTGGGACCAGCCCTGTTGACCGGGTTCTGGCAAACTTCTTTCTTGGTGTCCACATCCCGCCATGTCCCACCCGCTTCTTCACGTCCAGGGACGATGCACTGGTCTGGCTGATGCAGGACCTGGCCGAATGACCCGGGCCTGAGCATAGGCAAATGCTACGCCCGCCCACGCACCCGGGGATTGGGTGCAGGCATGCTCCCCGGCGGCGCTTTCAGCACGCGCGGACATCTCCGGAGCTCTCGCAGTGGCCGGCCGTCAAGAGTTGGCCCGCGCCCTGACCTGCCAAAACGAGTACACGGTACTCGTGCAATAGCGCCGCGCCGGGTGTTGACTTGAATCGGAATCAGTGTGGACCGGCCCGCCAACCGTTGGCCGGTTATCTGACGGGCCGGCGACGAAGAGAGCGTCCAGTTCCTGGAGCCTGAGCTCTCGACCCCCAGACGTCGCCGGCCCCTATCGCGCCCTTGAATCGCCGCTCCACAGCTGGAGCGAAGCGCCAATTTCCCGGGCGCATCGCGCCGCTGCAGAGAAGTACCCGGCGAGGATCCTCAGTTCTATTCAGTCTTCGGAAGGCTCGTCTGCGCCTTCTTGCGCCTGGACGTCTTCTTCGTAGGCGTATGGCCATTGGCGGCGCACCGCGAACTCGTCCCAGCCACCCTGCAGGCGGTTGTGCGCCCGATTTGCCAGGATCTCGAGGGACCGCACAATTTCCCCGGGCGGGAGCTCGGGCCTGCCGGCGAAGTACCCCAGCAATATATTCACGGCCGTCGCTTCCTGCGGTGTCATTCGAGCCATACGGCAACCGTAGAACGCGCGGACCGGCTCAGGAAGCCTTCGTGGCCCAGTTCGACCTTTTCATCGACCGCCCGCTAGCCCATCGGCTTACGCGCGGCGAGGTGACAGTCAATGCTGCAATAAAATGCCGCCATTTAGCGCTGAGATTCATACCCGTGAGGTTGTGAACCGATAGCCTCGAAGCGTGCTCCGCGCGCGGATGCGGCAGCAGCCGCAATCGATCGGGTCGGTGTACCGTCAGGAACAAGTCCCCGCGGCGCTGGACATCACGTACCAGGGTCTTCGTCGCACCCAGGGGAGACTCAGCGACTTGTTTGAGGAGAGATGACAACAGTGGGAATCACCCCAGGCGCCTTGGTCGCAGTCTTTGTCACCCTGTTCGTGGTCTTTGTCGCGCTGTACGTCGTCCGCCGAAGGAAGTGACCACTCGGCGGCCAAGCCCCTCAGCCCGCGGACACAGCCTCACGGGGAAGAACAGCTAAGGAAGCTGACTATCCGGAAATTCACTACCGACAGTTTGACCGCGATGGCGGGGTCCTCGCTGTCGTGGTCGAGATCGCTGCGAACTCGTTCTCTTTCTGGGCTCAATGGAGCGTCGAGTGCCCGGTGAAGGATCCCTCACCGGACACTCCATTCCGCTCCTGCAGCATTGCAGTGCACGAGGGCGGAAACTGCAGGTGCGCCTGAATGTACTTCTGGAATGGTCGACCTAGTCCGTTCTTAGCAACATCTCCCGCAACCCGTCGATCTCGGCCGCGAGTTGCTCAGAAGGGTAGGACTTTGATTTCTGAGGGAGATACTCACGGACTAGCCGCGCCGTCTCCGGAAGCACGCTGGCCAGCCAAGTACGAACGGCTGCCGCAGTATTCAATCCCTTGGGGACTGAATGCCAGACAATAAAGCGTCGCTGCTTGCGCCCGACCATGGCGGCTTGAACGCCGGTGAACTCGGGCTCTCTGTTTAGGTGCCATGAGCGAAATGCAATGTCGACGACGTAATCCTGGTCCGACTGGCGAGGGGCGAAGTTCGCCACCTGCTTTCGAACCTCCTCGAGCGCCAAGCGCGGCGGACCCCAATCTTCAACGATGCCGCCCGTACTTATAGCCATGTAGCAATTATGTCTCCCAAAAAGAGGCCCTTCTGAAAGCGGTGGAACGACGCGCCCACCCCGTGCCCGCATGCCCCCTGGCCGGGACCAAGAACGATTGAGCCAGTCAGTCTTGGATCAGACCGTCATGCCGGTCCTGCTTGGGCACGCACATGACTGATGCCCGTAAGGCGGTGGCCCACCGGACGCTCCAAGCGCCCGATTGGGGATCCCCTTACGTGCCCTCGGATTGTCCGCGCTTCCTTATGGAACTGTAAATGTCGTCAATCGAAGCTTCGTTTAACAGCCATTCCGGGCTGAGAACCACACCCACGGTCCAGTGATCACCGGCTCGCGGACCGAATCAGACGCGGCCTACCGGCACCGGGTCACAGCTGAGGGTGACGGGCTTACGGCGTACCCCTGGGCTGACGGTTCCTGGTCCTGAGCGGTATCCAGATCGCCGCTGCCAAGACCATAAGTAGAATCGCAATCGGCAGCAGAATCGAAACAAGAGTGACGTTGCCGGAGGCTCCGGCCACGGCGGCGACACAGCCGAGAACGATTCCGACCAGGACGAGGACAAGGCTGAAACGCTTCCAGACCTTGGCATCACGGTTGCCAAGAGCCGCCATCTGAGCCGCCATCGTAAACTTGGCCGTCGCTTCCGATTCAAACAGCTGGGCGCCAATTCCACCCACGATAACCGGAAAAAGCGGCAGGGCCGGATTGCCGCCCGGACGGTCGATGATGAGGGTGACAACGGTCAGGGTGGCGAAAACGACGGTGACGCCAATGAGCAGGATGTATTTCCACCGGCGGTGGGACCGTACAAGCCGGCCCGTCCTAGTCTTACCGATAAGAACCAGGAAACCTAAGATAATCAGAATTCCGGACGCTATGCTGAGCAAGATTCCGGGCGATGCCACCGGTACCTGGCTCCAAACCATGACCAAGGAAATGATGGCAAGGGCAATGACCAGCAATCCGTCCGCGACCCGGAGCCTCGTCTCAACCCTTTCGGAAGCCATACGCCAATTGCATTCCCCAACCCTCTTGGTGTCAATCGTGAACCGACATGAATCGCCCTCGCGTGTAGTGAGCCCATGGTCGCACGGAGAAGATGGACTGCCTCGGTCGGGTCTCACGCACCCCAGGTGTCCGGTCAAGGTTCGCCAAAGGAAACACCGACCCCAGAATGTAAGCAGCCGAATCGATATTGAGGGTTCCTTCCTAGCTGCTGTTACCGGTGACCTGCCGATCGCCTATTGAGCCGATTTGAACGTAGCCAAGCAGGGTGAGGTGCTGCGCGGTGCAGGGTTCGCTGGTGCTTGGGCCGGTTACTGTGATCGTGATGCTGGAGTCGGACTCCGTGAGCCGGACTTTTTCCGGGGTGGTGCAACCTGCTGAGGAAGCAGACAGGTAGATCCGGTTCTCTTGATGGTCCACCCGGACAAGATGCCAGGGCACGGTCGCGGCCGGGCCTGTGGCGTGGTCCACTGCAAGCTCCCTGTAGTCGGGCGTAATCGTCGCTATCCCCGACTGGGTGGGATAACTCATGCTTGGAGGTGCTTCGCTGCCCTGGGGTAGTCCCGGCTGCACTGCGCACGCCGCCAATGAAGCCGCAGACAACACCGCCGAAACGACTAAGCAAGACCACTGCTTCCGCTTGATGCTTCGATTCCGCCCCATGAATGCACCCTACTTCGCAGGAACCGTGGCGAGCACACACCTCCCATGGTGAAACGTCCGGTTAAGGTTCGGCTAACGGGCACCAAGGGTACGGTGATCGATGGCGAAACGGGCTGCGGCCATGTTCGAACTTCTACGTTTCTCAAGCCGCGAGCGGATTCCAGCCCCGGACAGATACGGGCATGGCGAGCATTGGCGGACCTCCGCTGCTATGTACCCTGCCCGAAACCGAACAGCCTCGGAACCGGCACTCTCGCAATCGGAATAAACGCGCTCAACGTTCTTCAATTGGCCCTTGTGAGTGTAGTTGTTGATTGATACATTATGTGTCAATTAGTTGATACATATGGAGGTCGCGGTGCAGCAGTGGGTCATTATCCTTCTGGAGTTGTCACCGCTGATCCTGGGTGGCGTTGTGGCAGTCGGAATCTGGCTGGCGACGCGGCGACACGGCACCTCGCTTCGCGGCCGGGCCGGTGTTCTCGCTGCCATCGGCGGTCTGGTGCCCGTGGTCGTCAGTTGCCTGTACTCGGTCCTGGGAGTCACACCGCAGCTGCTCGCACCGATGGGGCTGGACGTGGGTATGGCTGTTCAGAAGGCCCAATTCGTCACGCCATTGGCTGCCGGGATCATCGCGTTGGTCATGCTCTGTGTCCCCGGCCGCCGCAATCCTTCCGTGTCAGCCGCAGGCATCGCCCGCAGGACGGCGTTCACTTTCCTGTCGGCAGGCTGGACGGTCGCCCTGATGGCG
Organism: Arthrobacter sp. 2MCAF14; assembly: GCF_052115645.1. Lineage (NCBI taxonomy): Bacteria > Bacillati > Actinomycetota > Actinomycetes > Micrococcales > Micrococcaceae > Arthrobacter > Arthrobacter sp. 2MCAF14. The sequence continues at coordinate 145,211 of NZ_JBFRHB010000005.1, read as the reverse complement.
ATGGTTGTTGTCACGGTCGCCCTCTCGCTCGCGGCAGGGCTGGCATCTGTCCCGGACCAGGCCGGCAACTATGCCCTGTTCCGTTTCCAGATCGGCACGATGGGAGCTGGGTCCACGATCTACGGTTGGTACTACTCGATTCCGGCGATGTTCCTGCTGATGATGCTGATCGGCACCGCGTGGGCAGGCCTGGCACTGGTTGCCCGCCCTCCGCTGGGAGATGCCAGAGAACAGGACGCTGCCGTCCGCCGCACCCAGAGCCGCAACATCGCCGCGCTCACCACGGGCGCTGTCGCCTTCCACCTCGCCGCGATCCTCGGCTCACTCGCAGGCACAGCCTCGGTCCGAGTTTCATTCCCTACTAACACCGCCGGAGTGGTCACAGCGGGTTCCCCGTTCGCCGCACTGGGCTCCTTCCTCTACGCCAGCAGCTTCGTGGCCACGTGCCTCGGCGCGGCGCTCTGCCTCGGCGTTGCACTCACGGCCGTTCCCAGGACCGCCCGGGCCCGGCAGCACACCGTCAAGACCGCGCCATGATCATCACCCTTTCCACGACCGGCGGAACGCCGGCAGAACAGATCCACGACCAGATCCGCGGCCTCATCACCACCAGGGCACTCGCCGCAAACGAACGCCTCCCATCAGTCCGACAGCTCGCCGCCGATCTCCGAGTCGCCCCCGGCACCGTCGCCAAGGTCTACAAGCAACTCGAAGAAGAACAACTCGTTGAAACTCGAATCGGAGCCGGCACACGGGTCAGCCCACACGCCACCGCCATTTCCAAAGACGTCGCTCGAGCAGCCCGGAAGCTCATCGACACATGCAAGCGTGACAACCTCGAACTCAGCGAAGTCCTCCAGGTCATCCGTGCCACCTGGTAACCGCCGATGCTATGCACGCTAAAGGATCCTTTACGGGGCACCGAAGGATGCCGGGCGACGGTGGAAACCTGAAGCTGCGGCGGAGATACTGTGGACTCCATGGGAACTACAGGGCGCGGAAGCGTGACAGCAGCGGATGTCATCGCGGAGAAGGAACGTCTACTTCGCGAAGACCCAGAGTATCGTGCCAAATTCGAACGCGTGGAAGCCGATCGAGCTCAGCGTATTGCGGTGCTCCGAGCTGCCGCACAGCCTGTGATCCGCGATCTGGCGGCGATCGGTATTGAAGTAGGTTCCCTCTGGGATCTGTACAAAGTTCCTGATTCGCGCCCGGCTGCGTTTCCCGTTCTGCTCACACACATCACCCGCGACTACCCCGACGGGGTTCTTGAGAGCATTGGCCGAGGGTTCTGCCATAAGTCGGCGCGCGCATGGTGGCCCGAACTCAAGGAAATCTACCTGGAGACCAAGATCCCTGTGGTCCGAGACGTTCTTGCCGCAGCCCTGAGCGGCTGCGCGGCGAAAGATCAGTATGAAGATCTACTCTCGTTCGTCAACACAGCAAGACTCGGTTCGACACGAATCTACTTCCTTCGTCCTCTGAACCGGATTGGAAACCGGATGCAAGCAGGTACAGGCCGAGCTGTCGTTCAGTCGTTTTCTGAGGACTCGGTGCTCGGCAAGGAAGCTACGGCAATCCTCAAGGGCCGCAGCAGGAACCAGTAGCAGGACGCGGCGCCCCGTAAGCCGGTCCTCTATCGGGCGCTATAGCACCTACGGACTGTCTGCGCGGTTTGTGACTTCCGGTGGTAAATGGCGGCTTTTTCACGGCGCTATTTGGCGCATGGTGCAGCCCGGTAGGGGGGTCGTCATACGGGCACAAGCTGGAGGGCTTGTGAACAATTCACCCCCCGCGGAGGCTGGTCGCTTCGTCCTTGAGGGTTTGGATCACAGCTCGATATTCAGTCGTAAGATCGCCGAATGCCGGCGCTCTTTCCGCTCGCGGAGCTTCAATCACAGCTTCGCATTGACGAATCGCCTGAATCAGCCCATCCGTGGCGCCCTGGCAACTCGCCAGCATCGCCAACTCGCTTCGAAGCTTTGACCTGCCTAGGAGGTTATGAGGCGCCGAGTCGGCGAGCCCAGCCTCCTGCTTGACCACGCTTTGATAACACCCTTTGAGCTCATCCAGCTCCACCTGTAGGGCATTGGCCCGGGCCAAGTCTCCCCCTGCGCGAGCCCGCGCCTTCTGCCAGAGCCAACTACGAATACGGCCCAAAAGGACTTTCAGCCAGGTGATTGGCGCGATGTGCATGCAGTCAGACTAGACGGCTCGCTCAATCCAGCTCCGGTGCAACGCCGGCGTCAAGTTCAACGCGCGCCCGTGTAAAGCGGCCGTTAGCCGATCGGTTCGCGGGCACGACTGCCGCGATGCTTCTGCTGGATAGAGGCCACCAAGCGCAAAGAGGACCGCGAGGGCAATGTATGGCCCACGTTGCGTGGGCGGCCCAGCAAGTGCAGCTAGTAACCAGCAGACAGTCATGACGACAAATCCGAGAAGAGTTACCTTCAATCCCGGCCGGTTCATGCTTGGAGCATAGCGGCCAGTCCCAAGCGTCACTGTAGATGAGCGGATTTATTCAGACGCAGCTTCTGGTCGCGTCGTCCGGTTCGGGATCCCTCACCGTGCACATTGTTATAACCACTAGTGGAGACGAACGGTGAGGGACCGGCTTACGGACACATCCCAAGATGACGTTTCTCAAGCTGCCATGCTTTCTTCTGCGCCTGACTGATAAGTTCACAACTAACGTTTTGATGGGTTTTTGACGAGGGGCGGAGCAACCATGGAACCGGGCCCCAAAAACCTGTTGGAGCTCAGAGGGGCGGGCGAAGCCCAGCCCTCGTGGTTCCTGGACTTTGTCCAGCCGCAGATCGGCGGCGGGAGATTTGATCCGGGACACCTGTCACAAATCGAGGGACACCCTGGTGCGACCTCCCTTCGTATCAGCGGGCTGGACCAGGCCGCGTTTGAGCGACTGGTCTCCAGCTACGGAAGACAGTTCACAGCGATTGAATTCTGGAAGTGCCCCAGAATTGAGGACCTTACCCCGATTGAGGACCTGTCAGGGCTCCGGATGGTCTCGTTCTATTGGAATCAGCGGTCCACGCGACTATGGAACCTTTCGCGTACGCCGCATCTGAATGCACTGCGGGTAGAGGACTTCACCCGTTTCCACCGGCTGGATGACCTTTTGGCCGGGCACGCACTGAAGGAACTCATCCTCGGTGACGCGGTATGGGACAAGAGCACTTTCGAGACGCTGGAGCCCCTGGCCTCGCTGCCGGGATTATTGAGTCTAAGCCTGCTTCCGAAGCGCATCGACGATGGTCGGATCCAGCCGCTTGGCACACTTACCAACCTCGAAAACTTACGGATACCATTCAACCTGTTCACAACAGAGCAGCTCGCTTGGCTCCGAGCACGGTTGCCTGAAACGGTGGAATCGAAAGCATTGAATGCCCTTCTTCCACTGACGACACCCTTCGACGTGGACGGCAAGCCGCGCGACGTTCTCCTGATTGGGAAGCGTAAGCCCTGGCTCAACTCCGAACAGGATGCGGCAAGAATTTACAAGCACGTTTCCAGGTTCGATCAACTAGTTGCCAGCTTTCGACGCGACCCAAGCCTCGAGCCGGAGTGACCAATCGCAGAAAGCCCGGCCGCTATCGAAGTTCCTGACGGCCGAATTTCCTGTCGAATACGCACGGTGAAGGATCCTTCACCGGGCACTCAACGCTCCATCGAGCCCAGAAAGAGAACGAGTTCGCGGCGATTACGACCACGACAGCGAGGACCCCGCTATCGTGGTCAAACTGTCGGTAGTGAATTCCCGGATAATCAGCTTCCTTAGCTTTTCTTCCCCGTGCGGTTGTGAGGGGCTTGGCCGCCGAGTGATCACTTCCTTCGGCGGATGACGTACAGAGCGACAAAGACCACGAACAGGGTGACAAAGACTGCGACCAGGACGCCTGGGGTGATTCCCACTGTTGTCATCTTCCTCAAACAAGTCGCTGAGTCTCCCCGGCGTGCGACGAAGAGTCTGGTACGTGATGTCCGGCGCCGTGGGGACTTGTTCCTGACGGTACACCGACCCTATCGATCGCGGCTGCTGCCGCATCCGCGCGCGGAGCACGTTTCGAGGCTACCGCGTTCACAACCTCAAGGGTATGGCGGCATTTTATTGCAGCACTGACTGTCACCTCGCCGCGCGTAAGCCGATCGCTGTGCGTACAGCGCAGTAAGCCGTCTTGCGAGGAGCGACAGTTTGGGTTGGACCCGTGTGACTACGACATCAAACTCGACGGTATCGAACCGATATATTTGTCGAACGCTTGAGGACTCCTCATGGTCACATAGGGAAGCCGGGTCAACCGCGGGTATGTAGTCGCCCGGAGGTGGTTCAGGGCGCACACGGCCGCCTCTCTAACGTACCGGCTGCGCCGTTGGCCCTGGCGGAACATACCGAAGAAGATGACCAGCAGGGCGAAAATCACGAAGCACGCTCGGAAGGCAACGGGCAGCGTCACCCATGCTGATTTCTGGCTCATGAGTGGGATCATGCTCCACACGAAAATGACAGCACAGCTGCCCAGCTGAACGAAGCGTGCTCGCTGGGCTTGAACCATCTTCGCTGCGGCGGCCTCGCCCACTCGGGGACTCCACACCGCTCTGACCGTTTCAGCCATTTTCATTTTCAGACCTTTTAATTGTCAGCGCTGGATACAGCGCGCCCCGCGCTGTCCAGCGAACGTATTCGGAGAATGAGGGCGACCAATCCCCCCCATGAAGACGATCGAGTGGGCGATGACCATTCCGGCCACGGGATTGGCCAAACCTCGGGGAGCGTGCCGCAAAGTTCATCCGCAGTTTCACGGGGGTCATTTGTGGAGGGGTTTGGTCAGGTTGAGGCTGATGGTCTGGCCTGGGGCCAACTCCCCGGAGGGCAGGTCGGTGAAGGTGTACCAGACGCGGCCTGTGCCGGTGAGCGGGCGGTTCGCCCATTCCAGATCGGGCATTCCGAAACGGAAGGAGATCTGGCGTTCGGTGTCCCCGGGTGCGGTGGTGTAGGTCTGAGGGATCCCGTCGGCGTCGGCGGTGAAGGTGCCTTGGGCGCCGTCGATCTTGAGCTCTCCGGGTATGAGGCTCACCTTGGTCCCCGCGGGGATGGGCCGATCCACGTTCAGGGACGGGTTGTACTGCAGCAACTGCTCGGTGGTGCACCGGAATTTGTAGCCGATGCTGTCGAACGAGTCGCCGTCGACGGTGGTGTAGAAGATGGTCTGGCCGGATGAATTGTTGAGGGTTTTTCCTTGACCGGATCTGCTGTCGACGGGATTCTTCTGCAGCTGGATGTGGTTCCCGGCACGGACAAAGTAGGTGTTGCCCTTCTCGTACACGTACGGGACTTTGTTCGCTTCGGCCAGCTGCTCGCCGGTGATTCCAAACCGGTAGGTGATCCCGTCAAGGGTGTCACCGGATTCAATGGTGTAACTCGTGGGGATGCCGTTTTCGTTGACGGTAGCCGTCCCCTTCGCGCCCGTGATCGGACCTGGAACCGGGATCAGTCGAAGCTTCGTGTTGGGTGCCAACGCGCTCCCGGGCTGAAGCCCATTGAATTCAGCGAGTTTCGCCTCGGTGAGGTGGAAGGATGCGGCCACCGCTGCAACTGTGTCTCCGGAGACGGTGGTGTAGTAATCCACGTTTCCAAATGAATCGGCAACCGTCTGCCCGGCCAGGGAAGACGTCCCCTGGTTGGATGGTTTCGCCATCGCGGTGGCCTGTGTGGCGGTCGGAGCCGCAGCCATGTTGACCGAACCCACTCCTAAACTCGAGGCGACGAGTACGCAGGCCGCGACCGCAGCTGCCGCAAGCCCGGCAGCGGCGATACGTCCCCAATGACGTTTGGCCGGTGTGCGGTGGAAGTCGTGGACGGATCCGCCGACGGCGATGTGGGTGACGTCGGAATTCAGGAAGGACAGAGACCGATCGCGGCTGCGGTCCAGTTCGTCCTCGGTGATCAGGAGCGCAGGATCGGCGGCTGAAAGCAGGTCGGCGGCAGACTGGTCCTGACTCATTCTGTTGCTCCTTCTGACACTGTCTGTTTCTGAAGTATCCGGCCTAGTTCCTTGCGGGCCCGGTGCAGACGCATTCGCACCGCAGTCGCCGTGGTGTTGAGGAGCTGGGACACTTCGACGGCGGTCAGTCCGTCCCAGTACGTCAGCAGTAACACCTCCCGCTCCTTCGAGTCCAAATGGTCGATGCCATCCAGGACGGCGGATCCCTCCGCAGGTGTTCCATAGACGCGCTCCAACCGCAAAGCTCCGATGAGCCCGGCAGACCGGGATACGGACCTGTCATGGTTTCGGAGTACGTTCTTGGCGATGCCGAAAAGGACGATTGCCGAGAGGTCATCGCCGTGTGCGGACTTCTCCCAGACGATCCTGAAGACCTCAGCGCACAGGTCCTCCGCGGTAGCGGCGCCGTCCGTCCGGCGCCGAAAATAGCGATAGATACGGTCATGGGCCGCCGCGTGAGCGGCCAGGAACCGTTCTTCCCTCTCCAAATCCACCCGTTCCCCCATTGTCTGCAAGCTCATGCCCTGTTAATGTCCGGCAGCCAACAAACTGTAACGAGAATTTCGAAAACTTTGTAACGGCGAAAACTAATTTGGCGGATCGAGAACGGACCAGCAGGGATCCCTCTACGGGACTCTAGCGATACCACTCGGCGTGCAGGCGTAGCGATTCAGGACTGATTCCGGGCTTCGGCGCGAGTGCCTGGCAGGCAGCATAAACGGACGGGTATTCGGGCAACCGATCCATGGTCATGCTCACTGCGCGGTCATGGACCTCGGGAGGGAACTGCTTGGGCATAATCACTATCTTTCTCAGACATAATCACTATCTTTCTCAGAGAAGATAGCGGCATCAAACCCGGGACGGTTCAGTTCATTCTTCACTGCAAGCCGGTCGTAACCCGGATGATCGCGATCACGAGAAGCGCTGTAAGGAGGGGCAGTGACCGTATCGCCCTCTTTCTTTGTCGCTCACGACCGGGTTTACGCGGAAGGGCAAATGCCATGACAAGCAGTAGAACCAAGGCGGCGCAGCCGAAAACCAGCACGCCGATTGCAAAGGTTCTGCTGCTCCCCGAGGCAGCATAAATCTGCGCATTTGAGCGTAGTGCCTGGCTGAAACCAAGAGTGGGCTTCGCCAGCATGTCCATGAACTCTAGTGGCATGTGTTTCCGCCATTTCCTGTTTGCGCCGATCGTGGCTCGGACTGACTTGTTTCGGCTGGTCAAGCGTGCCATATAGATAGCTGACGACCCCTCCTACGATGCTGGAGCCGTCGAGTCTCCCGGCGTCCAGCACCACTGGACAGACTTAGCCAACGAACAGTACCCGCTGTTTGCCAAGGAACCCTCGCCGTGCATGTACTCGGACCGCGGGCAGCATACGGACAGCACGAGCCCACAACGCTTAAGGAACGGGTGTGACTGGCCTTTGGGCGAACGGACCGTAGACTCGGCCCATGCTAGGTCGTGGGGGAACGAGACCAGTTCGCAGTGCTGCTATGGCGGCGGTGCTGGGCCTGCTGCTGTCCGGTGGCTTGGCAGCGTGCACCTACGAGGATGTCGGCGATCCGGTGCAGACAGCCGCCGAGCAAAGCAGTCGCCCCGAGCCTTCCGTCCCAACGAAGGGCCCGGAGATACTGGATGCCGAAAGGCGCAACTACGCCGAATTAGGCAAGCGCCTTGGAGCGGCCGAAGGTTCCGTGCTCCTTGAGGACTCCGGCCCTGCCGACGGACCAGGGGTTGGTTTCAGCAAAACCGTAAAAGTGGCGACCGCAGGCCGGTATACCGTCACGGCGGCTTGCGTGGGCATCCCGAACGCACAGATGTTCATCACCCCCCTAGGGTCCAAGCAGCTGCGGTCGCTCGATCTTGATTGCTCCGGCGTCTCGTCGGAGATTGTCGAGTTGCCGGAGGGATACGTCGTGGCATCGCTGATGCGACACGACCCGAATGGTCCTTGGACGGGCGCCGTCGCCGGAGTCCGAATCACGGCTGAATAACAGACGGCGAGCGGACTTCGAAGCCCTTGGGCGGCGCGACTACACCGCTGCTATAAGGTCGGGGGGAGCCGGGATCGAATCCAATTCAAAAGAAGCCGGACCCGTGATCGGACCTTCTCTGGAACGGCGCCTTCCTGTGGTGCAGCCCCAGACCATCACGATAAACGAGGATCCAGGTCTGGGCCCGGGGCCGGCTCAGCGGACGTAGATCAGCGTGATGGTGACTGCCCAGAGGACGGTGAGGATTCCAATCGCTATCGTGGGCCGGTCCCACTGGGACATGATGCTTCCTTCCGAGGAAGGAAAGCCCAGGGCGCGGGCATCCTGCCACGCCTTCGCGATTTCGTCGCGGCCGCCTACTGCCGCGGGCTGGCTCATTCGCTGGTTGTCAGGGAGGACATTGAAGGGGAGGTTCCGGAGGTTGCTGGCATTCTGGTAACCGGAAGCAGCGGCACTGGGCGTGCCGGGAGCACCCCAACTGACATACTTTCTGCCCGCTGCCCTGATGACAACAGACTGGCGGACCTCGACGTCGTCCACTTTCCCGAAGGGAATCCGGTGGTCACGGAGGCCATTGACGATTTCAAACCCGGAACGGTCGACGCGAAGGCACGGCTTCCACTGGACGATGTAGACGATCCAGGACACCAAGACCAGCCAAGGTGCCGCAGTCATGGCCGTCGTGGTCTGTCCTGCAATCAGCATCCAGGCCATGAGGCCCGCGGCGCCCAGCCACAGTGCTGCGGCCACAGGCCGGGCGGATGGCGCCCGATAGGTTCTTCTTGGCCGAACCCCGACGGACCTGCCCGCAGCCGTGACTTTCTGTCGTTGGTCCTGTTCGGCCTTCGATGTCCGCATTGGTCCCCCTCCATGCCGCCGATACATCAGCTAACTGGGAGCAGCGTATCGCAAGAACCCTCGGGAAGGGACCCTAAACGCCAGACTCGGGGCATTCTCATCGGGTACGCCCGTGTGGTGACTCGCGGCGATAGATGGCGGTCATTTCGCAGTGCTATTTGTCGCCCGGCTGCCCGCCAGGGGATCGGCTACCGCACCGTTGTGAAGTGCTCAACGACCGGGAACGGGTCGTAGAAATGGTGCAGCAGCCCCTTCCACTGCTCATAGTCGGCGGACCCACGGAAGCCCTCGGTGTGGTCTTCCACCGAATCCCACTCAACGAGGAGAAGGTACAGGTTTGGGGACTCGATCGAGCGTGATATCGAAAGACTGCGGAACCCCGGCTGCCTGCTGATCAGAGGTTGAGCCGTCCGGAAAGCCTCTTCGAAATCGGACTCGCTGCCGGGACGGACGGGGAGGATCGCGTGCTCCAGAATCATTCGCTCAGCTTCTCACAGCCGTCCGGTTGACGATCCTTCACCAGACCCTCGTAAGCCGGCCCCCGCGACACCCTCGACCCGCTCCCTCGCAGCGATAAATGGCGGGTCTTTTCGCAGCGCTATTTGTCACCCTTCGGCCCCCGAAGGGGATCCCCCGGTGGACGTGCTGGCTCCGGCGGGATCAGGGGAGATCCTGAAAGTACCCTGCCACATCGTAGTTACCCATTAATCTGGCCAGTCCCACGGGGGTCTGCCCTGCCACGTTTGCATGCAGCGGGTCGGCACCGCGTGAACGCAGCAGATTGATCATCCCGGGCCGCCCGCGGGAGTTGAAGACCGCGACGAACAGCGGTGTATTGCCGTAGGAGTTCGTTGGGTCGACCGCCGCACCGGCTTTGAGTAGCGCGGCCGCTGCGGTCAGTGCGTATTCCTGGGACACAACGTGAAGCGGAGTGAACCCCTGGCCGTCGGACGAATCGGGCGACTCGCCTGCGGCAATCAGTCGAGTCACCTCTGCGGCATCATCGGTGAGTGCTGCGTAATGGAGCGGCGAACGACCGGCGGGATCCATGGATACCTCGATTTCTGGATGGTAAGGGGAAACTGCACGTTAGCCGATCCCCTAGCGGACGACGCCTCGGGGAACCGCGGGAAGGTGTCGCCCGTCGGGGGTAGGCCGCGCGCGACCGATGCTGGTTCCTGTCTCTCCCGCGGCCGAATGCTTCGATGCGACATCGTCTTGCCTGATTGGCCAAGTCGTAGTTCGCAGTATTTGGTATCGTGACAATCAACCGAACAATCCCATTCCCAACTAAGCCGAGGTCCCTCTGGAACCGTCAAAACCGTCCGTCGCTGACCCCGGCGCCCTGACATATTTCGATCGCCTGATAGCGTCGGGGAAATACGGCAGAGAGTCCCTGTATTACTTGAATAGGTTTTGGAACTTCTTCTGGCTGTTCAAGGCCATTTTCGTTGTGGAAGCCGTCGCCCTCGTTGCGACCGTAGTATCGACCCGGCCCAAAGTATCAAGCCCGTTCTTCTACACTCCTATGAGCGTCTTTGGGCTGACGCTCGTCATCTATATCACTATCGCCGTTCTTCGGTTGTCGGCACTATTTCGTTCAAGGGCTCGCGATCGCCGGAATTTAAGGCAGGGTGCGGCCCTCGACATACCGCTGGTAGGTTGGAGCCCGCCCCGGAACTGGAAGCCGGGCATGGCCGCAACATCTCAATTCGAGTAAATACCCACCCAATTCGACTCACATCGCCCTTAGTCTTCCGCCGCAGGCTTACTCTCTTTACTTCATGCAGCCTTCAAAATTAAAACGTCCAGCTCAAGGATCCCTCACCGGGTCGCCGCATGGAGCAGTCCAGGATCTAGACTTACGCCCATGATCGGAGCTGAAACGACGGCTGGGGCCGGCTTTCCTGTGGGAGATCTCGCCACTTGGGTCGGTGCAGTAGCTACCAGCGGTGCGCTGTGGCTGGCGATCCTCGGCGTGCGCAGTGAGCGGCGTCACCGAATCGCCGCAGAGACGGCTGCGGCAGACCACGCCCGCCGATCTCAGGCTGAAGCCGTCTTCGCATGGTACGGAGGCTTCACTCCGGGGGCGGAGGCAGAGCCTCGCGGGTATGATTCCCTGGTTGTCCGGAACGACTCCGGCCTGCCTGTGTACGATGCCGTCGTGAGCCTTGTCCTCGTCCAAGGTGCTGGTGCGCGGACGAGCGAGCAACTGGCCGCGAATCCTAACTTCCGGTTCACGCTTCGCAAGGAGACCTTCGTAGTTCCGCCAGGAACGTGGCGATTTCGTGTCGTTGAGGGCTGGAGGGGAATGAACGTCCGGGCCGGTGCCGAGGTCGCATTCAGGGACGCGAGGGGTGGTTTTTGGGTGCGCCGCGCTGATGGTGCGCTCGATGAGCTCCCGGCCGGCCCGTTCGATTATCTCGACGTGTCTCGCCCGATCAGCGACTACGCGCTGGAACCGGTCGATTAAACCGCCGTCATGCTTAGAGCCCGAGTCGGACGGTTTTAGCAACGTCCGGCACCCTTGGCCGCCCGCAAGCGGATCCTCTAGGGTACGCTCACGCATTGTCTCAACTTGTTGGCCAGGGTGGTCTGGCTCGGGTCTTCGTTCAGGCTTCGGGAGATGCCTTTGCGGCGGAAGCAGCCATTGCCAATAACTCGTTGAGTCTGTCCTCAAAAGTCTCTTTGGCTCCGAAAAATGCCTGATCAGTCAACCGGATACCGAAGGTATCAAATGCGTGAGCCTCAATTTGGGTGCCATGCTCGGCTGCTCGGACTCGGACTGTTATGGCAACCGGTATGTTCCTGCGACTCCATGAGAACAGATTGCCCCAGAGGCGGTACTGCCAGTTTGATCCCGTTCGTATGTCGAGGAAGTCCTCGTCCTGGTGGATCCTTGCCTTCTCCGACGAAAAAGCTGTGGAGATGGCCGCCAAGACCTCGTTCGGAGAGAGCGGCGACATCCACTGTTCGGTCTTCTCGAACATCGGTTTTGTTCGGCTTCCGGCTGTCCCCATTGGTTTTCTCCTAGTACTAGGAACGTGACGACAGCCTAGTCTTTGGAAGCGAAAATGGTGAGTAACCTTTCCAAAGTTGGCGCCCGTTAGCCGGTCCTCCACCGGACAGGCCAAGCCATGATCTCTGCTTTTGAAGCTCCGGGCGGTGGAGCGTCCCGTAAGACCAGTCCGGTGATCTGACCGGTGAGGGGACCATATATGGCACACTTCTACACATGTCTGAACTACTGGTCGGTTACGCGAGAGTCTCCACCGATGAACAAGACCTCACCGCACAGCGGGATGCGCTTCTGGCTTTGGGTATTGAGTCCAAGCGGATCTATGTCGATCACGGTCTCACTGGTCGGGACAGGAACCGTCCAGGCCTTCGCGAGGCGCTGGCCGCCTGCCGCGCCGGCGACACCTTTGTCGTGACTAAACTGGACCGGCTCGCCCGGTCCGTGCGGGACGCGCACCAGATTGCTGACGACCTCGCTGGCCGTGAAGTGAAGCTCAGCATCGGTGGCTCTGTGCATGATCCTGCGGATCCGATGGGCAAGCTGCTGTTCAATGTCCTGGCGATGGTTGCCGAGTTCGAGGGCGATCTCATCCGGGCGCGCACTCGCGAGGGCATGAAGGTCGCCAAGGCCAAGGGCCGCCTGCGCGGGAAGCAGCCCAAACTCTCACCCAGGCAGGAAGCGCACCTGGTCAAGCTGCACACCGCCGGCGAGCACACCATGTACGAACTCGCCGAGCTGTTCTCCGTTGGCCGTTCCACTGTCTATCGCGCCGTCGAACGGGCGCGCCTGAAAGCCGGAATCACAGACGGATCCTGAGGCTCGGCGCAGCCAGGGTCAACGGTCCGAAAACCGCCAAACTAAGCTGTGGAAAAACCGCCATTCTCAGTTAACAGTCACATCTTGGAAGCGACACGGGGGACTAATGCCCCGTTGGAGCGGAGGCGCCTCTTCCCACCCTCTCCAGCTTCGTCCCGCATGTGCGGTATGTTCAGCGGAGGTCTCGACAATCATTGATGGGGGATAGGGCTTGGGAATCATCAGATGGGCTGGGCGGTCGGCTTACCGCGGTGTCCGCGCCGAAGTCCGTTCTTTGAAGCGAAGTCGGCGTCAGCGGATGGCGGCGTACAACCGTTCGGTGGCTAAGTCGAGGACCCGGGTGTACAGGGGTCCCGGGTGCACCATCAATCATCGCAGCGCGGGGGCCGCGTCCCGATGCCTGACCTGCCGCGCAGGCTGGCAGGCAAAGGCCGCCCGGAAGCAGGCACGAGCAGACAAAAGGGCAGCGAGTAATGCGGAGTTTGCCGCTCGGCGCGCTGCCCGGCTGGAAAAACAGGCTAGGGCCCGGGAGGCAGTCCCGGATGCCCGCTGGCAACAACTTCTTCTCCCCGATGGAACAGCGAAAGCACTGACCAACCAGCGACGGTACGTCCGGAGAAAAGTGCATTATGAAGCCGGATTCCGGCCAGGTATCAAGCACCTGACAATCGGACAAGCTGAGCGGATCCTTCAGGCGTACGGACTTGATGCGGCACCCTTGCAGCTGAATGGCCGTGCCGATGTCGGCAAGAATCGGGCAAGCGCCGTAGCCCGATGGTTCTTCGGACTGCTCAGCTTCACCATCGTTTGCCTGATCCCCGGGATCGGGTGGCTGGCGGCCGCGATATGGCTTATGTCGTTCGTCGTCATCCTGGTTCGCCTGAACCGGCGCCAGAAGTACGAGGACAACCTAGGGCGCATTCGGTTAGTTACGGACAGGCTCCCGCGACATAGCTGACGAAGCAGGGGACCCGGATGGTCTCCGCACCTTGACTGATGCGGGGGCCTTTTCGGTTTGGCCCTAGCCAACCCCGTTCCCCTCAATCCCTCACCGCTGCGAATATGCAAAAGATGGCGTATTCCCGAGATGTCTCGGCCGGCCATTGTGCCTCAGAAACCCTCAGCCAGCACCCGCCTGAGACGATTCACGTTGAGGCACCTTTCCAAGTCACGAGTGGCCCGCACGACGCCGATTCCTTCTGGTCCTCCAGGGCATGCCGTCCGTGTCTCGAAAAACTGTAGGTTTTCGACACAAGCACTTCTGGCTCCGGATGATCGTTGACATGTCCTCGGAGAAGACTGCCGTCGGCGGTCCGCCGGCTCCATCGCAAGCTAAATCAAAAAATCAAGGACCGCATCGTGCCGGATGAAATTCGCCGGACTTTTCGGGCATTAGGATCTTCAAGGTGCGGCGAACGGCTGCCGTCGCCCGGCTTACTTCGACGGCTCGGCCCTCTGTACTCCTTTGATTCATTCTGAATCAAAGGAGTACAATTCCAGGTGAAGAGAGGGGAGTGCCCATGATCGTCATGAACAACAGTGACCTTGCTGCTTTGCACCGGGGGGCGCTGCAGCGCCAAGCGCGCCAGCGCGTTGATCTGTTGGATGAGCTCCGCGCTGTCCACAACGCGTCCTCACGCGGAATGAACCAGCGCCAGATTGCTGAGATTCTCGTTACCAGCCAAGCCAAAGTACATCGAATGCTCAAAGCCATTGAACGCCGGCCGTCCGTCCTCACTTCACAGGAGCCCGAGGAAATCATTCTTCGCGCCTTTGCTTACGACACGTCGCGGCCAGAGCTACTTGCAACGCTGAAGTCCATGACGTTTACCGACGGGGAGGACGCGCCCTACCCGGAGGAGGGCCGGATCCCGGGCACGTGGGATCAGGTAGTCAGCGCGTTCGCACAGGGACTACTGGACGAGGCCGAATTCAATGAGGTCAGGGCGGCCATTGGCCGCTGAGAGGGACGACGTCCACGCCGCCCTAACCAATCTCTACGCGCCCGGCGGAGGCTTGGAGAAGGCTCCGGAATTGCTCGTCGCCTACTTCGATGACGCGGCGGTCGTCCGGTTGGCCAAAGCGTATATGGGCCGGCAGCAGGACATCACCAGCGCGGGCCGGGCCGTGGTCGTCGCCGCAGGCCCGCCCGGCGCAGGCAAGACCGAAGCGCTGAAAACGCTGGACCTCCGGGGTTACCGCCTCATCGACCCCGATGATGCAAAAGACATGATCCTTGACGATGCTGAACGGCACGGCCTTCTCAGCTACCGGTACGACCACACGCTGCCGGATGGCGGGCCCGTAGGTGTCCGGGAACTCGCGTCCCACATTCACGGGATCTCTACGAGAACAACGAACCTCGTCCGCCAAATGGCCCTGGCGGCAGGGGAGAACGTCGTCATCGATGGCACCTTGTCCTGGGAAAAGCTGCCGGCCCAATACATCGACGAGCTCTTCATGTCTCGCTACGAGGATGTCGAAGTTGTCGACGTCGAAACTACGCTGACGAGCGCCATCGAACGGGCCCGGCAGCGCTGGTGGTCGGGCCGGCAAAACGATGCCGCAATGGGCGGAAGGTTCGTTCCCGACGCCGTCGTCGACCATTGCTACGGCGTTGGCACCGAATCCCAATGCGCTGCTAACGCGCTCAGCCTCGCCCGGATGGCGGCCGACGCTATAGGCCGCGGAACACTTCGCCGTTTCGACGTCGACGAAGCCACCGGCAATATCCAGCTAACCAGCATCACAACCTTCGAATAGATGTAGGCAGGATCAGCCCGGAACCATGCCGGTTCTGTGGACAACCCATTGGTGTGCACCCATGCACCGGTGGGTCCGCTTCCAACCCAACGAGCCAGAAGAAGTCCGACTTCGTGTTTTGCGGAACGCTGGGTGCAGCTTGGTCGTTCGGGTCTGCACAGGTCACGATCGGAGCATGGACAACGCCTGCCACGTGCTCGCCCGACTACACCTTCGTCAGGGCGATCGCCCTTGACACAAATGTCTTCAAGAGTGCCCCGGAATCGCAGCCCTGAATTCACTTACGGAGCGCGCGGATACTCGTGGCCGGGTCGAGATCTGGATAGCAGACGCACTCTTCGACAAAGCTCTTCCGTCGTGCTTGGGGAGATCCACACGGAGGGTGACTCCAATGTGGTTGGTGTCCAGGGTGTTGTACACGAGGCTTTCCTGGGGCCAGAAGGCCAGGGTGTGGCCGATGAAACTGAGGAAAACGGCGGGGTTTTTGATGGTGAGCGTTTCCATGGCCCTTCTCTTTCAGATGCGGCGTCGGCCGTGCGCGTTAGTTTTCGGCGTCGTTCTGATACGGGGACTGCTGCTGGGCATGAGGGGCCGGAGCGCAACTTGGGGAACCGGGAACGGTCCAAAAGTTTGTGAGGAAATAAGCGGAGCGCCGAGCGAAGTTTTGGATTGGGGCCGGCGCAAGGCGCCCTGGTTGCGCGGAGGACCCGCCCAGCGATGATCGAGCATCAGTACGACAAAAAGCGAAGATTCTTCTGGCTGTCCGCGGTGAACGGCGTGCGGCCCGGCACGACGCCGGGGTCCTGCGCTCTCTGCGGGGACACTAATGTCCGAGATGAGTGCCGGAGCGCCTATCGAGGGCGAGTTCTGCGAAAAGACAATGTTCCGCCGCTCGACTGGGACAGCGGGACCTCGATCGATGTAGGGTCGAAGCCAGGTGCGAATCCGCCGGTCTCGCGCCACTCCAGCGCTTTGCTGCGTGAACATGGGAGCGCCGCATCCCGGCTAACGACTATGACATTTTGCCAGACGCGCATGCCGAACCTCACGGGCGAAAGAACTTATGGCCGTCATAATGACGACGTGATCACCCTCGTGAAAGTCCTCCACAACACCCTCTTTGTCGGCGGCTTTATCGCCGTCTGTGTTCTCACTGCAGTGATCAGCGCTTTCGGCAAGCCGGAGCTGGGACTAAGCATCCTAATCGTTGCCTCGACCCCGGCTTTGATGCTGGCCGTCGCTACAGGCATCCTGAACACGCGCCATAAGCGGGCCGTCAAAGCCGCGCAGAAAGCACAGGCCGCTAGCGCTTCCACTCCGGCAACGACGTACAGCGCGCAAACGATCGAGAGCTTTGATCACGACCCCGAAACGGTGTGGGCGCTTATTCGGCCCGCGGAGAGCGCCGTCCTGCTCTCAGACGCCCAGCGTGCCTTCACCGTCCCCGGAACACCAACCGGTGTAGGAGAGCAGCAATGCGCCATCGGACGCGACGGGACCGTGTCCATCATCGAAGTCATCGGTGAGGAAAGCTCGAGATGGGCCGCGACTCGGCTTGTCACACCCGACAACACAAACAGCCGACCAACCTACACGCTTGAACCGACGCCAACAGGATGCACCCTGACAATGGGAATCGTCATGGAACTGCCGGCAGGCTTCAAATTTGCCCAAGAGCCCGTGCAGTGGTGGGAGGCCCGCGCCCGCACCTATCTGAAGCGCGTAAGGGAATTCCTTTCCGCCCGACAGGGATGACGTTCTCCGTGACCGCGCTCGGACTGGCACTACCGTGTTTTTGTCAATCCACCTCTGGCGGGGTTTGGGGGGATGAGCTGGAAAAGCAACTCGCTTGACGAAAAGTTCTTAAGGCTCAGCCGAAGGCATGCGGCATCGGAGACTGTCGGCCATGAAGGATCAGCTGGGGGCTGCGGAAGTCCGCTCGGCGGACAGGAGGAAGCGTGGTGGTTGGCTTTGGTAACAAACGCGGGGAAGTCGAGCATTAATGGGGGAGCCCCCATTGCAACCGACTCACCTTTAACTCACCTTAATGAGCGGCAACCAACGACAATTCATCACCCATCGTTACCTGCAAAAACCCCCAGAATCCGGGCGAAAACGCTGGGATTCAATGCGCACAGAGGGACCCGGTCCTAAAGCGGGGGTCGTCGGTTCGAATCCGACAGGGGGCTCCAATTGTGGCTTTGACCAGCGGGTTCGTACAGGTCCGGTCGGGGCTGATTCCAACCGTGACTCACCTTAGCTCACCTTAATCAGCGTCACTGTGGAATCTGTTGCTTCCCAGCGTTCGGATCGTAGAAGCTTTCGTGCGGGAGACCACAAAGATTTGGGCGATCCTGTTGCTGCTGAATTTGACGCCACATGGGGACGCTCCGTCCCTTTCGAGGGGATCGGCGGCAAGCGCCGTGCAGGCCGGCGGAATGGCGATCGGTGCCATTGCTGCGCAAGATCCCGTTTTTGCTAGATTGCCCTCAGTTAGGGTGGCTGTATTCCGTTTCCTCCGGATAGGTCCAGTGGCCTCTCAGAGCGGCCTCGAGCGAGCTTCTTCGGCTGAATCTCAGAACAGTGGTAGCTCCCGGGACGAGGTGTTGACCGCAATCGTTCAGAATTGGGATATGGCATCCACCAGTCGTTCTCACGCATTTGGATCGGAACCGGCTGGTAAGCCGGTAGGGGATCCAAGGAGCTTTCGATACACATTTCCTTTTGTTCCTCCGGCGAACTCTCATGTCTTCCATTCGGTCTACGGACTTGACCTAGCTGACGACGGAATGCCGTCAGTCGTTCTTCGCAGTCGGGAGGTCCTCGACCGGAAGGGTGCTTTCAAGAGACTGTCCGTGGCATTTGCACTACTCGGCATCTACGAGGGTGTAGGGCTGGCGGAAAGGGCTTCCGGCGGAATTGGGGGCTTCCACTCAAGTCCTGCCTAGGAGGACTACCCGGAGTGCAACTACTCGCCAGAAGTCGCGGCCGCCATCAGGTTACTGGAACAGGCCAACAATCCTTACCAGGTTCAGGCCTGCTTCACCCTCTCACGTGGACTGGCGCTCGTTTCGGATCCTGAAAGTGCCATCATCGAGTTCGTCAAGCTGATCGAGTTGTACGTTAAGCAGCTCGCCTGGGTCGGCGACTTGGGGGCTGCCGCAGCGAAGAACGTCCTCGTGGACAAGATCATCTTCTCCAAGAGGGTTAAGGAAGACCTGAAGGCGCGGACAATCCTAACGGAGGAGATGGTGGACCTGATCTACAAAATAAAGGAGGTCCGAAACAAGTTCGTGGGGCACGGGGGAATGCGTCCACTGCTCGGCGAACTCTTTGGAGATCCAGAGGACAACCGACAGCTCTTAGACAAGGCTGAGTTCAAGTACGACCCGTATCTCGATTACGGTCCGCACTTCTTTGAACGCTTCTTGAATGACGTCACGCTGATGGGCGCCTTCCTGTTTTCAAAGATGCAGGGCCTCCAACCCATTATTTGCGTTACGCCGGGATGCTGGTCCCAGAGCAGCAGGCACGTTCATGACGTTCTCACAGAAGCAGGATCCGGTTGGATCGGACCCCACCAGAACAGACTCACGCCTGCTTATTGACGTCCTGAACCGGGAGTTGCAGGACCTGCGCAGCGACGTCCCGCACCCTGAGTCGCCGACCGTGAGTGGGAAACCTGCGTCGAAGACGACGGCACAGGGCTCCACCGGTGGTGGTCCTGTGTGTGACCCGTCAAACACTGGCTCAATGAACGTAAGCACACGCTCAATCTGCGCATTGAGGTTCTGCTCGCAGAGGTCTTCCACTTTGAGCTTCCTGCGCCATGCAGCCCATTTCGCTTGCCCGGTCGCACCGTAGCCGTCCATCAGGGCCCGGAGCGGCCCGAGTTCGACGGTCCGGTGCCTGGCGACCTGGATCGCTGCTTCTCTGACGTCTGCGGCGTCAAACTCGAATCGGTCGGACAGGACTGCCACGTCTAGTAGGTCCCGCCACCGGGTGCTGATCGTGCCGCGCTGGAGCATGGTGACGGTCTTCTCGGCGATCACTGTCACCAAAGGGGTGGCCCTTCATCTTCACTGCTCCGCCGAGTAGCGACGGCAGTTCGATCTGCTCCGGCCCGGGCCAGATCGGGTCGCCGGTACTGATGTCGAGCTTGATGGCAATTTTCGCCCGGCCCAGGATTGCGGGCAGTGAGACTAGCAGGCCGCTGTACTCGTCTTCGTCGCGGATCTGTTCGATCTGCATGGACGCATGGTCGAAGACCAGGCCGTCGTCGACAACGACGTCGCAGACTGCTTTCGCCACTTCGGTGACGTGATCAACGTCGAGCTGGAATCGAGTGCCTGCATGTCAACGTCGCGGGTCGGTCGGCGCAGCGCGTGGGCGGACAGCAGGACGCCACCTTTGAGGCAGAAGTCCTCTGCGAAAGGAGTGTATGCCAGACGCGCCAGGAAGCCCTCGAGACCGTAAAGCGTGAAGATCTCGTCAACTGGGCGCTTCCGGTCCCGTGCAACTCTCTGAAGCTGCAGGTAAATGGTCCTCGCTGCCATTACAGGAGGACCTCCAACGCCTGCCGCAGCGGCCCCTTGGACCGGGGGACCAGCGAAGCCATCGCCATGAGCCGGGCCGGCTGTGACCCTGGGCGCTTGAGCCAATTACGTAGACCTTCGATTCCCGTTTCATATCCGGCGCTTCCACGCAGGCGAAAGGCGTCCACGATCGAGCGCTCGGGGGAGTAGATGCCGATCAACGCCCCGTCCGCCCCTTCGATCGGGATCGTCGAGCGGCCAACGTCGAACGTCGCTTTATCGAAGACATGCCAGGTGACCGGAGCCGAGAGCTGCGGAGGGGTCTTTCCGCGAGGCAACGCCAGATCGATGCTGGAAGGGATCTCATCGATGGGCTCGTGCCGTGCGAGAGCGCTGGTGAGGCAGATCGTGGCCAAGGGAGCCTTGTGGGATGCTTCCAACAAATCAAGGTCGGCATGCATGCCCGTTCCGGCAATGTACAGCCCGGAGCCGATCCTCTCAACCAGGCCAGCGTCGCGCATTCGGTACAGGCTCGCGTGAGAGACTCCGTGTTCTGCCGCGTCGGAGATGCTGAAGAGGCCGCGCGGCAGGCGATCGAGCAGGTGGCTTTGGCGCTTCATGGTCATTTTCTACGACAGATAGTTCTAACTCTCGTAGAAAATGACCATGACCAGGTCCTCTAGAAGGTGCCAGGTTCTGGACAGATCGGGCACGTGGGCAAACCTTCGTCGCTGACGCGAGTCGACTACGTTCAAGAAACGGAGCGACGCCCTGCCCTATAGGCTCCCGAGGCCACTGTTATCTGAACACTGCTGTAGTCCCTCCGGCTAGACGAGAGACGTCTGATCATGGCCAAGATGATTGTCGAAAACCGTCGATAACGGATGTCTCGTCAAGCCAATTGGGTCAGGCTCGTTTAGTTGAATGCTTCTGGTCCCTTTCTTTCGAAGGCTGAGAAGCGGGAATCATGACCCGGCTCGAACGAGGATCTTCCGCTTGTGGGGCGTCTGCCTTATCGACGATGGTATGGCTCCAACTTTGGGGGCTTCCCGGCATCCGATGGCGGGTAAGCGCTGCGAGCAGCGCGCAGGCGAGGTAGGCCCCCATCACGACGCACCATCCAGCCATGAAACCGTTGAACGCAGTCAGCAGCCATCCCACGGCCAAGGGCCCGGCGGCGAAGCCGAGATACAGCCCCACCGCCACCCGGCCGGAGGCTGCGCCCACCTTGCCGGGAGGGACGTCGCGCATCATCCCCGCCATGACCACCACGTTGATTGCCAGACCCATAGCCCCGTGCAGGAGCACCCCGCACCAGAGGAGGACGGCTGACTGCGTCAGGCAGGCCGCCAGCAGGAGGGCCGCGCCGGCGGCGGCACCCAGGCCGAGGGTGAGCAACAGCGTGAACGGGCTGCCTTTCCCCACGATCCGCTGCCCCCACACAATGCGGGACGCCACGCCGATGACGCCGGCAACTGCCGCCGTCAGCCCCCCGAGGACGAGGGAGAAACCCACTTCACGCTGTGAAAACAGGGGGAGGTAGACGTTGGTCGCCTGGATGCCGAAACCGGAAAGCAGGGCGTAAGCCGCGTAGGCCCAGACGGCGCCCGGCAGACGCACCCGTTCCCCCTGCCCCGTGCCCGCCACCTTTGAAGAAGTGGCGGGTCCTTCCGGTACCGTGTCCCCGGACGCTGCCGGGGTTCGCCTACCTTGCAGGGCAGCAGGTCCGGCGGACGTCGGAATCAGCCGCCAGGCCACGATAAGCAGGACCAGGGCAAGGATACAGCTGAGTCCGGCGACGCCGCGCCACCCCGTCACCAGGGAAACGGCCGGGAAGACGATTCCAGCGAAGAATTGGCTGCCCTGTACGCCGGACTGCTTTACCCCGATCCAGCCGGCCCGCTTGCGGGGTGGGACGTGGTCCATCACCAAGCGGTTGGTAGCCGGATTGGATATGGCCTGGGCGGCGCCTGAAAGAGCCACGGCCACCACCAGCCAGCGGAAGCCTCCGGATACCGCAGCTAACATCATGGAGACTGCGGCGCCGCCGAAAATCAGGGAGATCTGGGTCCTGCCCCGCATCCGGTCACTGAATTGGCCGAACATGCCCGAACTGACCCCGGCGGCCAGGAAGCATACCGCTGCCAGCAGCCCGAACTGCCCGGGGGTGATCTTCAGGCTGTCGATGACGAGGCTGCTGGTTGCGCTCAGGCCGTACATCAAGAGCGGTCCGACACCCATGGCGCCACTGAGCACAAACAGCAGTCCCGCGCCTGCTTGATTCTGCTTCTGTTGGAGCCGGGTCAAGCTGCTATGCCTCGGCCTTGACGATGACCTTGACCTCGTCGGGGCGTTCGTTGACGAAGTACATAGCCACCATTCCGATGAGCGGGCCCACAGCGAGAGTGCCGAGGGCAGCCATGAATGAGTTGTGGGTCGCGGCGAAAACAGCTCCGACGGCGATCGGCACCAAGACGCTGCCAATCTGCCAGAGTGCGTTGGTGAGGCCGGCGGCGGTTCCAACCATCTCGCTGCTCACTAGCCGCGGGATCAGGGCCACGATAAGCGGCAGGTAACAATAGGCGGAAAGTCCCAGCAGCGGAGCTGCGATGAGGAACGCCGGGACGCTGTCCAGCATGCCGAAGACCACGAGCATCACCGCGAATCCACCTAGCACGATCATCGAGGGCACCCTGCGGGCGCCGTTGAACCGGTCGGCCACGAGCCCGATGATCGGCTTGCCGAACACGCCAAGGGCGGCAAATAGCGCCACGATCACGCCCGCGGTTGCCGGGGCCACGCCGTGGCCTTTGATCATGAGGGCGTTGGACCAAATCACGAAGCCGTATGTTCCCCAGAATCCGCCAAATCCGGCCAGGCCCACGAGAAGCAGGTTGCGGTTGCTGGAGAGGGTGCGCCATGCCGATGGACGCTTGGGGCTGCCAGCGGGATCGGCGGTGACTGCAACAACGGGACCGGGACGCAATATGAGGTGGCAAACGATGCCGGAAACTATCGAGATGGCACCGAAGAGGTGGTAAGAGGCGCCCCAACCGAAGTGGGCGATGAGGAACGGAACGGCGAAGTTCGCGATGACGACACCCAAGGATGTCGCGGAAGTGAAGATACCCATCACCTTCCCGAGTTCTTCCGGACGGAACCAGCTTGAGAGGAGCTTGATTCCGGCGGCATAGTCGGCACCGGCAAAGAAGCCGACCACGCCCTGTACGGCGATGCCTATGACGGCGGAAGTGGTCGAACCGAAGACCATCATGAAGGCACCGGCGCCGATCATCGAGATGGTGATCAGGTGCCGGCCGCCGATCTTGTCGGTCAGGAATCCGCCGCCTGCGTTGGAGACGACGTATCCGATGTAGTAGGTCGTTGCAAAGATTCCCAAGCTGGCGAGGGGAACCGCCAGGCTTTCACCGACGAAGACCGACGACGGCCCCCATGCGGAGCGGTCCACGGACGTCATGGTGAAAGCGAACCAACAGAGGAACAAGACCATCCAGCGGTATGGGTTGCGGAGCTGTGGCGGGGATGAGAGGGATGGGTTCAGGGCTGTTGTCAACGTCGAAACTTCCTGTTAGCTATGCGGCACTGAGCGTGGAGAAAGTGCTCTTGTGCGGGGATGTGCGGCCGTTCCAGGCTGCCTCCGAGGGTGGAGGTGGTTCGCGGGGCTTCATCGTCCCCGTGCTCCCGTACTGGCGCCGCAATGGCGAATCTAGCAACGGTGATTCACATCACGCAAGGAGAACGTCCATTTAGAGACGCAATGCGCGCAAAGCGGACGCTTTGTGTTCGATTAGGATTCGATCCCGGTCCGCAGCTCAAGTGAAATTCGCGCAGCGCACTCTTGCAGCCGGGGGACGAACTCGGCGATCATGGCCCGCTGCGGCAGGGCCGCGCTGTGCAGGGATGCACTCAGGGCAGCGACGACGGAGCCGTCCCGGGCGTGGAGGGGGACGGCGACGGCGCGGACGCCGACGTCGAGCAGTTGGTCCACATAGCTCCAGCCCTGCTTGCGCGCGGCCTCCAGGGCGAGCGCGAGCTCTTTCCGTTCGGCGGGGCCGAGCTGGTACGTGCCATGGGCGTGCCCTGAATCCTCCAGATACGCGGAAAGTTTCTCGGGCGGCAATGCTGCGAGCAGCACCTGGCCCAATCCGGTCCGGTGGGCCGCAATGCGTGACCCCACCCGGATGGAGACCGCTAGGGCGCTGGGCGCATTCACCCGATGGACGTACCGCACATCTGCGCCGTCGAGTACGGCCACGGAGACGGAGGCCCCGAGTGCCCGGGCAAGCTTTTCGGTGTGCGGGCGAGCGACGTCGGCAATCGAGAGTTTGGGCAGGTAGGAGTAGCCCAGTTCGAGGACCTGCGGGGTGAGCTCGTACTGCCGCCCCGATGTCATGACATAGCCCAGGTCAGCAAGGGTGTGCAGGAAGCGCCGGGCGGCTGACCGGGGGAGTCCGCAGCGCTTGGCTACCTCAGTCAGGTTCATTGTCGGGTGACTCGCATCGAACGCGGTCAGCACTGCGATCCCACGCTCGAGCGACTGGACCAGGTCCATCGGGCGGTCGGCCCGCGGTTGGCTTCCAGGGGGGGCTTCGGGGGTGGCGGTGCCTTCGTGGCGCATGCTTGTGCACTCTTTCGCTTCAATGATCGCTGGCTCGAGTGTACCGGGGCCACGCTTGACGCCATGGGGTAAGGGGTGTCACAGTTCTACATGACGCGCAGATGCGCGGCATGCGGACGCTTAGCGTTTCCCCCGCGCTGCAAAGGTATGCCGCGCCTGCCGTTCCACGATCTTCTTGAAAGGGCCATCATGCTGACCGAAGAACAGAACACCCTCCTGACCCAGACCGGAGCCGATACGCCGATGGGCCGGCTCTTCCGCCGCTATTGGATTCCGGCGCTGCTGGCGGAAGAGCTGCCGGAGCCCGACTGCCCGCCGGTGCGGGTAAAGCTGCTCGGGGAACAGCTGATTGCTTTCCGTGACACCAAGGGACGGCTGGGCCTCCTTGACGAGTTTTGTGCCCACCGCACCGCCTCCCTGTTCTTCGGTCGCAACGAGGAATGCGGCCTGCGCTGCGCCTACCACGGTTGGAAGTACGACGTCGAGGGCACCCTCGTGGACATGCCGTCCGAACCCGAGGATTCCAAGTTCAAATCGCGCATCAAGCAGAAGGCGTACCCCTGCGTGGAGCGCGGCGGCGTCATCTGGACCTACATGGGCCCCGCCGAGCTGCAACCCGAACTGCCCGAACTGGAATGGGCCATGCTCGGGGAGGGGCAGCGTTTTATCTCCAAGCGGCTACAGGAGACCAACCACATGCAGGCCATGGAGGGCGGCATCGACTCCAGCCACGTCTCCTTCGCCCACCGCTTCAACCTCGACGACGATCCGATGCACTCGGGCACCGAAGGCAACAAGTACCTCAAAGCGGATACCCGTCCGAAGTTCGAGGTCGTCGAGAGCGACGGCGGGCTGCTGATCGGCGCGCGCCGAAACGCCAACGACGACGAGTACTACTGGCGCATCACGCAGTGGATCATGCCGTTCTACACAATCATTCCGCCGTTCGGCACCCACAACCCGCTCGGCGGCCACGCCTGGATTCCGATTGATGACGAAAACTGCTGGGCTTGGAGCTGGAACTACCACCCCACCCGCGACCTCACCGAGGCAGAGCTTGAATCCATGCGCAACGGCGACGGCATCCACGCCAAGTACATTCCGGGCACCTATCGGACGCTGGCGAACAAGACCAACGACTATCTCATGGACCGCGAGGCCCAGCGCCAGAAGAAATCCTTCTCCGGCATCGAGGGTATCGCCGCGCAGGACTTCTCCCTGCAGGAAAGCATGGGCAGCATTGCGGACCGCACCCAGGAACGCCTCGGTACCTCCGACGCGGCGATCATCCTCGCCCGCCGCCGCCTCATCGCCGCTCTTGACCTTCTTGACGAGCCGACCCTCCCGGGCATGGCGAAGGAGGACCAGCGGGTCCGTTCGACATCCGTCCTCCTCCCGAAGGAAACGCCGTTCCACGAGGGCGCCCGGGACGCGCTCGTCGTGGTCGAGGGCGAGAACTTCGTCTCCATCTAGTCCGCACACCCAG
This sequence comes from Arthrobacter sp. 2MCAF14, assembly GCF_052115645.1. Taxonomy (NCBI): domain Bacteria; kingdom Bacillati; phylum Actinomycetota; class Actinomycetes; order Micrococcales; family Micrococcaceae; genus Arthrobacter; species Arthrobacter sp. 2MCAF14. The sequence goes on along the minus strand of NZ_JBFRHB010000005.1, from coordinate 119,074 downwards.
TTCACACCCTATTGGAAGAGGCTGTACCTCCCGTGAAGAACCACTACTCCACCTCCGTTGCCCTGGCCGAAGCGGGAACCGCTGCCGGTCCGTTGGCGGGGCGCCCGGATCGCGTCCGGGCCGCCGTTTCGCTGCCCGATGTGGCCACCGAGGTCTGGTACCTGGAGACCGCCGGGGCCATCGGGGCCGTCGGCTGGCTGCGGGTGGAATCCTCCGCCGTGTGCGGCACGGACGTCAGCCTCTACCAGGCTGGCCTGGACTGGCCCACGGTGATGGGACACCACGTAGTCGGCCGGATCACCGCCCTTGATCCGGACCGGGCATTGGCCTGGGGCGTGACGGTCGGTGACCTGGTGGCTCTGGAGGAGTACCTGCCATGCCAGCGCCCCGACTGTGTGGAATGCTCCATCCCGGGCCGCTACCGCATGTGCCCGGAGTCCGACCTGTGGAAGGGCCGGCGCAGAGTGGGACTCATCTCTTCCGAGGAGGGTTCGGGACTGTACGGCGGCAACGCCGAATACATGCAGCTGAATGCCAACAGCATTGTGCATAAGCTCCCTGGCGACCTGGATCCGGACCTCGCGTCCTGGACCCAGCCCTTTGCCAATGCGGTGGACTGGACGGTCAACGCCGGCGGTGCCGGCGACGGTTCGACCGTGGTCGTTATTGGCCCTGGCTATCACGGCATCGCAGCCGTCGCAGCGGCCCGGGCTGCCGGCGCGAAGCGGATCATCGCCGTCGGCCGGTCATACGAGCGCCTGGAGATCGCCGAAGCGCTCGGCGCTGTACCCGTAGTGAACGACGGCGGCACCGACCTTGGCGCGCTCATTGACACCGCCACCGCAGGAAAAGGCACGGACCTCATCCTGGACACTGTCGGGCTGGGCAGAGCAGTGACGTCCGCAGCAGCAGGGACGCTCCGTAAACTCGGCCGGCTGGTCCTCGCAGGTTTGGGGCCTGTGCCGGTTTCCGAAGTAGACCTCAAAGCCCTGATCCGCGGTGCCAACACCATCACCGGGGTCCGCGGCCGCTCGCCCGAGGCCGTGCGGCAAAGCATCGAGATCCTCGCCTCCGGAACGTCGGGTTTGGAGCTGGTCCCGACCACCCACGTGCCACTGGAGGAAGTGGGCGAGATGCTCCATCGCCTTGCAACTGGAAGGGGCCCTTCCAGTCCGCACGTGGTTATCCGCCCGCAGCCGGCGCAAACTTCACAGACAAGGAACCACAAGCAATGACCTCCACACCCACACGTCTCTCCTATCAGGCCCGGATCCTGGTGGTGCCGCTCGGCGCTTCCGGCAATGCCCTGGTGCAGTCCATGGCCGCCGGCGGCCTCACCAACATGCGCATCGTGGCGGACGCCGGCCAGTCCGCAGCGTCCGTCCGGGACATCCGTGCAGCCGTCGGAAGCGAGATCACGGAGACCGTGGCCGATCTGGCCGCCTCAGCGGACATGATGGTCCTGCTCGGCTCAGACCTGACCCAGGTGCCCTCCGCCTTCGTCGCGACGCTGGCCAAGGCGGCCCGCGCCAACGGTCTCCTTCTCGCCGGCGTCCTGGTGGACCAGCAGAACTGGGAATCCGCCCGGGGCGCCTACGCCCTGACCGTGCTGCGCCGGGAACTGGACATGCTCGTGTTCGTCCGGGAAGTCGGACTGGCCACGGCCTTCATCGACGTTCTCAAGGGCGGTCGCCGCAAGCCCGTCGCCGTCGACGCCACACCCAACCCGGCAGACCCAGCAACCGAAGAGAGCACTGGAAGGGGCGCATCATGAGCACCGGGACCACCGAACTGCTGGTCCGCCAGCAGCGCCTGGAATCCGACGGCGTCCTGTCGCTGGTCCTGGAACATCCGGACGGCAGCGAATTGCCCGCCTGGAGCCCAGGGGCGCATATCGACGTCGTCCTGCCCTCGGGCGTCGTGCGGCAGTACAGCCTCTGCTCCGATCCCACCGAAAAGACCCAGTACCGGATCGCCGTGCTCAACGATCCCAACAACCGCGGCGGATCCCGTGAAATCCACGAGACCGTGCGCACCGGCAGCCTGCTGCCGTTCCGGGGGCCGCGCAACCACTTCGAGCTCGAACCGGCGTCGCATTACCTGCTCATCGCCGGGGGCATCGGCATCACGCCCATCCTGGCCATGGCCCGGCAGATCGCGCAGGGCGACGCCGGACTGACACTCCTCTACGGAGGCAGAACTCGGCGGTCCATGGCTTTCGTAGACGAGCTGGCAGGGCTCGGCGGAGCTGTGAGCATCATTCCGAAGGATGAATGCGGCTACGCAGACCTGGAGAGCGCCATGGCCGCCGCGCCGGCCGGGACTGCCGTGTACTGCTGCGGGCCGGAGTCGCTTATCCGCGCCGTTGAGCAGGCGTGTGAGCGCCATCTGGGGGCGGACGCTATGCACTTCGAGCGCTTCGGCGCCGCGGCTTCTCTCGCTGCGGCGGGGGATGCCGCATCCCTGGCCGCCAGCCCCGAGAACACGACGACGGATGAGGGCCTGGCGGAATTCGAGGTGGAACTCAGCCAGAGCAACTGCATCGTGAAGGTGCCCGCCGACCGTACCCTGCTCGACGTCGTCCGTGACGCAAACCCCTCGATCCTCTTCTCCTGCGAGGAGGGCTTCTGCGGATCGTGCGAAACAAAGGTGCTGGCCGGAATTCCGGACCACCGCGATACGATCCTCAGCAAGGCGGACCGCGAGAAGAACGAGACGATGATGCTCTGCGTCGGCCGCTCGAAGACACCGCTTCTCGTACTGGACGCCTGAGCTAGACCCTGAGGACAGCAGGCTGCACTGGGCCTCAAGACACAGCGCAAGGCAGCAAATCGCCGTCGTCGGAGTTATCCGCCGGCGGCGATACTGTCCGCGATACCGGTCGCAGCCCGTTCCAAATGCGGCAGAACGGTGGTGCGCAGGGCTTCGGCGCTGACTCGGGTGGCGTGCGCCGAGACGTTCACGGCGGCGATGATGGTGCCGTCGGCTTTCCGTACGGGGACGGCGATGGACCGCAGCCCCTCGGTCAGTTCCTGATCGGCGAGCGACCATCCTTGCTCCCGTGCCGCGGTGATCCTCTTCCGGATTTCCTCGACGTCGATCGCGGTGTTGTCGGTCAGGCTTTCGGGCACCAGGGACTCCAGATAGCCATCCAATGCCGCGTCAGGGAGGCCGGAAAGCAGAACCCGGCCTGTGGCCGTTGCGTAGGCGGGCAGGCTGGTGCCGATGATGATGTTGACGGTCAGGACGCGGTCCGCGTGGACCCGGTCCACATAAATCACTCGTCCTTGGTGCAGCACCGTCAATGATGCTGTCTCGCCCACCTCCTGAACCAGCGAGGCGAGGTGTGGGTGCGCCAAGCTCGGCAATTTGTGGCTGAGCAGATAAGCGTCCCCCAGTTCCAGGACGGCCGGCCGCAATGAGTAGCCGCCGGCGTCGAAGGACAGATACCCCAGGTATTCCAGCGTGAGGACGAAACGCCTGGCAGCAGTCCGGGTAATCCCTACAAGCTCCGCAACATCCGAGATCGACAACGTCCTGTCTTGGTTGCTAAAGGCCTTCAGCACCGACAAACCCCGAGCCAACGCCTCGACATGGTCCGGGTCGTTCTTCTTCAAAAGGGAGGCGGTCTCCGGGAGGCTTGGCACTACTCGAATCTACCTCATCGGCGGCGCATGGGGCTGTGGGCAGTCTACCGGCTCAACAGGCTCAGGCTGATCGGCGATTAAGCCCTCACGCAAGCCCGAACGTCCATGCACGCTTGGGCGACGCCGTAAAGTAAGTAGGGTGACTAATACGATCAGCCCGTCGGAAGCATGGCATCGCCTGATTGAAGGCAACGAGCGTTTCGTCTCGGGAAGCGCACTTCACCCGAACCAGGGCGCGTCGCGGCGCAGCGAACTGGTGAACACCCAAAACCCCTTCGCGGTCATCTTCGGCTGCTCGGACTCCCGTCTCGCCGCGGAGATCATCTTCGACCTCGGCCTCGGTGACGCCTTCGTCGTCCGCACGGCCGGGCATGTGCTCGACGACGCGGTCCTCGGCTCCCTCGAGTACAGCGTTTCCGTGCTCAATGTCCCGCTGATCGTAGTCCTGGGACACGACAGCTGCGGCGCCGTCACTGCCACCAAGGACGCAGTGGAGACCGGACAGATGCCTCCGCGCTTCATCCGGGATCTGGTCGAACGCATTACCCCCTCGGTGCTGACGTCACTGCGGGAGGATAAAACGGAGGTCAACGACATGGTCGTCGAGCACGCCAAGCAGACCGTGGACCGGTTGCTGGAAAGCTCCCAAGTGATTGCCTCCGCTGTGAAAGATTCCTCCACCGCCGTGATCGCCGTTGCGTACCGACTCGAAGAAGGCCGTGCGCAGCTCGTCTCGGAACCCGGTCTGGTCTAAAGGGAGGGGCACCACGCCGGCATCACTGCCCTCAACTTCTACGCGGCAGCGCTGATCGCGATCTTCCTGGTCCAGACCAACGGAGGAGGATGGGCCTACCTGTCCTGTCTCATCTAAGTTGAACCATCCAGTCCTGATTTCTTGGGAGGGGTCATGTTTCGTAGGAATGTGCCGGATGGAGTCAGTCGATGTAGTCCTCGTCGTCCGCGCGTCGTATGACCATGGTTCCGTTGGAGGTTTCTTCGCGGATGGAGCGCACGATCTGTGCCCGGGCCTCTTCGACTTGCGAGGCCCGCACTGGCCCGGAATTGGCCATTTCGAATTCCAGGATTTCTTTGTTCCGATCGGAGATATTGTTTCGGACGGCTTCAAGGACGACGACCGCAGCGCCCTTGAGGGCGGTCGCCAGCAATTCCGGGCTGACGCCACGCAGGATCTGCTGGAGATCGCGCCGTTCGAGCCTGACGATGTCCTTGAACGTCAGCATTTGGGCGCGGACCTCGCCGGCGAGTTCGGAATCAAGGATTTCCAGCCCGTCCAGGACCGTGCGCTCGGTCCGGGTATCAGAGCGAGTGATGATATCCACAAGTGGTTGAATGCCGCCGACATTTTCGGTGGACTTCCCTGGCGATACCACCGAACCGGCGCGCTGTTTCAGGACTTCGGCCACGATGGACACGACTTCGGGTGCCACGGGCCCCATCGTGGCGATGCAGCGCGCCACTTCGCTGGCTTGCGTGTCGTCTAGGCCGGCCAGGACGGCTGAGGCCTTGCTGGGCCGCAGGTGCGCGAGGATCAAGGCCATGGTTTGTGAAAGCTCCCCGTCAACCAGCGCCAGTATTTGTTCCGGGGACATGGGTTCGAGGAAGTCGAACGATTTCCCTGCCATGGTCGAGGCAAGCCGGTCCATTAGGCCTGCGGCCTTGTCGGCGCCGAAGGATGCTTCCAGGAGCCCGGCAGCGAAGTCCCGTCCACCACGCGCCGTGCGTCGGCCGCTGGCGACATGTTCATGGAACTCATCGATCACTGTGCTCGCCACGGAGGAAGAGACTCTGCGGAGCCGCACGATTTCTGCGGCGATTTCCTCGGCCTCGGACTCAGAAAACTGTGCAAACAGGGAAGCGGCGCTGGTAGGACTCATCTGCATGAGAACCACAGCAACCTTTTGCGCACCGCTCAAAGCCGGGACTGCTAGGGCGAGATCAGTATTCACCTGAGCCACCCGTTCAGCAGAGGGGCGCGGTCTGGCGTGCAATCTCGGGAGGAGCCAATCGCAACGAATACCACTTCAGTTTTCCAATCTTTCATGTTTTAGGTGCCCGCACCGACACGGTTCTCGAACCGCTGCCCCGATACCTCGGCTCACAGGAGACGAAGCCGACGCAGCTTAGCTCGCCGTCCCGACGGAGGTCCCGGATATGGCCCATGAGTCGATCGGGTATTTCATGAGTTGCGGCTCGGACGTCTTGCATTTGCGTTTTTCGAGCGCTTTTACGCCGTCCAGGTCCAGCGACCCTCAAGCTGCAGCCGTCCAGGTCCAGCGAGGGTCGAAGAGCCGGTCTGGGTAGGACTCGCGTTCATCCGACTATTTAAACTCAGGATTCTGTTTTGGACGGTGAGTCCCGCCCAGTTCGCTCCTTTGTGCACGAATTGGTCGACTTATCGCCAAAGCCTGCACGGAATGGACCTCCTGGCCGCCTTCACGGAATGTAGCCGGCCGTAAGATTTTGCTACGAAGCTGGTCTTCAGAGCCTCCGAGAGATGGAAACCGGAATCACTGCACTGCCACGGGTTCACTTGGAATCCGATCTATAAGTGTTCTGAATGCAGGCTCGACCCATAAAAATCGTTTGGTCTCATCGGGCCCTTCCGGACAGCACAGTCCCGGACACGGAGAACCCTCGAAGCCACGCAGATTTGATGAAGCCCAACTTGGGTGCCCGGATCCAGTCGAGAAAGCGGTACGTCGGCCGGATCCCAAGAACCACAGAGAGCAGGAACTGCAGAGTGATCACGACGACCGAGACCGGGCGTACTTATCGCGTCACGGGAGACAAGGTACGTATCGTAAACGCGGACCTGAACGCGGCCGTCGAATTAGCCCAAAAATACGCCATAGGAGAGGGCAAGCACGGTGTCCTCGTCACGAGGCATGGGCCCGCGTGCTTCACCGTGGCTGTGAGCGCCGATGTGCCATACGGAATCACCCAGGAACGCGAGCACGCTTGACGTCTGTCTACACCGAGAACCACTTGTCGCCGAGGATAACAATGGAATCGGCTGGACGGTGGTGCCGGCACGCGCCGTCATCAGTCGGCCACGGAGCGGTCCGGACGGCGCGTTGATGCGGAAGTTATACGGCTCACGGGAAAAGTCTGCCCGCCGACGTCCGAAGGGGACACCCCGGGCTTCAGCGGATGAGGTCAAACGCGGTCTGTTGTCTCCGGCCGGTTTGTGGCTGCTCATTGTCGTGTGCGTCGACGCTGCGTTCGCTCTGTCCATTCGGCTGCCGATGGTGTTCGGCCATGAACCCTGGGAGGGCTTCGACAGGCCGGCAAATGTCCCCGCTCTCGGGGCAGTACTGCTGGTTCCCGTGGTCCTGCATGCTGCTTGGCGTCTTCTGCGGCAACAACATGATGAACGGGCGCAGGCGTCCGATGCCGCGCAACTCATGGATACGGTCCTAAGCGCAACCCGTGAATGGCTGTGGGCTGTAGGGGCCAACGGCCGCTTCACGTTCTCCAGCCCGGCGAGCCGTGAATTGTTCGGCTACGAACCGTCCGAGCTGCTTGGCCGTCCCTGCAGCCTGGTGGTCGACCTGAATGACCTGACAACTGCACGGAAGGGCGCCCCGGAGGCGGGGCGGGCAGGGTTCGTGGTCCTCGCCCGTCACCGCGACGGCATCCGGGTCGCGCTCGAAGTATCCGGAAGGCCCCGGCTAGACGATGCCGGTCAAAAGTCGGGCTTCGTGGGAATAGGCCGCCCAGCGGACGGCCGTGCAGCACGCAGCCTTGCGACTGAAGAAGTCAGGGCGCGCGTCGAAGACGTCCTCACCGAGCGGACCTTGATGACGGCGTTCCAGCCGATCCGCTGCCTCGGCACGGGCGCCGTCATCGGCGCCGAAGCCCTCACGCGCTTTGTCACTTCACCGGTCAGATCGCCGGAGACGTGGTTCGCCGACGCGGCCTCCATCGGGCGTGGGCCAGATCTCGAATTCCTGGCGATGGAAACTGCGCTTCTGGCCTCGGCCAAGCTTCCGGCCGAGCTGTACATCGCCGTCAACCTTTCACCCCGTGCGTGCCTCGACTCCCGGTTAGGCGAGATCCTGCAAAGCTCCGGGGTGCCCGCGGGACGCGTTGTGGTGGAGGTGACCGAACGCTCCGCTGTTGACGACTACGAACCACTCGCCGCGGCGCTAGCGCGCCTTCGACACTCCGGGCTGCGCGTCGCCGTCGACGATGCGGGCGCCGGCTTCGCCTCGATGCGCCACATCCTTCAACTCAGGCCCGAGGTGATCAAACTTGACCGGACCATCATCGCCGGTATCGACACCAACCCTGGCCAGAGAGCCCTGGGCATGGCCATGGTCAGCTTCGCAACAGGAATCGGGGCCGCCCTGATCGCCGAAGGAATCGAGACAGACACAGAACTCACCACAGTCACCGAACTCGGCATGAACGTTGGCCAGGGCTACCTCCTCGGCAGGCCCTCCGTCCGGTCCGAAGACTGGGCCCAGTGGCATAACCGGTCGCCGGGGACGGTCGGGCCAACGTCCAGCAAAGCTAGATCCTAGAGGCCGGCGGGACGACAGGCCTTCCGGCCACTCTTGCATAGTCTCCGACATGGCTATTTTCCGTATAACGTAGATGACTCTTTCTGTTGCATATATGCGGCACATTGAATCGCTTTTCATCCGGCCGAAAGGTCCCAAACCCATGGAAATCACGCTTCCCTTCGGCGCCGGCGCCGACTCTCCGGATGCGCTACTGCATGACCAGACGAGACGCTACGGTGTTCCCCCCGGGCTGAGCCCCGAGGAAAAATTCGAACACTGGCGCACCTGGTACGGTAGCGCCATCGACACTCCCGTACGGTTGGAGAAAATCGAGAAACTAGTGCGTCCGGGTTTCAATCCAAGTGCTTTAAGCCTGGACGGTCCTGGGTTCAGCCTTGTTGACGTCACGAATGAACCCGTTACTTGCTACTGGAATGGGGATGCTTTTTCCGGGGACTGGCTGGTGTATTTTCGAAGTTCGTGTCCTGAGTTCACTTTCTCGGGCCGCTCAGAAGAAGTTTCTGCTGGCGCGGTCAGGTTTCTTGATCTTGCTTCACCCGGTAAGTTCCATGCGCCGGCCGGGTTAAGCGCGGTGCGGCTCCAACTCGATCGGTGCCTGCTGGGTCTGGACGACAAGACAGTGAAACGGTTGCAGGGATTGGCCGACATCAGGGAAAACCCTCTGGTGCGAGGGTTGATTCTTCCGGCGCTGTCCGGCTGGCAGCGGACGGGAATAGGCCAGGAGGCGCCGCGTCTCCAGCCGGTCCTCCGGTCCATGATGACCGCCCTGGTCAGCTCGCTGCTCGAAACCCCTGCCGAACCCGGTGACCTGAAACTGGCCCGCGTCGCGGCGATCAAGAAGTTCATACGCAGGAACTACCGGAACCGGGCCCTTGATGTGGACGAGGTTGTGGCCTACTCGTTTCTTTCCCGCCGTGCCCTCTACTACCTCTTCGAAGACGAAGAGTTCCAGGTGAGCGGATACATCCGCGCGCTGAGGACCCTGGAGGCCCTTGAGCTCCTCACCGAAGCAAACCCCTGGAAGCGATCCCAGACAGACATAGCGGAGGCCAGCGGATTCACGAGCCTGCCAGCCATGCGGCGTGCCATCAGAGAGGCAACGGGTTCCTCTTTTAGAGATGTCCAGGAGAACCCGGAAGTACTGCGATTTCGAGCCGCCGAACTAAGAAAGCTGATCGGGCCGTGAACCGGTGGAACACAAGCTGGCCCGGCGAAATCGTCCCGGCCCAAATGATGACGCTCATTGCGGAGATGATCCTGGAAACCGGCATGGAGTCGCCGCGACAGCAGTAGCAGACACGCGGTGCCATCTGGCCTAGTAGCAGCCCTACCCGAATTCGCGGATCAGCTCTGTGCTCATGGCCCGTATTTCATCTAGGTCTGCAGCCATCCCGGCGAGGACAATGCCGGCGTCCGCCGTCTGCATGGCTGAATCGGCGTCCGCGAGGCCATCGGCACGGAGATTGATCAGGGACTCGACCAGGCGGAAGAGGAGATCGCCTGGCGATGCCGCGCCTGGCCGGGGGTCCGTCGAGGCGAATTCCTCCACGGTTTGGCCTAGCTCCCGGTACAACTGCCGGAGCTGCAGCCTGTCATCCATGAAGTGCCGGAACCTCGGTGCGCGGGCTTCCGGCAGATGGTAGAGGACACCGAGGTTCCAACGGGCGCTGCACAGTTGGCTTCCGTCGTAACGTGCCACGGCGTGCAGGCGCGCAGCCGCGGCCCTTGGACCGGACGGCGGCAGGCTGGCATGTACGGCGCTCGCGAAGGCCAGGCCTCCTGCCACGGTGCCGTCAAGGAGTTCCGCGAGAATGTCGTCCTTGGTGCCGAAGTGGTGGTAAAGCGATGACTGGCGGATCCCCACGGCGTCGGCGATCGCCCTGGTGGAGGTGTTGGCAAATCCTTGGCTGGTGAAGAGTTCGGCGGCGGCATCCAGGATCTCGTCCCGGGCCGTGGCGCCAGGGCGGACGGGTTGCTGTTTGCGGGGTCTGCCCGGTCCGGCGGTGGTCACCCCACATTCTTACATCGCCGAAGGCGGCTTCGTGCCCGATTCCGTCGTCCTCGGGCCGCGCCAATCTCAGGTGAGTTTATGTTCACATGCCGGAAATGCGCCGTCATCCAGCTTTTACATCAGCGAAACGGAAGCGGGACATCCCACTGGAAAACTATCAATTGACCGGTATTGCGGACGGCCGTCAGAGCCTTCCCGCTTCCGTCGTCACCAGCCCCCCGTTCCAGACACGGAGAAACCGATGACTACCACCATCTCGACGGCGTCCGCCCACGCCGACGATGCAGACCTGACGTCGCTCGGCTACCAGCCGTCGTTGCATCGCAAACTTGGCCGCTACGCTTCCTTTGCCGCGGGTTTTTCGTTCGTCTCCATCCTGACCACCATCTTCCAGTTGTTCGGCTTCGGCTACTCCTTTGCCGGGCCGGCCTTTTTCTGGACCTGGCCGATCGTCCTCGTCGGCCAGTTGCTTGTGGCGTTGAACTTCGCCGAACTGGCTGCGCGGTACCCGATTTCCGGGGCCGTCTACCAGTGGTCGCGGCGGGTCGGAGGCGAAACCGTCGGCTGGTTCGCCGGCTGGTTCATGTCCACCGCCCAGGTGATCACCGCCGCCGCGGCCGCCATCGCCCTGCAGGTTGTTCTTCCCCAGCTCTGGGACGGGTTCCAGCTCGTCGGCGGCGACCCTGCGCTGAATACTGTCACCGGGGCGAGCAATGCCGTCATCCTCGGCGCCCTGCTGCTGGTCGCCACCACAGCGATCAACGCCGTCGGTGTGAAGCTGATGTCCCATATCAACTCGATCGGCGTCACCTGCGAACTGGTCGGCGTGGCCGCCGTGATCCTGGCGCTCGTTTCCGTGGCGCAACGCGGCCCCGACGTTGTCCAGAACACGCAGCTTGTCAGCGGTTCCGACCTCGGCCCGGTGGGCGCGTTCCTCGTCTCCGGCCTGATGGCCGCCTACGTCATGGTCGGCTTCGATTCCGCCGGCGAGCTGTCCGAAGAGACCAAAAACCCGCGCCACACCACGCCGCGCACCATCATCTCTGCCCTGCTTATCTCCGGACTCGGCGGCGGGCTGATGATCATCGGCGCCCTGATGGCCGCCCCGAGCCTCGACGACGGCAACCTGGCCAGCCAAGGGCTGCCCTACGTGCTGACCGCCGTTCTCGGGACCTTTTGGGGCAAGGTCCTGCTGGTCGACGTCGCGATCGCCATCTTCGTGTGCACCCTCGCCATTCAGACCGCCGGCTCGCGCCTGGTCTTCTCGATGGCCCGCGACCGCCAGCTCCCCGCCGCGGCGGCACTGTCCGCCGTCAGCCCTCGGAGCGGCACCCCGCTGTGGCCTTCGGTGATCGTGGGTCTTCTCGCGGTCGCCGTCCTGGCCATCAACATCGGCAACGCCGCGCTGTTCACCACGCTGTGCAGCGTCTGCATCGTGATGCTCTACCTCGCCTACCTGCTGGTCACCGTGCCGTTGCTGATCAACCGGCTGCGCGGAGACTGGGACCGCACGGGCAAGACCATGCCCGGGGGACTGTTCTCGCTCGGACGGTGGGGGCTTCCGGTCAACATCCTCGCAGTCCTCTACGGCGCCCTGATGGTGGTGAACCTCGCCTGGCCGCGGCCCGAGGTCTACGACCCCACCGGCGACAACGGCCTCCTGCTGTTCTCCGCTCCGCTGATGGTAGGCGCTGTGCTGCTCCTGGGCATCTGGGTACGAAAGCGGAAAACCGCCGACCTCACCCCGGCCGACTGACGCCGACACCAAACGAAACCGCCACGCAGAAACGAACTGACATGACACAGACCCTCGAAACCACTGAAACGGCCGTTGGGACGGCGACGACAGCAGGCGCCCGCGCCCACGCACGCTCGCAGCACGGCCGAACCGCCGACAACATGATCCACGTGCCCGCCGCATCGGCCCCGGAACGGCTGACGGCCGGGCTGGACGCCCGGGAGCTTGCTGCCACCACGTGGACCGAGTCACTGGCCTTCGGCCGCTACACGCACATGGAACTTGCGCGAGGAACGCGGATCCGGCTGACCGACACCGACGGCGACGCTTGCGTCCATGCGGTTCTCTTCCGGGGCGGCTCCCACCACGAGCGGATCAACGTCGCGGATACCGTCAAGGTGCCCTGGCAGGCTTACCTCGGGCCGGGCCACCCGCTGCTTTCCGACGCTGGACGGCTGATGGCCACAGTTGTCGTCGACTCCTCGGGGCGGCACGACGCCCTCACCGGCACCACGCACCGGGCCGGCAACGAGGCGAAATACGGTGCCGGCAGCGCCCACAGCGCGTCACCGGCCGGTCGCGAATTGCTGACTCTCGGCGCACTCAAGCACGGGATCAGCCGGCGGGAGCTCCCGCCGTCGGTGTCCTTCTTTAAGGGCATCACTGTAGACGCCGACGGCGGCATCCGCTTCGGCGGCAGCGCCGGCGCGGGAACCGCCGTCGAATTCCTGCTCCACATGGATTTGGTGTTGGTGCTCGCCAACACCACCCATCCCCTCGACCCCCGCCCGGCCTTCACCGGCAGCGCCGTGGACATCGTCGCCTGGCAGGCGCCGCAGGACCTCCGGGCCCTCGCCGCGGGGGAACTTGGGCTCGATCACACGCTTGGGCTAAAACCGGGCCCCGAACACCTCCTGGCCCTGCAGAACACCGAACACGACCACAAAGCGAGGACCTCCGCATGAACCCCGCCGCTGCCACAGTTTCCCTGCCGGAGGCCCAGCGCCTGCCGGAAGCCCACTCCGCTGCGCTGGTTTCCGGACGGGTCATCCTTGACGAACACGTCGAAGCACGCGGCCCGTGGTCGGCCGTGGTCACAGCCGGGGATGTCCTGACCATCGTGGACCTCGAGGGCAACCAGGCCGTTGATTGCCTCCTCTACTCGGCCGCCGACGTCGCCACCCGCTACTCTGCCGCCGTCACGATTGCCGCCCAACAGTCCATCATTCTCACCACTGGGTCCGTCCTCCGCTCAGACGACGGCGACGCCCTGATGACCGTGGAGGCTGACGAGGTGGGTGTCCACGACACCATCGGCGGAGCGTGCTCCCAGGAATCCAACACACTGCGCTACGGCCATCACACCCACGAACAGCATGCCTGCGTAGAGAACTTCCTCATCGAAGGCTCCAAATGGGGCCTGGGGAAGCCGGACATCGTCTCGAACATCAACTGGTTCATGAAAGTGCCGGTCGATCCAGACGGTGCCCTCGGCATCGTGGATGGGCTATCCGCTCCCAGCAAACGCGTTGCGCTCCGCGCGGAAACGGACGTGCTGGTCCTGGTCTCAAACTGCCCCCAGATCAACAACCCGTGCAACGGCTTCAACCCCACGCCCGTGCGCATGATCGTCACCCGCCCGGAGGCTTAACCGTGACCCGTTTCGACACCCTGCTCATTGCCAACCGCGGCGAGATCGCCTGCCGAATCATCGAGTCCGCCCGAAAAGCCGGGCTGCGGACCGTCGCAGTATTCTCCGAAGCGGACCGCGGCGCGAAGCACGTTCGCCTCGCAGACGAAGCCGTGCTGCTCGGACCGGCACCCGCCAAGGAGTCCTACCTTCGGGTCGACGCCATCCTGGCAGGCGCCTCCGCGACCGGCGCCGGCGCCATCCACCCCGGTTACGGTTTCCTCTCCGAAGATGCCGGGTTCGCCGAGGCTGTGGAAGCCGCGGGCCTGGTGTTCGTCGGCCCGACCCCCGAACAGTTGCGGATCTTCGGGACCAAGCACACCGCCAGGGAGGCGGCGCAGCGGGCGGGCGTGCCGATGATTGCCGGGTCCGGCTTGCTTGAGGATCTCGACGCGGCCATCGGAGCCGCTGGGGAGATCGGGTTCCCGCTGATGCTGAAGGCTACCGGCGGCGGCGGCGGCATTGGCATGGCTGTGTGCCGGAACGAAGCAGAATTGACGGAAAGCTACGCCCGCGTGGCCCGGCTTGCGAACTCCAGTTTCGGCACCGCGGGAGTGTTCGCCGAACGCTACATCGAACACGCCCGCCATGTGGAGGTGCAGATCTTCGGCGACGGTGAAGGCCGAGTCGTAAGCCTCGGAGACCGCGACTGTTCCCTGCAACGTCGGCACCAGAAGGTGCTGGAAGAAGCCCCTGCACCGGACCTGCCGGCAGCCCTCCGGGAAGAGCTCCACCGCAGCTCCCGTGCCCTGTGCGCCTCGGTGGCCTACCGCTCGGCGGGGACGGTGGAGTTCGTCTACGATCCCCTCCGGCAGGAAGCCTCCTTCCTCGAGGTCAACGCCCGGCTCCAGGTGGAGCACCCGGTAACCGAGGCGATCACCGGCGTCGACCTCGTGGAGTGGATGCTCAACCTGGCCCAGGCACGGCCCGTCCTCGGGGGTGTCCCGGAAAGCGTTCCGGTGACAGGGCATGCGGTGGAAGCCCGCATTTACGCCGAGGACCCGGCCCACAACTTCCAGCCCAGCGCCGGAACCGTCACCAACGCACAGTACCCAAGCCCCGAGGTCGTGCGGGTTGACGCGTGGGTGGAGACCGGCAGCGAGGTGTCCACCAACTACGACCCCCTGCTGGGCAAACTCATCACCTTCGGAGACAACCGGGATGCGGCGCTTGACGCCCTCTCCGAGGCCTTGGAGCAGACCCGTATCGACGGCATCGAGACCAACCTGGGCATGTTGCGTGCAGTGACCGGGCTGGACGTGGTTCGGGCTGCGAACCATTCCACAGGAACCCTGGACACCGTGGGCGATCCCGAACCCCGCATCACCGTGGAACGCCCCGGCCTCCAGACGAGCGTGCAGGACTGGCCGGGCAGAACCGGACTCTGGAAGGTGGGCGTACCGCCCAGCGGTCCGATGGACGATCTCTCCTTCCGGCTGGGGAACAAGGCCCTGGGCAACCCGGAGGGCGCGCCGGGCCTGGAATTCACCATGGCGGGGCCCGCTCTGCGGTTCACCCACGCCACCACCGTGTGCGTGACCGGAGCCGACGTCAAGCTCACAGTCAACGGCTCCGCGGTCGCCGCTTGGGAACCCATCACGGTTCCACCGGGCGACCTGCTGGACATCGGCTCCGCCGAAGGGGCCGGCTTGCGAGGCTATGTCCTGTTCCAAGGCGGACTCGACATCCCGCACTACCTTGGCAGCGCCTCCACGTTCGCCCTCGGCCAGTTCGGCGGCCACGGCGGCCGCGTGCTCCGCGCCGGTGACGTGCTGCGCACAGCCGACCAGCTACCGGCGGATAGGCCTTTGCAGCCGGTTCCTGCCGAGAGCCGCCCCACCCTCACGTCCCGCTGGGAACTGAGGGTGGTCGAAGGTCCGCACGGCGCCCCGGAATTCTTCCGGCGCGAAGACATCGACGAACTCTTCGCGACAGACTACGAGGTGCATTTCAACTCGGCCCGCACAGGTGTGCGGCTGGTCGGCCCCAAGCCACGCTGGGCACGCACCGACGGCGGCGAGGCAGGACTCCACCCTTCCAACATCCACGACACCCCTTACTCCGTGGGCGCCCTGGACTTCACCGGCGACACCCCCATCCTGCTCGGCCCTGACGGTCCGAGCCTCGGCGGCTTCGTCTGCCCTGTGACGGTGGTGACCGGAGAACGCTGGAAGCTCGGCCAGTTGCGTCCGGGGGATAAGGTCCGCTTCGTGGCGGTGACGGACGCCCAGGCTCCGTCGGCGAAGGACCTTGGACCGGGACGGCAGTTGATCCTGCCAGGTGGCGCGGGCTCCCGCACAGACGGCCTAGCCGCCGTCGGGCATGCCGGGACGCTAAAGGGCGACGGCGACGACGGAGTGCTGGGCCGCGCACCCGAAGCCGAAGGACGGCCCGCAGTCACGTACCGCCGTTCCGGAGACGACAACCTCCTGGTGGAATTTGGCGACATGGTGCTGGACCTCGGCCTGCGCGCGCGGGTCCATGCCCTGCACCAGCACATCGAGCAGCTCCGCGTCCCCGGAGTGGTGGACCTTACGCCCGGGATCCGTTCATTGCAGATCAAGGTGGATCCGTCGATTCTGACTACCAGGCTGCTGCTGGGCTTCGTCCAGGAGATCGTGGCCGCGCTGCCCGCGAGTTCCGAGCTCGTCGTGCCGAGCCGGACTGTCCGGTTGCCGCTGTCCTGGGACGACCCCGCCACGCGCGAGGCGATCGAACGCTACATGACCGGTGTCCGGGACGACGCCCCGTGGTGCCCGTGGAACATCGAGTTCATTCGCCGCGTCAACGGCCTGGATTCGGTGAATGACGTTTTCGACACCGTCTTCGACGCCGAGTACCTGGTCCTGGGCCTCGGCGACGTGTACCTTGGCGCGCCCGTGGCCACGCCGCTTGACCCGCGGCACAGGCTGGTCACCACCAAATACAACCCGGCCAGGACGTGGACGCCTGAGAACGCGGTCGGCATCGGCGGGGCCTATATGTGCATCTACGGCATGGAAGGCCCGGGCGGCTACCAGTTTGTCGGCCGCACCACGCAGGTTTGGTCCCGCTACGCCGACTCCGCACCCTTCGAACCCGGATCGCCCTGGCTGCTGCGCTTCTTCGACCGGATCTCCTGGTACCCCGTCAGCCCCGAAGAGCTGCTGGACCTCCGCGCCGACATGGCCGCCGGCCGCGGCCGGGGAGTCGAGATCGAGGACGGCACCTTCTCCCTCGCCGAACACGAAGCGTTCCTGGAGGAGAACCGCGAATCGATCGGCCTCTTCAGGGAGCGGCAGGCGGGGGCGTTTGCGGTGGAGCGTCAGGCCTGGGCGGATGCCGGCGAGTTTGACCGTGCGGAAGTCGCGGCCGCGGTCGCCGTTCCCGGCGCCGGCGGAGTGGTGGTTCCCGACGGCGGAACGCTCGTTTCAGCGCCGTTCGCCGCCAGCGTCTGGAAGGTGGACGTCGCACCTGGAGACCGCGTGACACAGGGACAGCCACTGGTTTCCCTTGAGGCCATGAAGATGGAAACCGTCCTGTCAGCACCGTGCGACGGCGTGGTGCACCAAGTCCTGCCGACCGCCGGCTCCCAAGTGGTGGCCGGCGAAGCACTTGTGGTGCTCGCAGGCGCGGACGAAGTGAGCGAACGCGAACTGGAAGAGGCAGCAGCGTGACCACCCAGGAGACAATGATCGGCACGGCCACCGCCGCCAAACGCGTAAAGGACGCGTTGGCCGCCCTAGACGCGGTGGACCGGCCCGAGATCTGGATCGAAATCCGCGGAGAGGAAGAGTTGCTGGCCGAAGCGGCCCGCATCGACGCCGCGGTGGCATCCGGCTCCGAACTGCCGCTGGCCGGGCTCCTGCTGGCGGTCAAGAACAACGTGGACGTCGCCGGTATCACGACGACAGCGGCCTGCCCCGGTTTTGGCTATGAACCGGCAGAGGATGCCGTGGTGGTAGCACGGCTGCGTCAAGCAGGAGCGCTTGTACTGGGCGCAACCAATCTCGATCAGTTCGCGACAGGACTGGTGGGCACGCGGAGTCCCTACGGTCCAGTCCGGGATTCGCGGCGGCCTGACCGGATCTCCGGGGGATCAAGCTCAGGTTCGGCAGTGGCTGTGGCGTTGGGACTCGTGGATATCGCCATCGGCACAGACACCGCCGGTTCCGGGCGTGTTCCGGCCGGTTTGCAGGGGATCGTCGGCATCAAACCGACATTGAACGTGGTTTCCACCGCCGGTGTGGTCCCGGCCTGCCGGTCCTGGGACGCCGTTACCATCCTCGCCCGGGATCTGGACACCGCCGAACTGGCCATGGGCATCATGGCCGGGCAAGGCCGGACGTGGCCGACAGACATCCGATTGGCCTCGCCATCGAGGCCGCGTGTCGCCTATCCGGCGGACCTCCCGGCTTTGGATCCCGCCTGGGCTGCGGAGTTCGGGGTCCAGATCGAGCGTCTGCGCGCCAGCGGCGTGGATGCCGAGCCGATCGAACTGGATGTCTTCCTCCAGGCGGCACGGCTGCTTTACGACGGTGCGCTGGTCGCCGAGCGCTACGCCGCCGTCGGGAGTTTCATCGACGGCGCGCTTTCCGGCGACGCCGCCGCCGGCATCGGGCTGGATCCGACCGTGGCGAGCATCGTCAGCGAGGCCGGCCGCCTGCCCGCCCACCAGTATGTGGCGGACACTGCGGCGCTGGAGGAGCCGAAGCGCGAGGCGATGTCCCGACTTGAAGGGTTCGATGCCCTCATCGTGCCGACGGCGCCGTTCCATCCGACGCTGGCAGAGGTCGCAGCGGATCCGGTATGCGTGAATTCGCGCATGGGCACCTACACGAACTTCTGTAACCTGTTCGATCTGTGCGCCGTAGCTGTTCCGGCCGGCATTGTGGAGGACAGCAGCGCAAACGACGACGGGGCGACGTCGGTATCGCAGTTCGGCCTCACGGTGGTTGGCCGGACGTTCGACGACGCCGTCGTTGCCGACATCGCGCGGCGCATCGAGTACACCCCGGCTAGGCCAGAGCTCTTCGCGACCGGCGCCGCGCCGGCGTGTGTCTCCTCGGCGGGGGTGCCGTGGCCCGTGACGGCGGGGGCCGCCGTCGTGCCCTTGGTGGTGGTCGGCGCGCACCGGAAGAGCCAGCCGTTGGTCACAGAACTGGAATCGCGCGGTGCCTTCTGGGACGGTCCGGTCAGGACGGCGGCCCGGTACCGGATGGTCTCGCTGGACACTCGGCCGCCCAAGCCCGGCGTGGTCCGGTCCGACGACGGCGCCGAACTCGCCGCTGAGCGATGGCTGCTCTCCGAGGCGGCCCTGGGCTCCTTCCTCGCAGAGTTGCCCGAACCCATGCTGTTGGGCTCTGTGCTGCTGAGCGATGGTTCGAGGGCGGTGGGCTTCGCGTGCGACGCGGTCGCAGCGTCCCGGGGTGAGGACATTACCCACTTTGGAGACTGGCTGGCAGCCCAGGCGGCCGGCTCCGGCTCGATATCGTTGGCCGGCGCTGCGCCGGAACCGGAACGGGGATCGGCCGGGCGAGTCTTTTGGCGCGAGGTCGGCCAAGCACTTGTCAGGGGGCTGCAGCGGGGGAGGGTTTAAGCAAGAGACTGTGACGAGTGGGCCGCGACGTTTTCGTGTAACGGGGCTCTCCGGCCATTGCGACCGACTCACCTTTAGCTCACGGGGGTCGTCGGTTCGAATCCGACAGGGGGCTTCAATTGTGGCTTTGAGCTTCGGGTTTACTGATTTCGGCCGTGGCCATTTGAACTTTCGAGTGCGGGACTCACCCTAATCAGATTTCTGCGCGGTCTTTCCGTGCCCTCGGTCCTTGTCACGGAGTTGCGCGGTGCGCCCGAACAATTGCCGGTCGCCCCAACCTTGCGGCCAGCTCGATCTGTTGATGCGCGCAACGCATATTCGGCCGTTATCGGGTCGCTGGATGAGTGCCCGCCCTTTGCCGTCCGCGATTAGCTTGAGGCTGGCTTTGTCGCCTTTACTGGCGGGGCCGATCGGGCTTACAAATCGGGACAAGATATAGAACGAGCGCCGGTTTCCTCCGGGGTCCTTCCCTTCGAGCCGGATAGTGACGCCGTCTCGGCCGGCGGTCTTCCGTGTGACGGTGACCTCGACCTGCCGCCACTGGGCTCCGGAGGCGAGCAGTTTCCGGATTCTGCCATAGTCTCCAAGCTCGTTCCTGAGTACGAGGGTGATTGCGGTCGGGAGTATTAGCAGAAATATGCCCATGACCAGGGCATGTACCGGCCGGTTCCGAATGCTCCCGGAACCAATAATCCTTCGGAAACGAGCTCTTTGATCGCCTCGATGGTGAATTCCCTAGCCCGCCGATGATCCGAAAGAACACCAGTGCTCCGTGCGACCGCGACTAAGTCGGAGGCGCTGAGCCAGCGACCAGCGGCCGCTTCCATCATCGACTCCCGGAGAGTGCCCGCCTTCATGCGGGCACGTCGGCCGGAACATCGCCTGGAGCCAGAGCTGAGGTGTGTCGACAGATGTGGGTCACTTGGTTTCCCCCGCTGCGGATGATGCATCCCCGTTCTTACCGCAAACTATCGCATAATCGGGAAGCCCTCCCGCGGACAGATCGGCACTGACGGCTTGGAGACACCCTCCGCCTAGGTAGCCGGATCATCAACGGGCCCGGACTCTGGGCCGGGAGCGGTATTTGGATCTAGTGTTGATCGATGATTGAATCGCGCCAACTTAGTGAAAGCGTCAGCATGCGCGTACTGCGCATAAATGATGCGGCTGCGCTCGCAGCCGCATATGTGCGCAACCGTGCCTACCTTTCACCCTGGGAGCCAGTACGGCCCGAGGAGTACTACACCGAAGATTGGCAGTCCTCGGACATTGCCAGCCGCCTCGTCGCGCATGAGGCAGGGGAAGGGCACACGTTCGGACTGTTCGACGGCGATAGACTCGTCGGCCGATTCAACGTAGCAGGAGTCGTCCGCGGTCCCTTCCAGAGCGCGAGGATGGGTTACTGGGTGGACAGCGATTATGCAGGCCGCGGACTGGCGTCCGCCGCGGTCCAGGCGATTGTCGAAATGGCGCGCCACCAACTCGGACTGCACCGCATCGAGGCGAGCACTCTCCTCCACAACGTTGGCTCGCGGCGGGTGCTGCTGAAGGCCGGATTCCAGCAGATTGGTATGGCACCGCGGTACCTGCAGATTACCGGTAAATGGCAAGACCACAACCTCTACCAAGTGGTCCTTCACGACTAGGATCGTCCACGAGCTGAGCGAGTACGCTATCGCCATGCAGATTCGTGAATGCACCCTCGATGACCTGGGGCAGGTGAATGCGGTCTGTGATGCGAGCGCGCGAACACGCTGGACCAGCGAGATGATCGCGCCAAGGAGCGACAGAGTCGTTTTGGTGGCGGTCACACAAGGTGAGGTCATCGGCGTAGCCAAGACGCATTTCCACTCGGATCCGGAAGGCCGCTCGCCCGCAGGCCACTATCTCGGGGGCATGGTGGTCGCTCCGGGGTTTCGACGGCGACGGGTCGGTTCTGCCCTCACCCTGGCGAGGTTGGAATGGATCTGGTCCCGGACGTCGGTCGCTCACTACTTCGCAAACGAACACAACACGGCATCCATCAGAATGCACGATGCTCTCGGCTTCCAACCGGTCGCCCGATTCTCGGAGATTCGCGGCGTGACCGCCGACGACGGCCGGTCTGAGCTCACTCTCTTCGCGGCGTCCCGATAAGCGATTGGGCTCGTTGACTACGGCGCCTCGCCGGATAACCGGACGGCCTGCCCGCACGGAATGTGCGGGCAGGTCGTCAGCTCTTGAACGCTATAAAGGGTTTAGGGGCGGAAGAGTTCCTCGAACGTGCCCGACGTAGTGGGCGAGCAGGGGTTCGCCAGACAGCCGAGGTGCCACACATGAACGGGTTGTGCTTCTGGGCGTACAGGTTGACCGTGGTGGAGCCGATTGTGGGTGCGTATTCGACCTGGGAGCCGGTGCTAGGGAGGTTCTCCATGTGTGCCTTTCAGCTCAGTCCCTTGTTTTCGAGCTGGTCGACGATGGTCTGGCCGGAGAACATATGCGGAGTCGCGGCGGCGCTGGCCGCCTGTTCTGGCGTGAGCTGCCGGTGACTCTTGTGTCGCTGGAACCGGGGACGAACTCTTCAGGGGCACACGTGACATTCGCTCCCGCTTTGCAGTCGTCCCAGATTCCTTGGAAGCTGCCCGAGATGGCTGAGAGGTAGTTGGGCAGGCTCGGGTACGTGACGCCGTGGTAGTTGGCCGCGGTGTTGTCCTTTGGGGTTGCGCGCCTGTCGGAGCGCTTCTATTCGGGGTGAAGCAGCGGGGTGAAGCAGCGGGGTGAAGAACAGCGGGCGACGGCGGGCGACCGCCCCTCAGCGGCCCAACTGTGGGTCGGACGTGAGAGCCCGGCCGTCGTCGAGGCGCCCTGCGAGGACTCGCACGAGCTTCGGATCTGCCGCGGCGGTGATCTCGAGGTCGTACCAGCCGCCTTGCGTGGGGATCACCACGGTTTTGGCCTGGCCCGGGTTGAGCGCGAGCACCTGCGATCCGGCGCCGTACGCGTCCGTGACCGTGAGGGCGGCCGCGGCCGCGCCAGTGTTCTCAATCCGGAATTGTGCGTGGCCGGAGACACCGTCGCGGGTGACGGTCGCGCGGATGTCCGCGGCCGCCGTCGTGCCCGCATAACGGCGGTACCAGCCAGCCGGGCCGTGCATCTGCACGTCGTACTCGGCGCCAAGCGTCCACGACGCGTCGAGGGCGGCGCCTACGCCGATCGTGTACGAGTACGGTCCCGCGGGAAGGAGATTCGAGCGGACCTGCACGTGTGCGCCGAGCTTCCCGGCGTTCAACCAGTGGGCGGAGAGCTTGCCGCTGGCCACAGAGACCGCGACGTCGAGCGCGTACCCGAGCGGGCGCGACGGGCGCGTGCCCTTTTCTTGGGGCGGCATCGAGTTGACCGCGGGAGGCGTCGGCACGTAGCTCGGGTGCCGATTGTGGTCCGCGGGCTTGAATGCCGAGGTGTCGGGCAGGGCCGGCGCCGCGCCCGCGTTCGCGTTCGCCGAGAAGTCGAATGCGCTCGTGAGGTCGCCGCACACCGCGCGGCGCCACGGCGAAATGTTGGGGGACTTCACGCCGAAGCGGGACTCGAGGAACCGCACGATCGACGTGTGGTCGAATGTCTCCGAGCAGACCCACCCGCCCATGCTCCACGGCGAGGCGACGAGCATCGGCACGCGCACGCCGAGACCGTAGTGGCCCGGGGCATCGGCGATGCCGGAGAACGTCATCCGGCCGTCGTACCACTCGCCCTCGGTAGAGACCGTGGATGCGCCGGGGATCTGCGGGGTGTTGGGGTGCGGCGGGACGACGTGGTCGAAGAAGCCGTCGTTCTCGTCGTACATGAAGAACACGGCCGTCTTGCTCCAGACGTCCGGGTTGGAGGTAAGGATGTTGAGGATATTCGCCGTGTACCAGGCTCCAAAGTTCGGCGGCCAGTTCGAGTGCTCTGTGTACGCCTCGGGGGCCACGACGTAGGAGACCTGCGGGAGCTTCCCGCCCGCGACGTCCTCGCGGAAGATGCGGAACAGGTCGTCGCCGGCCTTCGCGTTCGTGCCCGTCAGCGCCTTCTCGTACAGCGGGCTTCCGGGCTTCGAGTTCTGGTACTGCGTCAGGTAGAGGAGCGAGTTGTCGCCGTAGTTACCGATGTGCGCGTCGCCCGTCCACCCCCAATAGCCCGCAGCCGTGAGGCCGTCGCCGACGTCCTGGTACACCTTCCAGCTCACGCCGGCCTTCTCAAGCTCCTCGGGGTACGAGCTCCACGAGTAGCCGACCTCGGCGTTCCACAGGTCGGGGCCGCCGGCCTTGTAGTCGTTGCCGTCCCAGCCCGTGAACATGTAGTAGCGGTTGGGGTCCGTGGGGCCGAGCAACGAGCAGTGGTACTGGTCGCAGATCGTGAACGCGTCCGCGAGGGCGAAATGGAACGGGACGTCGCCGCGTTCGTAGAACGCCATGGTGGCCTCGGACTTGGCGGGGAGCCACTTGTCGTATTTGCCCACGTTGAAGGCCTCGTGGGTGAGCTTCCACGAGTGGTCGAGGTCTTCCATGAACTGCATGCCGAGATCCGGCGCGGTCGGGTGGTAGGGGAGGATGTCCCGCGTTCCGTTGTTCTGCGCGAACGCGTCCTTCCCGCTCGGGAGGATGGCCGGATGCGGGTCACCGAACCCGCGTACGCCCTTGAGCGTGCCGAAGTAGTGGTCGAAGGCGCGGTTCTCCTGCATGAAGACGATTACGTGCTCGACGTCTTTGATCGAGCCGGTGGCACGGTTGGCCGGAATGGTCGCGGCGCGCGCGATGCTCTCGCCGAGCATTTCCGCGATTGCGGCACTCGCCGCGGTGGCCCCTGATAGTTGAAGAAAACGCCGACGGTTGAGACCTGACATGAGCTGCTCCCGGTGCTTGGCTTTGCTGACAAAACCCCCGCCCGACTCTTCCAGCATCAGGCAAAAGCTAAGTGCAGGAAAAGCAAACTTTGGGCAACATGCGGGAGGGGGCAAGTCGGAGCCGGCTTTTATCGGCCTGGAGTCTCCGTCCGGGAGTGATTGAGCTTTTCAGTCTTTCGGGCGGTGAGGTAAAGGCGGTGAGCTGTAATGACCAGGACCAGCCAGGCGGCGCCGAGCGTCCAGGCCGCCAGGACATCGGTGAGCCAGTGGTGGCCCAGGAACACCCGGCTTAGGCCGATGGTCAGGGCGAAGAGGGCCGCGGCGGTCACTGTCCAGGCACGGGCCCGGCGGGAGCGGCAACGCAGGATGACCAGGTAGGCGACGATTCCGGCGATCACGAACGAATTCAGCGAATGCCCACTGGGAAACGAGGGGGAATACTCGTAGGGCGGCACGGCGTCGCTGAGCGGGGGCCGGGCACGGCCGATGAGCTGCTTGCCGGCAATGGTCATGAGGAGGGAACCGGCCGCAGCGGTCACAATGAGGATCGCCGGCGTCCAGGAGCGGCGCCGCAGGACCAGTACGGCGGTGGCAATCACGGCCAGGATCGGCATCACGATTCCTCCGCCCAGATCGGTGTAGGCCGTGGCGGCGGCGTCCAGTGCGGGGCTGCGCAAGGTCATCGCTGCCTCCAGGACCGGGTGGTCCAGGGCGGACACGCCATCTGCTTCGGTCACGGCCTCGTACACTCCGCCGGTCGCGAAGGCCAGCAGTGATGCCACTGCGGCTCCAGCAGCGAGGATCAGGATCAGCGCACCGTACGGGCCGAGACGGGCACTGAGGCGTTGTGCACGGGAGGCGAGCCACCTACCAGCGGGGGACTTCCACCGGGCCAGGTCAGCGTCACCGACGAAACGGTCGTCGGCAAGCTCGCCTTTGCCTCCGGCTGAGTCTTCGTCCGACGTGCCTTGGGGATGAACGCCCATTGTCTTCCGCCTCACCTCGTGAATTGATTTGATCAGTAAGGTTACCTTCTAGGCTGTTTGAAGACCGGACCCCAGAGGATTGGCCTCGCCCCCCGGAAGGAGCACTGAGTGGACACTGATGCTGGCACGTGGTTCCTGAGTCGTGCTGAGCGGGGGAATCTGGCCACGGAGGTGCACGCGGGCGGTGCCGGGTCTCCGGCGTGGTCGGAGGGCAACCTTGTGCGGCCCCTGATTCATGGAGCGAGCTATTTTGCCCGACTGTATGAGGAGCTGACTGCACTGCGGGCGGGAGACCGTGTGTGGTTCACCGACTGGCGTGGCGACGCCGACGAGCGGCTGCTGGCGGACGGACCGACGATCGGGGACCTGCTCGCAGGGTTGGCTCGCGAGGGCGTGGAAGTGCGGGGCCTTGTCTGGAGATCCCACGGAGAGCGGGTATCAGCCCCGATGAGCGGCCGATCCAACGAGCTCCTGAGCCGCAAGATCAACGACGCCGGCGGAGAAGTGTTGTTGGATCAGCGTGTCCGCCTGTTCGGTTCCCATCACCAGAAAATGTTCGTCATCCGCCGTCGTGACGATCCGTCACGGGATGTCGCGTTCATCGGCGGGCTCGACCTTTCCCACAGCCGAAGGGACGACGCCGACCATGCGGGAGACCCGCAAGCGGTGACCATGGATCCCCGGTACGGGAAACGTCCGCCGTGGCACGATGCCGCACTCGAACTGCGGGGGCCCGTGGTCGCGGATGTACTGGCGGTGTTCGCTGAACGGTGGAACGACCCCCATCCACTGGATCGACGCACCCCGTACCGGATGCTGCTGCAACGCCTGGCCCGTATGCCCCGGCACCCCGAACCGCTCCCGGCCGCTGCACCGCCGCCGCCTGCGGCCGGACCCCATGCCGTGCAACTACTACGAACCTACGGTGTTAAACGTCCCCCGTTCCCGTTCGCGCCCGAAGGGGAACGCAGCGTTGCCCGCGGATATGCGAAAGCCTTCGCCCGCGCCCGCTCGCTGATCTACATAGAGGACCAGTACTTATGGTCGACAGAAGTTGCAGCCGGAATCGCAGAGGCCCTTGAGCGGAACCCCGAGCTGAACGTGATCGCCGTCGTGCCACGCTACCCCGACTCCGACGGCCCCCTTGCGGGGCCGGCAAGCCGGATCGGGCAACTTCGCGCCCTCAAGTTGTTGCGCGAGGTCGCACCCGACAGGGTTGGCGTGTTCGACCTGGAGAACAGCTCCGGAACTCCGATCTACGTCCACGCCAAGATCTGCATTATCGACGACATCTGGTTCACCTGCGGCTCAGACAATTTCAACCGCCGGTCCTGGACCACCGACAGCGAGCTCACCTGCGCCGTATTCGACACCACTGCCGACACCACTGCCGAGAACGGGGAGCCGCCCGGCACCGACAACGGCCACGCCGCTTCCGGGCCGCTGGCCCGCGGGCTCCGGCTCCAACTCTGGGCCGAACACCTGGGCTTGGATCATGACGATCCCCGAATTCACGACCCGGCGGCTGGGCTAAAGCTGTGGAAGACCAGCGCCGACGCCCTCGATAACTGGCACGAAACCGGGCGCCGCTCGCACCGCCCCACCGGAAACGTGCGGCACCACACGCCGGAACCCGTGTCCGCCCTCCAGCGTCTGTGGGCGGATCCGCTCAGCCGCTTCGTCGTGGACCCGGACGGCCGTCCCCGGCGACTGCGCGGCACCACCAAGTTCTAGGCAAGCTGGGTCGAAGCGCCCACCACGTTCATAGCCGCCGGATTCAGGCGGCCATCACCGCGTCTGCGGATGACCGGACGGAGATGTTGACATCTGACTGTTGGGGATCGATCAGGGCCGGAAGACGGCGGGATTGCGAGCAGCGGCGGAGCGCTTCCATGGCCGCCGGGTCCACGTTGGCCCCGCTGACGTCGATTTCGAGGGCCAGGCCATGCATAAGGGCGTTGGCCCTCCTCGCGACTACGTAAAGGGCGTGGAGGCTCCGGGAGGTTAGCCGTCCATGGGCTGTGATGCGGACCTGGGCACCATCGATGTCCATTTTTACGAGAAGCCGGATTTTTTCGGTCATGAGTCCTCTTCCGATCAGGAACCGCGACGCTGCGGCCCGGAACAAAGACTAAACGGAGGATGTGACGCAGGCAACAGTTACTTCCGTTAGCGGCTTAACTGATTGCGAACCATCTCTTCCGGCTTGCCCATGGCCCTGCAGGGAATCCTGGCATAGGGTTTGACCCACTACCCGCTGGCTGCCCCATTGGGTTCATAGGCACGATGCGGGCGCCCGGGCGTGAACTTTGAACTCGGGATGTGGCCGGCGCCGATTCCCGACCGTTGAAGACGTGAGGGAGAAACATGACGCTTGCTCGTGCTGGACATCGAATTTCCGCCCATCGGCCCTGTATCCCCGCAGCGCTGCCAAGGGTGCCAGCCTGCGGGCAGTGCGGCCCTGGGTTTCCGTTGACCTTTCATGAGTATGTTCCGGCGGTTTATGCAGCCGATGGCAGCGGATTGCGGCCGCCGTCGGCGAGCTACAGCTGCGCAAAATGCGGTACGAAGGACAACCATCAGGTTCCCTCGGGCTGGGAACCGCCTGAGTGGCAGTGGTACTCCTGAGCGGCGTCGCCGCTAAACGCAGGGAACGACGGCGGGAGGCCCCGCCGTCGTCCGCGCGCAGCGTTTTCATGGAGCTCCGCCTCGGAGGGTAAGACCAGCAGCCCAGCTGGAACAGCAACGCGGAGACTCGTTGCGGGAGCTCGCTTCCGCGCCCTATGATCGCCATGGGCTTGCCGCCGGCGGGCTTCGGGGTGCGGCACGGGCGTCGCTACATGGGTGCGTCTAAAGTGACTTCAATATTGATCAGGACCCGGGAATTCACGAGGCGTTTGATGCGTCTTGGATTCATGACGACGACTATTGCTTCCATGGCGGCGACCGGCATCATAGGGATGGGTGCTGGTCTCATGCCCCCGGGATCACCCGGTGCCCCCACAGCCGTGGACGGAGTCTCTTCGGCCAGCCTTTCCGTTTCCCCGCCGTCTTCCGGCGGGGCCGTGGATTCATACACCGTGACCGCCAACCCCGACGGCGCCACCTGCACCATCACCGGGGCATCGGGTTCATGCGTGGTCAGAGGTCTGATCAACGGTTACACGTACAGCTTCACAGCCACGGCCACCAACAGCGCCGGTACGTCACAGCCGTCGCCACCCAGCAATTCGGTCACCCTCCACCTGACTCCTATCGACATCTACTACTTTTCCCTCGGCGGTCCTGCATTTCTTGGTGATCCCACCGGCTGGGAGGTAGACAATTTGCGCTTCGGTGGAGCCTACCGCAACTACAGCCGGGGGACGATCTACTGGTCGCCGACGACCTACTCCCACCTCAATCAGGGTGCGATCCGATCCGCCTACGCGGCTCAAGGATGGGAGAACGGCCCCCTCGGATACCCCACCTCCGATGAAGTCGGACCGATCCGCGGCGGCGGCGTCTACCAGTCCTTCCAGGGCGGGGCGATCTATTGGTCACCGGCCACAGGCGCACACGTGAACGCGGGCGCCATCCGCTCTGCGTATGTCGCTCAAGGTTCGGAAAACGGCCTGCTGGGCTACCCCACGAGCAACGAGGTAAAAGGGTTGCGCTACGGCGGCGCCTACCAGTCGTTTCAAGGCGGCGCGATCTACTGGTCGCCGGCGACCGGCGCCCACGTGAACGCGGGCGCCATCCGCTCCGCCTATGCGGCACAGGGATGGGAGAACGGCCTGCTGGGCTACCCCACGGGCAATGAGGTAAAGGGGCTGCGCGACGGCGGCGCCTACCAGTCGTTTCAAGGCGGGGCGATCTACTGGTCCCCGGCCACCGGCGCGCACGTGAACAAAGGCGCCATCCGCGATGCATACGCCGCTCAGGGATGGGAGAACGGCGAGCTCGGCTATCCCACAAGCAATGAGTACTCCGTTTGTTGCGGTGGTGCTGCCCAGGACTTCCAAGGCGGCCGAATCACCTGGACGCCAACAGGGGGCACCTCCATCACCCGACGCTAGCCGCGCCCGCCCGGAAGCCGCGAGCGGAGTGGGTAATTCCGCGTCGCGGCCTCGGAAGGGGTGGTACTAGTCAGCGAGGATGTGGTACAGCGCTCGCCGGGTTTCGTCGATCTTTTCCATGGCGGCTGTGCGCTGTTCGTCGGTTGCGGCGAAGCGGAATTGGTGGATAACCCCCATGAGCTTTGCCACGCTCTGGTGAAACGCGGGTCCTGATCCTTCTGGATCGATGTTCCACGCATTTTCCAGCTCCTCGGCGTGCTCCGCTACGTATGCCTTTCCGGCGTCGGTGAGTGTGAACTCAGTGCGCCGGCCTTCGCCGACGGGTGCAATGAGCTCTTCGTCAACGAGCTGCTGCAGCGTCGGATAGACGGAACCCGGGCTTGGGCGCCACGATCCGGACGTCTTCTCGGCGATTGTCTTGATGAGTCCGTATCCATTGGATGGTGCTTCGGCCAGCAGGGAGAGGATCGCGAAGCGAACGTCGCCCTTGTTGGCCCGACGCTGGCCGCCGGGGCCAAAGCCGGGACCAAGGCCTGGGCCAAACCCCGGCCCGAAACCGCGGCCTGGCCCAAACCCGCGGCCCGGCCCGAATCCGCCGTGTCCGTGGGGCCCGCGACGGCTCCGGCCGCGTCCGAAGCGTTCCATATCCGGACCGCAATCCGTGTGTCTGTTGTCGTGAATGCCTTTCATAGCGGCATCGTCCTTTCAATCTTGTGTGGGTTGCCCTGAGGCTCGCAGTTTGTTCTGCGATAGTTAACGATATATCGCTGACCGTCGTTAAACAAGGGCCAATCCATGTCCGGGTGGTAAGAAGAACGTGTGTTCGAACGGCGGCAGCCCCGTGCCTTCGGCCGTATCGGCCCCTGTCAGGAACCGGCACCGTTCGTGCGCCAGGCGCACATCCGGCGTCGGCTCCCTTTTGCCGTTGACGACTCGGCCCTGGCTCCACTACCGGCGCGCCCCGAAACATCGCCGTGAACGTCTCCCCGGTCCAGTTCGCGGGCGGTAACCTCCCATCCGACATCCGGGCTGCCTTGAACCGCCATGGAATTCCTGCCGGGATGCTGGAAATTGAGATCACCGAAGGAACGGCGATAGTAGACGTTCCCTCCGTGGCATCGCAATTGCGGGAACTGATCGACATGGGCCTTGGTGTTGCCTTGGACGATTACGGGAGCGCCTATTCGTCCTTGGCCATGCTTCGGGTCCTTCCGCTGACCACGCTAAAAATCGACAAAGCGTTCATCAGGGACATCGATAGTGAGCCGCATACTGCGACGATTGTCCGGGGGTTGATCCAAACCCTCAACGCGATGGGGGTCCGGGTTACCGCCGAAGGAGTGGAACGCCAGGAGCAATTGAATATTCTGCGGGATCTGGGCTGCGACACCGCCCAAGGGTATTTGATCGCTCCGCCGATGGCTCCCTCGGAATTTAGGATGGTCATGAACGAGATTGAGGACCGCAAATGAGTGAACGACTTACGACCATCGAGGTCGAAGAATTCCTGCCGTATTCGCCTGCCAAGGTTTGGCGGGCACTGACGGAACCCGCGCTGATCGCCCGCTGGCTGATGGAAAACGACTTCCAGGCGATCGTCGGGCACCAGTTCCAGATGCGCGGGATTCCCGTTCCGGCGGTCGGATTCAGCGGCTTGGTGGCCAGCGAAGTCCTTGACGTGGAAACGGAGAAGTTCCTGCGTATTTCATGGCGGGACGCGAACTCAGGAAACAGCCTCAACAGCACCGTGACATGGTCAATCACTGCGGAGGACACCGGGACCCGGCTGTCGCTTGTCCACGACGGCTTCAATCCCGACGAGCCGACCCACGTGGCATCGCACCGCATCATGAGCGGCGGATGGCGAAACCATGTTTTTCCGCGGCTCGGCCAGACCCTGGCCGAATCCGACAGCGCCGAATCCGACAGCGCCCACCCCGACAGCTAAGGAAAACAATGCAATTCGTCGTCTTCTACAGCTCGGATCCTTCGGCGCTTCCAGGGCTCCAGGCCGTTTACCCCAGGCACGTTGAATATATGCAGGCGTTCGCTGCCGAAGGCGGCCTGATCGGCATCGGGACTTTCAACAACCCTGCCGTGAACGGTTCAATGGGCATCTTCACCAGCAAGGAAAGGGCGGAGCAGTTCATCGCTGGCGATCCTTTCGTCCTGGAAGGACTGGCCGTACCCAGCGAGATCCGGGAATGGAATGCAGTCATGTTCAGTCTGCAGGGTCACGCCTGACATTCGGGCAACTGCGGCGCCTTTCACTGGCAAGGCTCCAGGACAGGCGGCACCTTAGGCTCAATTCCCCAAGCTACCCGGTGCAATGCGGTTGCGAGCCAACCCCGGAGCCGAGCCAGCCGCAGGCTCCTCGCCGGGCGTGCCGGAACAACCGGTGCTCCCGGCAAGGCACTGCGGCTGTCATTATTCACGATGCCGATAACTGCACAAGCCATCATCAACGAAAATTCCATAGTCATCTTCTTCTCATCTAAAACGTGGAGCCCTGGACTGTAAATCAGTTAGCGGCTGGAAGAAACCCGAATACTCAAGGCGGAACCGCCGTCGTTCAAGGTTCTGTTAAAGACGCTAAGGGCTCCGGAAGACGATGTCAGCAGCTGGGCCGCTCCCTGCTTTTCCTAGGATTGACGGTCCTACCCTCACTGCGGACCGGCCCGGACCGGCCCGGACCGGTCCGGGCTGTGCGGCCCGGGGGAGATCGCACAAGTGGGCGGATACGGCTGGGTGCCGTATCCGCCCACAGTGGTTAGTTGGACTGGGAGTTAGTGACCGGGGCCGCCGGTTTCGGTTGCGGTGACCTTGAAGCTCGCATCGAGTTTGACGGTGGCGTGCGTGCCGTCCGACTTGGTGATGTGGGCTTCGTAGGCGGCGCTGCCGTCGTCTTCGGTGGTCATGTTCTCCACCGTGGCGCCGGAGTTGGCGGCCAATACAGCGGCCTTCACCTTGCTTGCGGTGTCACCCGTGAGGTCGGTTTCGTTTCCGTGGTTGCCGTGGCCGCCCTTCCCGCCGCCGGGTCCGCCGGTTTCGGTTGCGGTGACCTTGAAGCTCGCGTCGAGCTTGACGGTGGCGTGCGTGCCGTCCGACTTGGTGATGTGGGCTTCGTAGGCGGCGCTGCCGTCGTCTTCGGTGGTCATGTTCTCCACCGTGGCGCCGGAGTTGGCCGCCAGCACGGCAGCCTTGACCTTGGTTGCGGTGTCGCCGGTCAGGGCCGTTTCGTTTCCGTGCGTGCCGCCGTTCGTGGCAGGGGCGGATGGGCTGGCGGTGGAAGTGTCAGTAGTTGCAGCGTTAGCCGGCAGGGCCATGGCGGTGAGGGCTCCGCCGCCTGCGACGGCGCCGATCAGGGCCGCGCCCACTGCGATTTTCCGGACTTTGTTCACGATGTTGCTCCTTAGAGGTTCAACTCCGAGGGGTTCGAAGCTGTATCCCATCCTCGAACCCCAGGCTTTGGCCCCTGTATACCCATGCTGTGCCTGAACTGTGACATTTTGCCCGGCTCACAGGATCCGGCGGCGTGGCACCGTGCGGACGCCTAGAGGTTTGTCATCCGTTCTGCGGCGTCGTTGTAGCGCCCGCCCTGTACCTGGATCTTCGAGGCGGCATCCTCGATTTCGCTCAGTTCCGCGGCGGACAATTCGACGACGGCGGCACCGATGTTTTCCTCCAGGCGGTGCAGCTTGCGCGTGCCGGGGGATGGTGCTGCGAATGTCGTTACCGGAAGCCCTTGCCGAGCGGGCTGTAGGGGACAAAGCCGATGCCCAGTTCCTCGCACGCGGCCAGCACTTCCTCCTCGGGACGGCGCCACCAGAGGGAGTATTCGCTTTGGACAGCGCTCACGGGCTGGACGGCACGCGGCCAGCACTTCCTCCTCCCGCTGACGCTTCGGACATGCCGAAGTGCTTCACCTTGCCGGCCTCGATCAGTTCCTTGACCGCACCCGCTACGTCTTCGATGGGAACGTCGGGGTCCACGTGGTGCTGGTAGTAGAGGTCGATGGCGTCGACGCCGAGCCGGCGCAGGGAGCCGTCCACCACGTCCTTGATGACCTCAGGGCGGCTGCTCACGCGCCCGCTCGGCTTGCGTTCTGCGGGATCGATGTCCCAGCCGAACTTGGTGGCGATCACCACTTGGCCCTTGTACCGGCTTGTCGCTGTATCCACCGGTCATGCTCATGCAGCCCAGCCCGACGGCGGACCGCCTCCGTCGGGCACGGCGTAGTAGCCGTGAACTTTGTCACATAAGCTACTAGGAGAGTAGGAAGAGGTTGGCGGTGCATCCAGAGTTGCGTGGCTTGCGATTTTTCGGTGCGCGCTGGAAGACGCGACCGCTTGCCTCCCAGATTCTGGTGTGGCTGCTCTGCATCCTCTTTGTGACAGTCACCTTGGGCGCGCTTCTTTACACCCAGATCAGTAACCAGACCCTCGAGGACCAATACCGGCTCAGGGCGCTGGGGATCGCGACTACGGTGGCGCAAATGCCGGAAATCGTCACGTCGCTGGGGAACGGGGATCCAACGCACTCGATTCAGGCGATTGCGAGCAAGGTCCAGTCCCAAGCGCAGCCGGACTACGTCGTCGTCTCCGACCGGAAAGGTGTCCGGTATTCCCACCCGAATCCAAACCTCATCGGGCAGACCTTGGAGGAACCCGTCGCCGTCCTCGACGGGCAGACCCATGTCGGCATCGACAAGGGCAGCCTCGGCGACTCAGTCAACGCCAAGGCGCCGGTGCGCGCGGCGGACGGGACCGTCGTCGGGCAGGTCTCGGTGGGAATCCTGGAGACCACGGAAAGCAGCGAACTCGCCAAACAGGTGTTGCTGATTGCCGGCTATTCGGCGGTCGTGCTCGCGATCAGCGCCATGGGTTCTGCCTTGCTGGCGCGCAGAATCAAGCGGGTCACCTTCGATCTCGAACCGGTGGAGATTGCGTCCCTACTGCAGGAGCGTGAAGCCCTGCTGCACGGCATCCGCGAAGCAATGATCGGCTTCGACGACGACGGCCGGGTCACCGTCATCAACTCCGAGGCGCGCTCCCTGCTGCACCTGGAAGAAAACGTGCTGGGAGAGAAGATCGAGGATCTTCTGCCGTCCGGACGGCTCCGTTCCCTCCTGACGGGTGAGATCAGCGGTACCGACCAGATCGTGATCACCGAGGACGCCTTGCTCGTGGTGAACCGGATGTCCGTTGCCTTGGCGGGAAGGAGCATAGGCTCGGTGGTCACCTTGCGCGACCGTACCGAGGTAGAGGGCCTCGTCCGCGACTTGCGCTCCGTCGAAGGGCTGATGGAAGCTTTGCGCGCCCAGGAGCATGAGTACGCCAATCGTCTCCACGTGGTGGACGGACTCCTGGAACTCGGAGATGTGGACCAGGCACGGAATTTCGTATCGCGGATTTCGGACACCTCGCGCTCCCTTGGCGAAGGGCTGCGCTCGCGGATCGAGCCGCCGGAGCTTGCGGCCCTGCTGCTCGCGAAAATCACCGTGGCTGCTGAGCAGGATGTCGAAATCTCGGTGACCGACGACTCTCAGCTGCGTCAACCATTCCTCGAAACGCAAGCGCTGCTCACGATCGTCGGCAACCTCCTGGACAACGCCGTCGAGATCCTCGCGGAGCAACCCATGCCCCGTGAGGTGACCATCCAACTGGACGATTCCTCGGGCATTTTCATTTGCGTGACCGACAATGGGCCCGGTGTTCCTGCGGAATTGGTGGGCACGATCACCGCCGACGGGTTCACCACCAAGGAACCGCGGCCAGGAATGCGCCGCGGGATAGGCCTTGCGCTGGTGAGCCGGATCGTTCACCGTGCAGGAGGAACTATGGATGTTTTCCCCGGACCCGGGGGACGCTTTGAAATCTGGTTGCCGGAACCGCGCTCGGGATCCGAAACCCCGGTCATGACAGGAAAGTCGATCGAATGATCCGCACCTTGGTGGTCGACGACGACTTCCGCGTAGCGCGCATCCACGCCAGCCGCGTGGCCAAAATCGAGGGATACGAATGCGTCGGCGAGGCGCACACCGCCGCCGAGGCCAGGGAAGCGGTACAGCGGCTCAAACCGGACCTTCTTCTCCTCGATGTCTACCTTCCCGACGAAGACGGCATCAGCCTGTTGAGGTCACTTCAGGGAGCCGGCGAAAAGCTCGACGCCGTCATGATCACCGCCGCGCGGGACCTTGAGACCGTGCGGGCCGCCATGCGCGGGGGAGCGGTATATTACCTCGTCAAACCGTTTGGCTTCGAGCAACTGCAAACCCAGCTCGAGGCCTATCGGCGCTGGCGGCAGGAGGCGGAGTCCCGGACGGTGGCCGACCAGGCGACCGTGGACCAGCTCTTCAGTCTGCGCCGTACGGCTCCGCCTGCCAAAGGACCCCGGCGCCTGCCGCCCACGATGCAAAAGGTCCTCGACATGGTGGTTCACTCCACGGAGCCCTTGGGCGCTTCGGAGATTGCGGGCAGCGTTGGCATCAGCCGCCCGACGGCCCAGCGCTATCTCAGTGAACTCGAACGTAAAGGACTTGTTGACCTGCATTTGGCCTACGGTTCCACCGGGCGCCCGGTGAACACATATCTGCCACGCAAGGGTTGAGGACCGGCGGCGGGATATGCTGCAGACGCGGAGCCCGCTTCGCTGAGTCGGCGTCCAGCGCCGTTGTGGGGATTTTTGGGGGAAGAAAGTGAAAATCTGGAGTTTTGCCGTCGTGGCTGCGGCCGGAGCGTTCGCCTTACTAGGCGCGGTGCCTGCGATGGCGGCCCCTTCGGAAGTTCTCGACGTCGGCGGGGTGCCCGTTGGCGTGGTGGTTGGTTCCGACGGCACTGCGTATGTGGGCAATTACGGCGGGGCTGGCGGCATCCAGGTGATTCCTCCCGGAGCGGTCCGGCCATCCCGGACCATCAGCACGGGAGGGTCCACGTCAGGCCTGGCAATAGCTCCGGACGGCACCCTTTTTGTGGCTGAGCTGGATAGCGCCAGCAATCAGTACGACGTGGGCGTCATTCCTGCTGGCGCGACCGGTGTCGCGCGACGAATTCCGGTTTCCCGCGGGAGTCATCTGATCGCCGCAGGCCCCGACGGGACGATCTACGTTCCGAACTCCTCGGAGCACACCGTGTCGGTCATCGCGCCGAACGGATCGACCGTGGACCGGACAGTACCCGTCGGAGCAGGGCCGGTGGAAGTCGCGGTCACGAAGGACGGCACCGCATTCGTGGCAAACCAAATCGCGGGGACGGTCTCAGTCATTCCGTCCGGAGCGAGCGCTGTGTCCAGGACCATTCAGCTCAGCGCAACACCAGGAAACACAGAGAATCCTCACGGGATCGCCGCGGGCCCCGACGGAACAATTTATGTCACCAACATCAGTTCCAATGAGCTCGCTGTCATCAAACCGGGCGCTGACACAGTTGCCTACCGCATCTTCGTCCCGGGAGGACCCCAAGAGGCAGCCGTCGGGCAGGACGGTACCCTCTATGTGACCACGGTCCAGGACCGCGTATTGTCAGTAATCCCGCCGGGCGCAACAGCTGTGGGATCCTCCATCCCGACTGATAAGAACTCCGGGCATCTGGCGGTGGCTCCGGACGGGACAGTCATCGTGACGAGCCCGGGCGGCGGTAGCGGGGACGGCTCAGTATCCCGTTACGCCGCCATTGCACCGGGCGCAACAACCACCACAGCCTCGAAACCCGCCACCCCCGGAGCGCAATCCGGCGACGGGATTGCCAGCCCGTGGAACATGATCACTGCAATCGGTGGCGGCGCCGCGATAGTGGCAATCGCCGTCGCCGTCTTCATCGTGGCCGCGGGACGCCGTAAGGGATCCGGACTTGGCGACCCCAGTAAGCCCCGATCTGCAGCCTAGGGGTTGCTCTTTCTTTGGGTTAGTGCAACCCTGTAGTTGCAGCAACTGACTGAAAGGAAAAGAATCATGACTATGACTGCAAACCAGGCCTCTGTCGTCGATGCCGGCGAATTCACCGTCAGGCGCACCATCACCATAGCGGCACCAATCGAGAAGGTTTGGGCCGCGATCACCGAGGCCGAGCACATCGCGCGCTGGTTCGGACAGGCCGCCGTCCTCGACGAAGTGGCCGTCGGCGCCGGCGGTGTCTTCTCTTTCGAAGGCTACGGCGCCTTCCCGGTGCGGATCGAGGAGCTCGACCCACCGCGAATGATCGCCTACCGCTGGAGCAACGACGACGCGCGCGGCACCCCGCCTGCCGAGGTCGATCCTGACCACTCGACCGTGTTCCGCTTCACGCTTGAAGCGCTCGACGGCGGAACGCAGCTCACCGTCGTCGAGACCGGATTCGACACGACGAGCGATGCCGCGTTCAACATGGAGAGCCACCGCCAGGGCTGGGACTCGGAACTCGACGAGCTGGCCGCGTATGTCGAGGGTGGGTCGTGACCGCGAGCACCCTGGTTCCAGTGTTCGCCGCGCTCGGCGACGAGACGAGGTGGAGCATCCTGGCTGCCCTCGGCGAGGGCGACGCATCGGCGTCGGCCCTCGCTGGGCGGCTCCCGGTCACCCGGCAAGCGATCGCCAAGCACCTCGCTGTGCTGCAGGAGGCCGGGCTCGTTGAATCGGTGCGCGTGGGCCGCGAACTGCGCTACAGGGTGCTCGGCTCGCAGCTGAGCGAAACGGCACGCAGCCTCGATCGCATCGGTGCAGAGTGGGACCGCCGCCTGGCCGCGATCAAGCGCATCGCGGAGGGGTTGTAATTCTTTGAAAACGGGCGCGTCTAAGTTGAGCGTCGGTTGCGCGCTTGGTGCGCCAGCTGGATGAATCCGTAGATGAAGGCGGCCTCGATGAGCACCATCAATCCGAGCCACAGCAACTCGCCCGTGCCGATAAAGTCAATGATCCCGACAAGGACGAGTACGGTTCCGAGGACCAGTGTGTAGACGGCGAAACCGAAGGTCACTCTTGCGCTCCGCACGCCCGTCTGAAAGCCAAATCCCAAGGGTTCTCCTCCGGGATAGCCCTGGACGCGATCGTGTCCCGCGGGCTTAAGCCTGTCGAACTCATCCCAAGGATCCTGATCCTGATCGGCCATAGTTCCATTATCCCGCGGATCGGACCGGTTGCTTGAGGGGTTCGCTGCCGTTTCAGGGCGGGGTGCCCGAGTGTCACATTCGGGAAACGCTCGGGAAAGCCATGAACAATGGGGTCCATGATGCCCGAAGAACTCACCGCTAGCCCGCGGACCAAGGACACCGTAGCTGTTGGCGATCAACTGCAAAGCGCCGTCTCCCGAGCCTCCGCCTCGAAAGTACCCGAGGTGACCGTCCTGTTCTGGGTGGTGAAGATCCTTACTACCGGGATGGGCGAAACGACGTCCGATTTCCTTGTTCACCGGTTCGAACCCGAGATCGCTTTGGGCCTCGGTTTCGCGGCATTGGTGATTTCGTTGGTCCTGCAGTTCCGGGTCCGCAGGTACATCCCCTGGGTGTACTGGACCGCCGTCGCGATGGTCAGCGTGTTCGGGACAATGGCTGCGGACGCCGTCCACGTCGGACTTGGCGTCCCTTACCTGGCGTCGACCCTGTTCTTCACCGTGGCGCTCGCCGTCGTTTTCCTGCTTTGGCACCGGAGCGAAAAGACCCTCTCCATCCATAGCATCACCACCCCGCGTCGGGAGTCCTTCTACTGGGCTGCGGTGCTGACAACCTTCGCACTTGGCACGGCTACCGGAGACCTGACTGCCTACTCGCTCGGCCTCGGCTACTTCGCCTCAGGAATCATGTTCGCGGTTGTCATCGCTCTCCCGGCACTGGCCCACTGGCGTCGCCTGCTGGCTGCGATCCCCGCCTTCTGGTTCGCGTACATCCTGACCCGGCCATTGGGGGCGTCCTTCTCTGACTGGACCGCTGTTTCCCCCGACCGAGGGGGACTCGACTGGGGTACCGGCCCCGTCAGCCTGGCCCTCGCAGCTGCGATAGCCGTCCTTGTCACGTTCCTGACGATCGATTGGCGACGAGCCCACAAGTAGCCCAATCCGGTACCGCTCAACTTTTCGTACTGTTGTTCGTATGTCCTGACATATTTGCGTTAATTCTGTCTCCGGTTAACCCTGGATTCATGGGCCATGACCCGCTCCTTCACCTTGCCCTTGGATGGTAGTTCCTGCCCTTGGGGGGACTTTTCGGTTCAAGATGAAGGAACACCATGACCAACCGCTTTCTAGCAGCGGCCGCCGTCGCCGTTGTTGCAGCCACCGCTGTGACCGGCTGCGCTCAAAGCAGTACCGCTTCGGCCCAGAACAATGGCGCCAGCGCATCCCCGGACAAGACGATCACCGTCTTCATCAGCGGGGACACGAACGTCCAGAACCTGTGGGAGAAGAGCCTTGTTCCCGCCTTCGAGAAGGCCAACCCCGGCTACAACGTTAAGGTCACCCTCGATCTGCACGGCGAGCACGATGCCCAGACGTTGGCGAAACTGACCAGCGCCACGGAGCAGAACAAGGAACCTGATTTCGACCTCGTCGATGGCGGCTTTGTTCCCAAGGCCTCCGCGGCCAATCTGCTGACCTCCGTGAGCTCGCAGACGATTTCCGCGCTGAACGACGTACCGCAGGACGTCATCAAGGCCGGTGGCACGGGTGGCATCCCCTACCGCGGCTCCGCGGTGCTCCTGGCATATGACACCAAGACAGTTGCCACTCCGCCGAAGACCCTGGACGATTTGCTCGCCTGGATCAAGGCAAACCCGGGCAAGTTCACCTACAACTCGCCCAAGTCGGGAGGGTCTGGCGGCGCATTCGTTGCCACCGTTTTGGACAAGTTCGTTCCCGCGGACGCTCGCGCCAAGATGGCGGTGGGCTACGAGAAGGACCTCGAGAAGTACTGGGACCAGGGCTTCGCGACGTTGAAGGACCTTAACTCGTCCGTCTTCCAGAGCGGTGTCTACCCCAATGGCAACCAGCAGACCCTTGACCTGCTCGCCAAGGGACAGATCTCCATGGCCCCGGTGTGGTCTGACCAGTTCATCACCGGTTTGACCAACGGCCAGATCCCGTCCACCGTGAAGGCCACCCAGATCAGCAACCCTTCCTTCACTGGCGGTGCTGCCTACCTCGGCATTCCCAAGTCCTCGCCCCGCCAGGAAGCCGCGCTGAAGCTTGCCAACTTCGTCCTTTCGCCGGACGCGCAGACCATGATCATCAAGGAAATGTCCGGGTTCCCGGCCATCAGCCTGGACAAGTTGCCCGCTGATGTGAAGGACAAGTTCAAGGACGCAGACACCAACAACCTGCGTAAGGGCTACTTCGACCAGATGGGCAAAGACCTGAACAACCTCTGGGACCAGAAGGTTCCCGGCCAGTGACAACCACGCTTCAAAAGCCGGCGGAACTGCAACAAGTAGTTCCGCCGGCTGGTGCCACGCGCCCCAAGCGACTGGGCCAGCGCGCCGTCGGGTTCTTCATGGCCCTCCCGCCGATCCTGCTGATCGCACTCTTCGTCGGCTTCCCGATCGTGCTCGCCTTCGGCTTCAGCATCGGCCTGACCGGCGGCTTGAACCACACCATCGCCACCATTGGCCAGAACGTGCACGAGGCAGACGCCTGGTGGGGAACCCTGGCCGCGTACCAAGATATGTTCACCAACAAGCGTTTCCTCGGGGACCTTCTCGTCACGGTCATCGTGACTCTGGTGAGCACGGCAACGGTTATCTTCCTTGCCCTAGGCATTGGGCTCTATCTCAAGCTCAAGGGTGGTCGAATGGCCCGCCTCCTCTCCGGACTGGCGATCGTGCCGCTCTTCATCCCGGTGGTCATCGCCTCGTGGGCGATCCTGACGTTCTACTCCGGCACGGGTTTCCTGCGGAGCGTCTTTGCCCTCTTCGGGCTTGACTTCCCCGTGTGGGCGTTCACCATGGTCACGGTCATCATCGGCTCGGTCTGGACATCCCTGCCGTTCGCCGTGCTCATGATTTCCTCCGGACTGCAGTCCGTGCCGAACGCCATGATCGAAGCAGCCCGCGACGCCGGTGCCGGCTCCGTGCGCACGATCGTTTCAGTAATCGTTCCCATGGCCGCCGTTCCCATCATCATCGCGACGACGTTCACGGCAATAGGAATTGTTGGATCGTTCACGGTTCCGTACTTCACCGGGCCCAATTCACCGAACATGCTCGGAGTGGACATGTCCAACTACTTCTCTGCCTTCAACCAACCCCAGCAGTCCGCCGTCATGGCCTTCACTGTCTTCCTGATTGCCTCCGGAATCGCCGCGCTCTACGTGTGGGCAAACGTCCGTTCCGCCAAGGAACAGGGGAAAGTCTGATGGCTCTCCCTGCCGGATCCCCGGTTGCTTCCCGCACCCGCCGACCGCTGACGCTGGACTCGATTGTCCGCAGTGCGCTGGTGGGCCTGTTCGTGGTGCTCATGGTCGTTTTCATCCTGGGACCCTTGCTCTGGCTCGGTGTCCGCGCCTTCGCCGGTAACTGGACCTTCCCCAATCTCCTTCCCGATGACTGGACATTGCGCTGGTGGCAGGTCGTCGTCAACGACGGCGCGCTCGGCATCGCGGTGCAGAACTCCTTGTTCTTCGCCCCGCTGACGGTCCTCCTGTCTGCGATCATCTGCTTGCCCGCGGCCTACGCCTTCGCCCGCTTTGATTTTCCCGGACGCCGATTCTTCCTGATCAGCCTGTTCGCGACGAACGCCTTTCCGAAGATGGGCTTGTTCGTTACACTGGCGGCTCTTTTCTACGCGTTGAACCTGATGAACACCATTTTGGGAATCCTCGTGGTGCACGTGCTGGGCACAGTGGTCTTCATGACATGGATCCCCGCGGCAGCGTTTGCTGCCGTGCCGCGAAACCTGGAGGAAGCAGCCCGCGACGCCGGAGCCTCCAAATTGCGCGTGTTCGCCTCAGTGACGCTCCCCATGGCGCTGCCCGGGATTATCGTCGCGGCCGTGATGTCCTTCCTGGCGTCCTTCGACGAAGCACAAGGAACGTACTTGGTGGGCGCGCCGGCCTTCATGACCATGCCCACCCAGATGTACAGCCTGGTGCTGAACTACCCCACCCAGGTGGCTGCCGTCTTCTCGATCCTGCTGGCCATCCCCTCCGTTGCCCTCATGCTCGCGGCGCACAAGCACATCCTCGGCGGCCAGCTCGCCGAAGGCTTCCAGATCAAATAGCGCCCCGCGCTCAACGTCAGACAGAGAACCAATGACAATTCATGAACCATTGACTGAACCACCCGCCAGCACAACAAAGCCGGGAACTCCGGCGTCGGGCGGTGGGCTGGCTATCCGCGGCCTCCACAAGATCCTCGGCGGCCGCACCATCATCGACAACCTCGATCTGTCGGTCAAGGAGGGCGAACTGGTATCCCTGCTGGGGCCCTCCGGCTGCGGAAAGACAACGACGCTGCGAATGATCGCCGGCTTCCTCGAGCCGGACTCCGGCTCCATCGAGGTGGAAAGCCAGGAGGTCTCCCACCTTGGTGCGGAGAACCGCCCGAGCGCCATGGTGTTCCAGAACTACGCGCTGTGGCCCCACATGACCGTGGCCAAGAACGTCGGCTTCCCACTGAAGCTCCGCAAGATGTCGAAGACTGAGATCAAAGCCAGGGTGGAAGCCGTCCTGGAGTTGGTGAGCCTTTTGCATCACAAGGATTCCAAGCCCGCCCGCATCTCCGGCGGCGAGCAGCAACGCGTGGCTTTGGCCCGGGCACTCGTCCAGGAGCCGAAGCTCTTGCTCCTTGACGAACCCTTGAGCAACCTGGACGCGAAACTGCGTGTCAAAGTCCGTGAAGACATCCGCAAGATCCAGCAGGAACTGGGCATCACCACGGTCATCGTCACCCATGACCAGGAAGAAGCGATGTCCATGTCCGACCGCATCGCCGTCATGAATGCGGGCCGGATCGAGCAATACAGTACCCCGGAGGCGCTGTATGCCCGCCCGGAAACCGAGTTTGTGGCCACCTTCATCGGCAGCATGAACCGCCTGGAGGGCTCGCTCAACAACGGACTCATCACCGCGGGCCCGGACATTCTCGGGATCCGGCCCGAGGACGTCATCCTGGCAGACACGCCCTTTGCGGGTGCGGTCCCGGCGACGGTCGAGAGGGTCGTCCCCCGCGGACACTTCCAGGAAGTGTACGTGCGCAGGGCCGACGCCCAGCTCCGCAGCTTTGTGAGCGGTGAGCTCATGCAGCCAGGCCAACAGACGTATGCGGGGATCCGCAAGTCCATGTCCTTCCGGGACGGACGCTTGGTAGCAGAGGGAGGTGCCGCGCTTTGAGCAACACCGTTGACACCAAAAGGACCCGCGCCACGGCCCATCGGGGCGACTCCAGCAAGTATCTCGAGAACACTTTGCCCGCCATCGCGTCAGCCATCGACGCGGGTGCGGACCTCGTGGAAGTAGACGTCCGGGTAACGAAGGACGGGCAGGTGATCCTGCTGCACGATGCCTCGCTGCTCAGGATCTGGAGCCTCGACGCCGACATTGCAGACGTCGACTATGACCGCATCAGGCAACTGGGCGCCGGCGAGGAGCGGATTCCCCTGCTTTCCGAAGCCCTAGAGCTTTTCCGCGGGCGCCGGTCAACCTTGCTCATCGACATGGACGAGCCCGGCCCCGCAGGGGCGGCTGCCGCCGTCGTGCGCGAAAGCGGCATCGAAGTGGCCTGGTGCGGGAACCTGGACGGAATGCGGATCATCCGTGCCCTCGACCAGGACGCCCGGATTTGGCTGCCCTGGAGCAAGAGGACCGCCCCGCCGGAAGAGCTGCTGGCCGAGCTGACCCCTGAGTTCGTCAATTCCGAGCACGTGGTTCTCAGCAAGCACATGGTCGAACAGATCCACGCCGCGGGGGCCAAAGTTGCGTGCTGGACCATTGATCATCTCGAAACAATGCGCTGGGCCTTGGGACTCGGCGTGGATTCGATCACGAGCAACCAACTGGACCTGCTGCAAAGCGCCATCGCTGAAGACCCGCGGGCATGGGCTTCGGCCCAGGCTCCCGGGGGACTCGCCGGAGACGAAGTTCTTGAGTCCCGGA
Organism: Arthrobacter sp. 2MCAF14; assembly: GCF_052115645.1. NCBI lineage: Bacteria > Bacillati > Actinomycetota > Actinomycetes > Micrococcales > Micrococcaceae > Arthrobacter > Arthrobacter sp. 2MCAF14. The sequence continues at coordinate 74,910 of NZ_JBFRHB010000005.1, read as the reverse complement.
AAGTCGCTTTTGAGCTGGCCGAATGGGCCGTCGGGTACATGCGCGACGCCGATCGCGGACAGGTCTCGACCAAAGCGCACCCTGCCGATCTGGTCACGGAAGTCGACGTCGCCGTCGAGCGCCATGTCCGCGAAGTGATTGCCGCCCGCCTTCCCGGCCACACGGTTGTGGGCGAGGAAATGGGCGGAGTCGCCGTGCCTGGCGCGCCGTGTTGGTATCTTGATCCCGTCGACGGAACCACCAACTACGTGAACCACATTCCCTGGACGGCGTTCTCGCTTGCCTTGGCTGTGGACCGCAAGCCCGCGGTGGCCGTCGTCGCAGATCCTTGGCGTGGCGAGATTTTCGAGGGGTGGTCCGGTCATGGTGCCTGGCTCAACGGAAAGCCGCTATCGCTGGCTCCGGCGGGAGTTTCGACGGAGGCCCTGGCCGGAACCGTGGTGGCGACCGAACTCGCGGGGCACTTGCCGTGGCCCGGAATGCTGGAACTCCTCGCGGAGCTTGGCGAGCGGCACAGCATCATGCGGATCATGGGATCGGCGACCATGACGGTGGTTGGGGTAGCTGCCGGGCGTGGTGCGGGGGCAATCATCGGGAGCTTCAGCCCGATCGACCACCTGGCGGCCACGCTCGTTGTTCAAGAGGCTGGAGGCATCGTCCTCAACTCCGAAGGTGAGATGGACACGTTCCCTGAACAGGGCGGGGTACTCGCGGCACGTCCGGAATATGCCGCCGAACTCTACGAACTGTGGAGGCAAGCACATGACGACGCGGGGGACTGAGCTCCTCAGCGACGCCGTATCCACCCTTGACCGGCGGAGCCGCTTCGAACTGGTTGAGGAGATCCGCCTCGACTTCCCGACGCACCACCCGCAGGGCATGGCCTTCGCCAAGGGTCTGACGTTCTTGTCATCCGTTGAGATCCTCGAAGCGCCGCGCCCTGCGGCGGATCCGGCGCTGCGCACTCCCGGACGGGGGAGCGGGCACGTGTTCGTCCTTGACGCAGGCGGGCTGCTACGCGATATCCCCGTGGGCGAGGGCTTGGCGTATCACCCCGGTGGTATCGACTTCGACGGCGACCACGTGTGGGTTTCCGTCGCCGAGTACCGGGCCGGGAGCAGAAGCATCGTCTACACGATCGATCCGGGCACCTTCGAGGTCCGTGAGCGGTTCCGCGTGGACGACCACATCGGTTGGATCGCCCGCGATCCCGTGCTGGACCTTGTGTTCGGGGGGAGCTGGGGTTCCCGGCAGCTCTACACCTGGGACACGGAAGGCCAGCTGGTGGATCAGTGGGAGAATCCCGGCCATTTCGTCGACTACCAGGATGCCCAGATCCTCGGTCCGGGACTCCTGCTGTGCAGCGGGATTTCCTTGCTGCCGCAGGCCGATGGCGGTGTCGTTGAACTCGGGGGACTGGCCCTGGTGGAGCCGCTGCGGCAAAGAATCACGTGGGACGTGCCCATCAGCGAGTTCAGCAGTGCCGGTCACGTCATCACCCGCAATCCTGTCACGGTCACCGTGGATGAATCCGGGCTGCTGATTCACGCGGCGCCGGATGACGGCGACGACGACGGCGGCACGCGGATACTGAGCTACAGGATCATTTAACACAGCCGTGACAGACCGGAAACCGGTCCTGAACGGTGCCTCGATAGCGTGGCCACATGATCGTATCCATCATGTCCAAGGTCAGTGCCTGGATCGAAGCCGCCTACTTCTACGACGCCGCCGAGCTGGGGGCCTCCGGAGCCACTGAAACCACCCGCTATGGCTGGCTCCCGGCCCTCAGCGGTGTGGCCATCGCCGACGCCCAGGCGCGGAAAATCCGGGCCGCGGAGTAGCTAAAACCCCGGGATTCCGGGGTTTTTGAATTGCTAGATGTCTTGTTGAACACACTATTCGTTGATGGCGTGTACTATGCCCTAAACTGCTTCACTGAGGTGCCTGAAATGGCACTATGCAGCAACGAAAGTGAACCAATCAATGGCTACCGATTACGACGCCCCACGCAAGACCGAAGAAGAGTCTCCCGCCGAATCGCTCGAGGCCCTTCAGGCGTCGCGCGGCTCCGGTGCCCAGACTGCTGTCATCGACATCGACGAGAACGACACAGCCGAGGGCATTGACCTTCCGGGCGCCGATCTGTCCGGCGAAGAACTGACCGTCATCGTTGTCCCGGAGCAGTCCGATGAATTTACGTGTTCATCGTGCTTCCTGGTCCGTCACCGGTCGCAGATCGCGCTGGAAAAGAACGGCCTCAAGTACTGCCGCGACTGCGAAGGCTAAACCCCGCACGCAATGCAGCCCCGCCCGACTGGAAACCAGCAAGGCCAAACCAGCCGGGTGGGGCTTTTGCATACCCGCGGTACCAACGGCCCTGCGGCGCGGCCTCTCAGGCGGCCTGCAGGTTGGTGACGCGGGCGTATTTGAGAGCTTTGGCGTGGTGTCGTAGCCTGCGCCGGTGGTGCCTGGAATGCGCGGGTTGAATTTCCGGCTCGTGGGTTCCTGGCAGGGGTGGGGCTGTTGATCGGTAGTGGTGTCCGGTGGGGGTGCGGATGTCGAGGGCATGCCGTGTCCCGGGGCGTGTTTTTGCTGACCGGGTTTGTGTTGTCCAGCCTTTGAGTTCTTTGGTGTGGTTGCAGGCTTCGCACAGGCCCGCCCCGTTGGCCAGGCTCGTGGGTCCGCCGTCGTGCCAGGGGATGATGTGGTCGAAGTGCCTGATGGGCGCGTCGCAGTAGGGTGTCCGGCAGGTGTCGTCGCGGGCCTGGATGAAGCGCCCCATGCCCGCCGGGAAAAGCCGGGCACGGGAATCGGTGGCGACAAGCTCCCCGGTCCCGGGGGCGGTGTAGAGGCGCCGGAGCCAGAGCTTGAGTTCTTGACCGCCCTCAGGCTCGCCGGTCGAGAGCATCGTCCTGGCCCAGCCGGCGGGGACGATGCCGTAGCCGGGCAGGCGTGCCGGCTCGCTGTCGCCCTGGAAGAGGGTGCGGTCGGTCATGACGAGCTGGACCTCGACACCGCTGATGCCTGCGGGGGTGCCGGTGGTGCGTTCGACGAGGGTGTCGGCCATGATCTGGCCCCGGGACCGGGTCTCCCCGCTGGAGCGGAGGGTGTCGGCGTGCCGGGTCAGGGCCGTGTGCACGGCGACGCCTTCGGCGACCGGGAGCAGGGCGGTCAGGTAGGTCATGGTGTCCGGTGCCGGGCGCAGGCTCACGTGCCGTTCCGCCGCCGCATGGCTTGCGCGCTGGGTCACGGAGCGGGGGTCCCGCCGGTAGGCCGCGGTCCTGGCCGCGGCGATGATCGCCTTGTCCCCGGCGCCGTCGAAGACTCCCGTGTCCGCGGCCAGTTCCGCGTCCACCGCGCAGCGGTCTTCAGCGGACAGGCAGGCGGTTTCCTTCACCAGCAACGTCGCCCGCCATTCGTTCAGCTGCCCGGTCTCGAGGGCGGCGAGGGTGTGCGGCATTTCGCTCACGAGGGCTTTCGCCAGGCCATGGAGCCGGGATCCGCGGACCGGTGATTCCCGCCGGGCCAACGCGATTTGGGCTCCGACCCCGCGTCCCTGTTCCTCGGCCGGTACACCCGCTGCCGCGTCGGCGCCGCGCTGGGCGGTATCGAACACGACGGCGATCCTCGCCTGCGCAGCGGCGGCCGCCGACTTCAGATCCTCAAGGGCACGCAACAGGTTTATCAAGTCGGTGCCGCCGGCCGGTTCGGTGCCCACGGCGCATGCCCTGAACGAGGCAACGGTATCGATCAATTCCCGCACCCAGGCACCTGACACCGGAGCCTCCGGACCCGCGTCGCCGAACGGCGCGCTTGATCCGATCAGCTCTGTTCCCCGGTTCCCGGCCATAACCAAAGCATTTCAGGGACCTACGACATTAATAGGCCGAAAAGACCCGCCCAATCGAAAGAATCCAGAAAATTTGAACGACTGCCAGGACAGGCCATCGACAGGGAGCCATCGACCCGGTGGTGCCCAAGCCCAGACCAGCAAGTCGAACGACCAGCCTCGACTCTTGATGTCTGTTCCGGTCGCGCGCCGACCAAGACCCCGATTGAACAGTCGCCAGGCTGGTGCCTACCTGCACCCCGCGACCCCTCAGAAGCACCACTCCGGCGTCGTTATCCGTGATAACGAACAGAGGCGCGATACGGCCCGGAATCGCTATAAAATCGCGAAATCCAGGCCAATGAATCACGTCCTCGTGACCCTTCTCGAGGTCCGCTAACAGTTGGGCGCCGAAGCGGATACGAAGCTCCTGAAAGGGCCCCGACGCTCCTACGCTTGAGGTATCGGATCGCTCAAGCACTCAAGGGGATGGGCCCAAGTGAGAAAGTTTCATGCGTGGTTCGCGGCTTTGCTAGTAGCCGCCGGGCTAGGCCTCGTGGCTCCAGGGACAGCATCCGCAGCCCCGTATTGCGGAATCGTCTGGGGATCGTTGGCGAAGTCCAACCCGGCGCTGACCCAGGCACAAGTGCTCAATGTCCGGACAGGCCAGCAACCCTGCTATGACCGCCTGGTGATCGACCTGAACGGCGCTGTTGCCGGCTATTCAATCCGCTACGTTCCACAAGTATTGCAGGACGGTTCGGGCCTTCCGGTCGAGCTGAGAGGCAATGCGTTCCTGCAGATCACAGTCAATGCCCCTGCGTACAACTCTGGCGGCGCTGCCACGTACAACCCGGCCGACAAGAACGAGCTGACGACCGTCTCGGACTACAAAACCTTCCGGCAAGTGGCCTATGCGGGGAGCTTTGAGGGATACACCAGCCTTGGCCTTGGTCTTCGCGCCCGGCTTCCCTTCAGGGTCTTGACGCTGGCTGGCCCGGGAACGGGATCGCGGCTGGTGATCGACGTCGCCCACATGTGGTGAAGCAACAAGCACAGAAGCCCTGCTCCGGGTGATTCCGGAACAGGGTTTCTGGCATGTTGAGGGTTACTCCGGTACCACGAGGGCCGGCGTGTCCTTCCGAAGGGTTTCGCCGCGGAAGAAGCCGGGCCGGACGCGGGACATGATCACCATGACCACCGCTCCGAGGGCCAGGATGCCCACGCCGATAATGAAAACGAGGCCGACGCCGAAGATCTCGGAACCGCTGCCGAAGTCCGGAGACCAGCTGTCCACCGCCGTTTGGATGAAGACGAGCGTCAGCACCACGCCGCCGACCACCGGGAAGAGCAGGCGCATGAAGAAGTTGCGGACGCTGCTGAAAATGCTGTGCCGGAAGTACCAAGCGCAGGCAAAAGCGGTCATTCCGTAGTAGAAGCAGATCATCAAGCCCAGGGCCAGGATGGTGTCGTTGAGGACGTTCTCGCTGACCACCTTCATGATGGCGTAGAAGCCGCCGGAGATAGCCCCGGCAATGATGGTGGCGTATCCCGGGGAACCGAAGCGCTTGCTCACGGTGGAGAACTTCTGCGGCAGGGCGCCGTAGTGACCCATGGCGAGAAGGCTTCGGGCAGGGGAGGCCATGGTGGACTGCAGGGACGACGCTGTGCCTGCGAGTACGGCCAAGGACATCAGGATGGCCAAAGGACCCATCACCGGGGAAGCCAATGCGGCGAAGATATTGGACTGGTTGTCCGGGTTGTTGAGCCCGATGCCGTCGCCGCCAACGCCCGCAACCATCATCGTTGCGACGATCACTGCGACGTAGAGTCCCAGGACGGCGATCGCCGTCGTGGTTCCGGCCTTGCCGGCAGTGCCCTTGCCGCCCTTGGTCTCTTCATTGACCGTCAAGCAGACGTCCCAGCCCCAGTAGACGAAGACCGCCAGGGACATGCCGGCAGCGAACTGCTCGAAGCTGCTGATCTTCGTGGGGTCGAACCAGTCCCAGCTGAAGGCGATGGCCGTGGGGGTGTCGCCGGAAGAGGCGTGGGTGAGGGCCATGACGATGAACACGCCAAGGACCACTACCTGGAACCCCACCATGGCATACTGCACCAGTTTGGTGGCGTGCAGGCCCCGGTAGCTGACCCAGACAGCCAGTGCCACGAAGGCCAGGCACGTGGCGATGTTCAAGGCCTTGTTGGAGGTGAGGTCGGCAAGATCGGGATTGCCGAAAACCTGCGCCAGGAAGAGGTAGAAGAAGTCCACCGCAACGCCCGCCAGGTTGGACAGGACGATAATGTTCGCGGCCAGCAGCCCCCAGCCGCCCATCCAGCCGATGAACGGGCCGAAGGCCTTGGTGGCCCACGTGAAGGTGGTGCCGCTGTCCGGGGAGTCTGCGTTGAGCTCCCTGTAGGCGAACGCCACGAGGATCATCGGGATGAAGGCGACGATGAAGATCGCAGGCAACTGCAGGCCCACCGCGTTGACCGCCGGGCCGAGGGAACTGGTCAGGCTATAGGCGGGTGCCACCGAGGAAATACCGAGGACGACGACGGCGAGGAGCCCCAGCTGCCCCGTCTTGAGTCCTTTGCCGCTGATGCCGTGTTCGGTGCCAGCGGGATCGTGGGCCTCCACGGTTTTCCTGGCGCTTGGGCGGGTTAATTGAGTCATGTGCTTGGCTCTTTCTAAATGGGCCGAAGGTTTGTTGCTGGGTGATGCCGTGAAGCCGTCAGCGGGGTATGAGACGGGAGTCACTAAATGAATGACGTTCATTTAGTATGGACGCGGAGAAGCCTTGGCGCAAGTGTTATTGCCAAACAATTTTGGTTCGGGGCGGATCATCTGAGCGAGCGTCTGCCGGAAACGGCCCAAAAGTGAGCGAGCGTCGGGAGGCCGGCAGGTTGAAAGAGCCCTGATCCCACGGCTCAAGAAGGGACGCTCGCTCACATATGCGGCCAAAAGGGCAGACGCCCGCTCAGATCATCTGAGCGAGCGTCTGCCGGAAACGGCCCAAAAGTGAGCGAGCGTCGGGGAACGCGTGCTGCTTAGGCGCTCAGTTCGGCCCGGAGGGGGTATTCCTTGCTGTCGAGGAGAAGCTGCGTGCAGCGTCCGGTTTCCGGGTTCAGCACGATGGGGGCCGCGAGATTGACCGTGGTCTTTTCCGGAGTCGGGTTGACCACTACCAGGGTGGTTGCCAGCTCAGCCCGGTCCAGCCCGAGATCCTCCAGCGTCGAGCGGGGGATCGTGGGCGCGTAGCCCGGAACGTAAACGGCGGCCTCGGCCAGGAACATCCGGATGCGCGGACTGGCCGACTCCATCGCGTAGAGTCCCGGGGCGCCGTCGATTCCCCGCAAAGCGAAGCCGTCGGAAGCTTCAAGCCCCGGCATGGGCGCGGTGAAGCTCAACTCCCGGGAGGCCTGTGCCGTGCTCATTTGAGGAAGTCCATGAGCGTAGGCTGCAGCGTCTTGGCGGTGACCGCGAGGGCAACCTGGTAGTTGGTTTCCTGCAGCTTCAAGTCCATGACGACCTTTCCGATGTCTGCGTCTTCAATTCCGGAGCGCTGTGCGTCGAATGAGGCCTTGAGACCATCGACGGAATCCTGGGCGCGCATGAGCTTGGTCTGCCTGGCACCGACGTCGGCGCGTCCGTTGACGACCGACTTGATCTTGTCACCGATCGCCGCCAAACGGCCGCTGACATCAGCACCCGAGCGGATATCGGCGACGACGTTGCTCACCAAAGCGAAAACCGAACCGGCGCCGTCACCGAAGATCGCACCGCCGTCGGCGTCTACCCGGACCGTCTGGATTGCGTCAATCCGCCGTTCCACGGTGCCGCCCGGTGTTCCGTTGAAGACAGGTGGCGTCGCGTTGCTGAACGCGCCGGCGGAATCGGAACTTCCAGCAAAGACGTTCCGGCCCAGGTACTGGGTGTTCGCCTGGGCGAGGAGGTCCTTGTTGAGGCCTTCGATTTCGACGGCGATCGCCTCGTTGGCGTTGCTGTTCAGGGAACCGTTGGCGGCTTGGACCGTGAGGTCACGGACCCGGTTGAGAATGTTGGTGGCCTGGCCGAGGGCCGAATCGGCGGTGGTCAGCCAGCCATTGCCGTCGTTGATGTTGTTCGAATACTGTGCGACGGCGCTGAGCTGGCTTTTCGTGGCGAGCAGGTTCGCTGTGGCCGCGGGATCGTCGGAGGGCCTCGTGATGTTCTTGAGGTTGCTGGCCTTGTCCTGCAGCGCGGCGAGCTTTGCCTGCCCGGCCTGCAGGTTCAATTGCGCGGCCGCGGACATTGTTTGGTTCGTGACACGGTTCAGCATGGCTTACCTTCCCACCAATCCGGTGTGGTTGATCAGGACGTCGAGGGCTTCATCCACGGCCGTCATGGCCCGGGCGGCCGCTTGGTATGCGTGCTGGTTGCTCAGGAGGCTGATGTTCTCCTCGTCGAGGCTGACGGACGCACCGGAGGAACGCTGCCCGACGGCGGCAGTGCTCGCCGCGTCGGCGAGCTGCTGGTGCTGCTGTGCGGACTGGGACGCCGTGCCGATTCCTGTGACGATTCCGGACCACAAAGCGTCAGGGGAACCCTGTCCGGCGCCGATTTGGGCAACTGCGTCGGCGATCTTGCCGTCAAGGGCGCCGGAGCCGGGGCTGCCGGTCGCCATTCCCGCGGCGCTCGTCGGGACAATGCTGAGCGACAGGGCCGCCGGGGCGCCCGGGGTGGTTGCGAAGAAATCGAGGTTTGAGGCGCCGGTGGTGGACTGCCCAGTGCGGTGCACGGCATTGACGTCATTCATGAGCTTGGTGGCGAAGGCGTCGTACGACGCAGCGGCCTCGGAGATGGCGCCTCCCGCGCCTCCCGCCGCCGGGGAAAGAAGCGAGACCGCGCCGGCGAGCTTTCCGCCGTCGAGGGGAACCGCCACACCCGGGCGATCGGCCCATTCCAACTGCACCGGTCCCCCCAACTGCACTGCGGAACCCGGCGCGCCCATGCTTGCCTGGCCGCTCAAAGTGAGGTCGCGGTGGGAAGTACCCGAGACGATGGCGTTGCCGCCGACAAAGACATCCACCGTGCCGTCGGCGTTGTCCCGGACAGTTCCACCAGCCAGGGAGGCGATGGTTTCAGTCACCTTGTTACGTGCGTCGATGATCTCATTGGCGGAACCACCCGAGGCCGTGACGGAACGGATGGTTGCGTTGAAACCGGCCACGCGGGCGGCGGCATCGTTCAGGGTGGCGACGGTGCTTTGGGTTTCGCCGCGAATCCGCGTCCACTGTGAATCCAAGGCCTTGTAGCCCGCCGACACTGTGTTGGCGAGGGTGGTGCCAGCTTGAAGCAGCACGCCGGCCGGGGCTGCTTCTCCCGGGTGGTTGGAGACGCCCTGCCACGAGGACCAGAAAGTCTGGAGCGCCGTCGATATTCCGGCGGGCCCGGGCTCGTTCAGGGAGCCTTCGAGTTGCTGGAGCTGCGTGGACCGATAGCCGGCGAAACCGGCCTGGGCCGCGCTGGAGCGCACCCCGGCATCGAGGAAGCTGTTGCCCAGGCGGGCGATCCCGTCCACCGACACGCCTTGACCTGCCTGTGCGCCCGCTGTGAAGAGACCCGTGCGCGCGGGTGCGCCGACGGCCGATTGCTCGATCCGCTGCCTCGTGTACCCGTCAGTGCCGGCGTTGGCGATGTTCTGTCCGGCAACGTTGATGCCCTGTTGCGCTGCGGTGAGGCCCAGGTAGGCCGTATTGAGTCCGCCGAATGTGCTCAATGTTGTGTGTCCTTTGGTGATCCGGGCCTGAGTGGGTGCGGCCTTTGGTTGTCCGGCTACGTTTGATGAGTTTCGGTCAGAGTTGCTGGTCGAAAAGGCGGGACGGGGTTGAGTCTGCGGTCCTGCCCTGGGAACCGGTCCGCCCGTGGGAGTCGTAGGTCCCGGCCGTCGGCTTCAGATCCGCCATGGTTTCCTGGGTGGAACGGACGGCGGCGCGAAGGAACTGCTCGTTCGAATCACGCAGCCCCTTGATGGTGGCGGTCTGTTGCTGCATCGCGTTCAGGTGCGAGGACAGGACATCAGCCCAGGCTTCTTCTGGAGCGGACGAGGCCAGCTCGCCCAGTGAAGACTCGGCAGGCAAGCCCCATTGCTCTGCCACCGCCGCCACTTCCACCGCCCTTGCAAGCCCGGCCTTGGACAGGTGCCCCAGGACCTGTTCCACTTCCCGGGTGCCATGCGGCAACCAGCGGGATTTGCCTGCCGTGAGGAGCAGTTGCTCTTCCTCCAGCTTGAATGTCAGCAGATCCAGCAGCTCACGTTCTCGCCACAGCAGCGCCGACAGTTCATGGATGGCCATGTCGGGTCAACTCCAGTTCCGGGTTCTTTTTTCGGGTGCGTTGCCGCGGGAAAGCACTTCCCCTGTGCCTTCGCCGCGTTGAAAACAACTATCGGCTGCCGCCGCCCATGCGTTAGGCGCTGTTTATGCATGATCTATTCGCTTTGTCCAGTCAAACGACGGGCGGCGGAACTTGTGGCCTGCGGCAAATTTTCCTGCGGCGTTTTGCTAACCAAACGGGGCCACTGTTCCGATAACCAGAAGTGACAGGCCACGGACGGCCTGGGAGTTCCAGCAGACCCAATCACGGAGGAATACATCATGGGCATGGCAATCAACACAAACCTGATGGCGAACAACGCTTACGGCAACCTCAACCGCACGCAGAACGACGTGTCCAAGTCCATGGAGAAGCTCTCCAGCGGCCTGCGCATCAACCGTGCAGCTGACGACGCAGCAGGCCTGGCAATTTCGGAAGGCCTGAAATCCCAGGTCAGCGGCTCGGCAGTCGCCGCCCGCAACGCCCAGGACGGCATCTCGGTCATCCAGACCACTGAAGGCGCACTGACTGAAGTCCATTCGATCCTCCAGCGCATGCGTGACCTCGCTGTCCAGGGCTCGAACGACACCAACAACGCCGCATCCCGCTCAGCGATCAAGGGTGAAGGTGACTCACTCGGCAAGGAACTGGACCGTCTCACGCAGTCCACGCAGTTCAACGGCATCGACCTGCTCAAGGGTGCGGCTGGAAACAGCGGCGCGGCCCTGAACATCCAGGTCGGCACCGGCGGCAGCGCCAACGACAAGATCGCCGTGAACCTCGGTGACGTCGCAACCGCCGTCGGAACCGGCGCGACGGGCCTCTCCGGCGCAGCTGGTGCCGCAGGCTTCAAGGTGGACACGAGCGCCAACGCTCAGCTGACCATCGCTGCCGTTGACACCGCCATCGCGGCAGTTTCGGCTCAGCGTGCGGACCTGGGTGCAACCCAGAACCGTTTGGAGCACGCCACGAAGACCCTCCAGGTCTCCGGCGAAAACCTGCAGGCAGCCGAGTCCCGCATCACGGACACGGACATGGCTTCGGAAATGGTCAAGTACACCAAGGCCAACATCATGTCCCAGGCCGGCACGGCAATGCTCGCCCAGGCTAACCAGTCCGGCCAGGGCGTTCTCTCGCTCCTGCGCTAAGACCTTCCGGTAGCTGACCGGTAATCAGCGAATGGCGGCCAGGACGGGAGCACACCCCTGGCCGCCATTCGCGTCCCGATCCCGCCGACAAAACCAATACCTCCGGAAGGACCGAACGTGGCAAGCTCGATCGACGGCCTCGCCAGCGGCTTGAACACCACCTCCATCATTGATTCGCTCATGGCGGTGGAAGCGCAACCGCAGACACAACTGAAGACGAAGCTTGCGTCAGACCAGACAATGATTTCGACGCTTCAGTCGCTCAACTCGAAGTTGTCATCGCTGAAGGACCTCGCGAGCGGCGACTCGGCCGTGAACGCCTTGAACTTGTTCACCGCCACCACGAGTGCGCCGTCGATCACTGCGACGGCGACCACCTCCGCGACGGCGGGCTCCATCGACGTCACCGTCACCCAGCTTGCCCAGAGCCAAGTGGACGTCACTGCCGCAATGAGCAGCTGGCCCACCGACGGATCAGGTGCACCCGCACACCTGACGCTCGTCGACTCCGCGGGGAAACAGACCGAGATCACGCCGGCATCCACCTCTCTTGACGACGTCGTGACGGCGATCAACGCGGCATCCGGCCCGGCCCGTGCCGTGAAGGTCCCGGCAGGCAACGGAACCTATCGCCTTCAACTGACCGCAGCCACGTCAGGCGCGGCTGGAGCCTTCAGCGTCTACCAGGGCACGGCAGCACAGGTAAGCGCGGGCACCGCGAGCGACCTAATGGCTGACCCCTCCGCCGCCGTCGTCAAGGCCGCCCAGGACGCCAAAGCGACCATGTACGCAGGCACTCCGGCAGCACAGACAATCACGTCCGGAACCAACACCTTCACCGATCTGCTTCCCGGCGTATCAGTGACGGCCTCCGCCGTCACTGCCGGACCGGTGACCGTGAACATTGCGAGCGACTCCGCAGGCATCACCAAAAAGGCCGGGGATTTGGTGAACGCGGTCAATGACGTCCTCGGCTTCGTGTCCATATACAGCGCGGTGACCCAGACGACGAACGCTAATGGCGCGTCAGTGGCCAGCGGCGGGATCTTCAGCGGCAACAGCAGTGTCCGCTCGGTCAACGATCAGGTCTTCTCAGCCATGTCGATGCCCGTGAACGGGAAGTCCCCCTCCGAATACGGAATCAACGTCACCCGGGATGGAAACTTCACTTTTGACGCGGCCAAGCTCCAATCGTCCCTGGCTTCGGATCCGGCCGGGACGCAGGCAGCGCTCCAGACCATTGCGTCCCGGGTGTCCGACGCGGCCACCAGCGCTACCGATCCGTTCACTGGTTCGGTGACCGCCCTGATCAAGGGGCAACAATCCGAAGTGGCTGACCTGGGCAGCCAGATCTCCGATTGGGACCAGCGCTTGGCCACCAGGCGGCAGACCCTGCAAACCACGTACAACGCCATGGAAGTGGCCCTTGGCCAACTCAACGCCCAGCAATCATGGCTCACAGGCCAGATTGCCGGCCTTTCGAGCTCGACGAAGTAAGGAGCGTAAAGCATGACCTCCACAGCCCTCCGCGCCAGCCAGCTTTCCCGGTACAACGACGACGCCGTCCTTTCGGCCCCGCCGGCCAGGCTTCTCACGATGCTGTATGACCGGCTGCTCCTGGACCTGAACCGCGCCCAGTTCGCCCAGGAGAATGCCAACTGGGGTGTCGCAAGCGAAAACCTGCTGCATGCCCAGTCGATCGTCACGGAGCTGTCCTCTACCCTGAAGACCGATGTGTGGGATGGCGCGCCTGGGCTGCTGAGCATCTATCAGTACGCGATGGAAGCCATGATCGGGGCCAACATCTACCGCGACGTCAACCGGACCAAGGAATGCATCGCGCTGCTGGAGCCGCTGCGGCAAGGCTGGCACGACGCCGCCTCGCAACTGCCGGTCCAGGCCGCGGTATCCGGCATGGCAAGGACGAACGGCACTCTTGGTGTCGGCTGATCCGGTCCAGGAATGGTCCGAAATCCTGGATCGGCTTGAAGCAAACATCGCCGTGGCCGTCTCCGGCGGCGAGGCTGAGCCATGGAATCCGCCTGCGAACGCCGGACCACTTCCTGAAGAGCTGGCGGACCGGGCACGCCGGATCCTGGACGCGCAGCAGGAGTCCATGGCCATGCTCGGCAAGGTCCGCAACGATGCACTCACCCACTTGGACGCCCTCAGCACCGTCCCGGACAGCCAAAGTTCGGCGCGCCCGCTGTTTCTCGACGTGCAGGGCTGACGAGAAAGTATCGAAAACATTCCCCTCATCGGCTAACGGATGGCCCGCGGTTGCCGATGGTGGAAGTTGAGCAGGGATGCTCGATGCACGGCCACGGATCGGCGTCTTCAAACTATTCGCGAAGGCAGGCCGTCGTGTTCGAGTCAGTGACTTCTGTTGCCCTTGGTAGCGCCCTGGACGGGCTCTCATTGCGCCAGCGCACCATCGCCAACAACATCGCCAACATCAACACGCCGAACTACCACGCCAAAAGGGTCCAGTTCGAAGACGCCCTTGCGGCCTCGGTGAGCGCCGGAGATGGGCAGACCGCGCCGACCGTCACCGCCTCCCAGGAACCCACCCAGCTCAACGGCAACAACGTGAACCTGGACACCGAGACCCTCTCGAACGTGGACACCGTCTTGCGCTACCAGTTCGCCTCCCGGGCCATAGGCGAGCAATTCACCGCCCTCCGCACGGCCATGAGGACCAGCTGATGACTTTCGACGCGATCGGGATCGCCGGCTCCGCACTCACTGTCCACCGCAAATGGCTCGACGCCGTTTCCGACAACCTGGCCAACATGAATACCGCCACGCGCACCAGCGGCAAGGCGTTCCAAGCCCGCTACATTGAGGCCGCCGAGGGCAGCAACGGAAACGGCGTGTACGTCAAGAGCACCCCTCAGGGCAGCGCAACTGGCAGGCTCGTGTATCAACCGGACCATCCGCTTGCCGATGCCCAAGGCTACGTCCGTTACCCGGACATCGACCTCGCCGAACAGATGGGTGCCCTGATTGTGGCGCAACGCGGCTACCAGGCCAACGCCCAAGTGGTCGACCGTGCCCGTGAGACTTACCAGGCAGCGCTTGAGATAGGAAAATCCTGATGGCTTTGGACCCGATCGGCGCAATTCAAGGTGGCGGAGGACTTTCGGTGCAGGGCGTCACCGGCACCGGCTACCTAGGCACAAACAACATAAGCGGAGCCACCGGAACATCGGACGGCAATGGCTTTGCGACCGCGCTGACCGGTGCCGTGGACAACCTCCAGTCCCTGCAATCGACGTCGAACCAGCTCGCAGTGTCTGCGGTGACGGGCAACCTTGACGACATCCACAAGGCGACAATCGCTGCCACCCGCGCCCAGATCACCATCGAGCTTGTCTCCACGGTGCGGAACAAGGGTGTTGACGCGTTCAACGAGATCATGAGGATGCAGGCCTGATGCCTCCACAGATTGCCGCCTTCTTCCGCAAGATGGGCGATGGATTCAAGGGGTTCACCGCCGGGCAGCGCACCATCGCCATCATCGGCATCGCCGTCCTGGTGCTCGGCGGAGTGGCATTGTCAGCATGGTTGGGCAAGCCGTCCTACTCGCCGCTGTTCTCCGGTTTGAAGGACACGGATGCCAACGGAATCGTGGAGCAGCTGCGCAAGGACAATGTCCCGTATGAGCTCAGCAATGGCGGTTCCACCATCCTGGTTCCCGATGACAAGGTTAACGACGAACGGCTGAAAGCCGCCGCGGCGGGCCTTCCTGCGGCCGCGGCCACGGGCTATTCGCTGCTCGACAAGCTCGGGGTAACCTCGTCCGAGTTCCAGCAGTCCGTGACTTACAAGCGTGCGCTCGAGGGCGAACTCGCCACCACCATCCAGGCCATGGACGGCGTGAAGACAGCGGCCGTGCAGTTGGCCATTCCGGCCAAGACAGTTTTCGTGGACAAGGCTCCCGACGCCACTGCATCCGTGTTCGTGGAAACGCAGCCAGGCACCACCCTGTCTGCCGATAAGGTCCAGGCGATCGTGCACTTGACGTCCGCCGCGATAGAAAACCTGAAGCCGACCAACGTGACCGTGGTGGATTCCCAAGGCAACGTCCTCTCCACGGTGGGTGGGGGAGCCACGGGTTCCTCGTCCAAGCAAGCCGCCGACTACCAACAGCGCACCTCCGATTCGGTGAAGGCCGTGCTGGACCGGGTAGTGGGACCGGGCAACGCCACCGTCGCCGTCGCGGCCGACGTGACCGCCGAGTCCGCGCAGCAGCGCAGCGAGACGTTCTCCACGGCCAAGGATGCCGCTCCGCTCAGCGAGACCACCAAGACCGAGAAGTACACGGGGTCCGGCGGCGGCGCCTCCGGTGTCCTTGGCCCGGACAACATCGCCGTGCCGGGCGGCACCAACGGCAACGGAACGTTCGACTCCAGCGACACCACCAAGAACAACGCCGTCAACAAGGTCACGGAAGACCGCACCATTCCGCAAGGCGCCGTGAAACGCCAGACCATCTCAGTGGCGATCAACCAGTCGGCTGCGGCCGGACTCAACGTCAACTCGGTCAAGGCTCTCGTTACTTCCGCGGCGGGCGTCGATCCTACCCGCGGCGACGTGGTGACGGTTGAAGTGCTGCCGTTCAGTACCTCGGCCGCAGACGCGGCGGCCCAGGCATTGGGCGCGGCCAAAGCGCAAGCCGATGCCAAGCAACAGTCGGATTTGATGAACACGCTCATCCTGGCGGGCAGCATCCTGCTGGCAGTTGTAGCGCTGATCGTGCTTGTGCTGATCCTCCTGCGGCGCAGGCAGCGACGCGAACCGGTTGACCTTGGCGAACGCCTTGACTACGAGATGCTGCCGCAAGGCGTCTCCACGCCGGCGCTCGAAGGGCCGCCTGCCACGTCGGCGATCGAACTGCCGCCTGTGCATCCCGTTCCGGCCTTACCGATGTCCGGCTTGCCGATACCAGGCGCCGAGGCTCTCGACGGCGAGCGGCGTCGGGCCCAGATTGAGGCCATGGTTGCCGAGAACCCGGCCCGGACCGCCGACTACCTGCGCGGACTCATGGATGAAAGGCAGTCCGTATGAGGGCCGGGGAGTTGGACGTAAGCGGGTTGAGCGGTGCCCAGAAGGTGGCCGTGGTGCTGATGCAGATGAGCCCGGCCAGTGCGGCCTCCGTCATGACCCAATTCTCCGAATCCGAGGCCGAGGACATCGCCGCCGAGATCGTCCGCTTGCGCCGCGTCTCCTCAACCGTGGCGGACCACGTCATGACCGAGTTCCACGACCTTGCGGTCAGCGGCCGCCGCACGGCCCGCGGCGGCCAGGAATTCGCCGTCGGGCTCCTGGAAGCGTCCTTCGGTGCGGACAAAGCGGCCGGTTTCATGGACCGCCTCGCCTCGACCATGGCCGGGAAGTCGTTCGAATTCCTGGAAATGATGGATTCCGGACAGCTGCTGGCCCTCATCGACGGCGAGATGCCGCAGACCATTGCCCTGATCCTGGCGCATTTGCGGCCGGGGAAGGCTTCCGCGGTCATGGCCGGACTGGGCGACGTGCAGCGGAGCGAGGTGGCCCGTTGCATCGCCACGATGGGAATGGCTTCGCCGGAGGCCGTGGGCATCGTGGCCGAAACCCTGAAAGTTCGCGCCGGGGCGGTCATGTCGCAACGGAAGTCGAGCGAGATCGTCGGCGGCATCCAGCCCCTCGTAGACATCATCAACCGCTCGGACATCAACACCGAACGCTCCGTGCTGGAAGGCTTGGAAACGCTCGATCCGGAGCTGGCCACGGAAGTGCGCGCCCGGATGCTGACCTTCGTGGATATCGTGAAATTGGAACGCCGCGACATCCAGCAGATCCTGCGTGGCGTCAATGCCGAAGTGCTCGCTGTCGCCATGAAGGGTGCCCCTGCCGTGGTGCTCGAGGCTGTACGCACCAACGTGTCCGGCCGCAACCTCGAAATCCTGGAAGCCGAAATGGCTTCCGCCGGGCCCGTGCGCGCCTCCCAGGTTGAAGAGGCCCGGGCAGAGATTGTCCGTTCCATCCGTGAACTCGAAGCCGAAGGCGCCATCGTTGTCCGGCGCGGCGAAGAAGACGACTATGTCTACTGAGGCTGAACTCCAGAGGGTGGTCTTTCCGGACATCCAGCCGGCTGCGAGGTCGTGCAAGGAGGACCGGGGGTTCACCCAGGGGCACGCGGCAGGTTACGCCGCCGGGATCCAGGCTGCAGCTGCGGAACAGCGCCGTCTCAGCGAACAGTTCCACGCCGAACACCGCGCGATGCTCGACGCCGGACGCCTGGCTGTCGCGCAAGCTGTCCGCGTACTCGAAGCGGCTACCGCCGCGTCCCGGGAGCGCCGCGGCGCTGTATTGGAGGAAGCGCAGGACGTGTTGGCGGCCAGCGCGATCGAGCTTACCGAAGCCGTCCTGGGCTACGAACTCAAGCACGGAGGGAACACTGCCCGCGCCGCGTTGGCCCGTGCCCTTGGCGCCGTGTCCGGAGTGGAAACCGTGACTGCGGTGCGCCTCCACCCGGTGGACCTTGCCGCGCTGGCCGCCGTCGACGTCGGGAACGTGGCCGGCGTCGAACTCAAGGCCGATCCCGCACTGAATCCCGGCGATGCGATTGCGGAATATCCGCACGGCTGGCTCGACGCCCGGCTTGGCACCGCTGTGGACAGGGCCAAGGCAGCCCTGCTGGGGAACGACTCATGAACCACACGGACTTCCGGCCGCACCCGGGCCGTTTCCGCGCAGCCCTCGCCGCCGCGGCACCGCAGCGCGTAGGTACCGTGACGTCCGTGCTCGGCCTTGGCCTGGAGGTCTCCGGGTTGGACTGTGCGGTGGGCGATCTCGTGACCGTTGGCGAGGCACCCGGGCTCGACGCCGAAGTGGTCGCCTCGGTCAGTGGTGCCGTGCGCTGCATGCCGCTGGGACGGCTGACCGGGGTGGCCGCGGGAGACCCGGCACGCTCCAAGGGCGCTCCGATCTTGGTCCCCACCGGCCGTGGCCTCTTCGGGCGGGTACTGGATGGGCTCGGGCGTCCGATCGACGGCAAAGGCCCGTTGCCCGCAAGCCCCATGGTCCCTCTGGACAACGAAGCCCCGTCGGCGATGCACCGCGCCCGGGTGGACACCCCGCTCCAGACCGGGGTCCGCGTCCTGGACACCATGGCCACTCTTGGCCGCGGGCAGCGCATGGGGTTGTTCGCCGGCTCGGGCGTCGGGAAGTCCTCGCTGCTGTCCATGATTGCCCGCGGAACGGATGCCCAAGTGTCCGTGATTGCCTTGGTGGGGGAGCGCGGACGAGAAGTGCGCGAGTTCCTGGAGGACGATCTTGGCCCCGAAGGCCTGGCCCGTTCCGTGGTGGTTGTTGCCACGTCCGATGAGCCAGCCCTCATGCGCCTGCGTGCCGCGGTCACGGCCACCCGGATTGCCGAATCGTTCCGCGAGGCTGGCCAGGACGTGGTGCTCATGATGGATTCGCTTACCCGCGTGGCCATGGCCCAGCGCGAAATAGGCCTGTCCGCCGGTGAGCCGCCCGCTACCCGCGGCTACCCGCCGTCGACCTTTTCCGTGTTGGCCCGGCTCCTGGAACGCGCAGGTACCGCCGAAACCGGATCCGTGACCGGCATCTACACGGTGCTGGTGGACGGCGACGACCACAACGAACCGATTGCCGACGCCGCCCGCTCGATCCTTGACGGACACGTAGTCCTGGACAGGAAGCTCGCCGTCACGGGGCATTTTCCCTCGGTGGACGTCCTTGGTTCGGTGTCCCGCGTGGCCTCCAAGGTCAATTCCGCCGATCGCACGGCGCTCGCGGCGTCCTTGCGCAGGGTCCTCGCCGCGCGGCGCGGCGCCCAGGACCTGATCGACGTCGGCGCTTACCACCGTGGCAGTAATCCGTTGGTCGACGCAGCCCTGGACCACGAAGCCGCCATCAACGGGTTCCTGCAGCAAAGCATGGACGAATCCACCCCCTACAGCGAGTCCTGGCCGGAACTCTTCCGGCTCTCAACAAGCCTCGAAGGAGCCGCGTGAACCGTCAATTCTCCCTGGCCGGGCTACTGCGCCTGCGCCAGACACAGCAGGACGCCGCAGCGAGTGGACTGGCCCGCGCCAACTCCCGAGGCGCATCCTTGCGATCCCGCCGGGCTACGGCCCGCGAGGAACTGGCCGAGTCTGCCGGAGATGCCGGCAGCTCCGCGTCGCTCCTGGCCATCGCGGCCTCCCGCGCATCCTCGCAAAGCATGTTGGCTGAGCTTGACGCCTTGGCCGCCAGTGCGGAGGCTGAAGCCGCAGAAGCCCGCGCGGAATACACCGAAGCCAAACGCCGTGCGGTAGGACTCGAGAAGCTCGAAACCCGCCACGGCGCCGCCTTCGAGGCTTTCGCGCTGCACGCCGAACAAAGCGTGCTGGACGAGATTGCGTCCTCCGCGTGGCACCGGAAGGCCACCTCATGAGCATGACCGAGGCCATCGGGCGCATCCAGAGCATCGAATCGATGTTGCAGCAACTGAGCCAGGGGGTCCGTCCGCAGGCCACTGCCGCGGTCGCCACCGCTTCCACAGACGCGGGAACGGCCTCTTCCACGGACGCGGCGTCCTTCGCGCAAGCGTTGAGCTCCGCCGTCGGGGGCTCGACGACGCCGGACGTGAGCCAGCTCGCTTCATCTTTGGGCGTGGGCGCGCTTTCGGGTGCTGGTACGGGCACTGCTACCGGCGCTGTCACGGGCGACGCCGTGGTGGCTGACGCTAAGAAATACGTGGGCGTCCCCTACGTCTGGGGCGGCACGAACCCGGCGGTGGGCATGGATTGCTCCGGCTTTGTGCAGCGCGTCTTCAAGGATCTCGGCGTTGAGCTGCCACGCGTCGTCAGCGACCAGATGCGGCAAGGCACTCCCGTGGCCTCCCTGGCGCAGGCCAAGCCCGGTGACCTGCTGGTCAGTTTCGGCGGCGAACACATCTCCATCTACCTCGGCAACGGCAAAGCGATCGACGCACCCGTCCCCGGCCAGACCATCCAGATCCGCGATGCATGGGAGCAGCAGTCCAACTTGACCGCCATCCGCCGCATTGTCCCCGCGGGAGGCTCATGATGCAGTTGCCTTCAGCCGGTGCGGCTGGCCCGCGTCCGGTAATTGCCGGCTCTGCGCCCTTACCGCAGTCTGGCGCTGCCGCCGGTTTTGATGCCGTGATGAGCGGCGTGTTGGCATCCGACGCGAAGACCTCGGACGGGACCGCACAGCAAGCGCCCGACGGCGGCGCTCAGGGAAAGCCTGCCAACGGCGGTCCCGGGACGGTCGCCTCGGTCGCCAAACCAGAAGGGTCGAAGGTCGCCAAGGACACGGTTGATACGCCTGGTTCGCCTGGTTCGCCTGGTGCGGTTGATGCGGCTGCTCTTGCAGGTGTCGCCGCTGTTGCGGGTGGACTTGCGGCCGCCGGAGTAGCAGTCGGAACCGCAGCTCCGCAGGCGAGCCGGCCGGGCATCGCTGTGCCGGTCAAAGACGGTGTCGTTGACGGTACGGCCCCGGCCAAAACGATTGCAGGCATCTCGGAAACAGCAAGTCTCGTCGTTGGGATGCCTGCGGGCAGCACTCACGCGACGCCGGCTGGATCGGGGGTAGGCGATGCTGTGCCGGCAGCGCTGCCACTCGGGAGCCTTGGTCAAAGCCCCACCCAAGCTGGTCCGTTCCCGGCCAGCCCACTTCCCAATAGCTCACCTCCCACTAGCCCGCAGCCGGCCTCCGCTCTGCCCGCCAGCCCACAGCCGGCTGGCACCGTGCCCGCCAGCCCACTGCCCTCCGCCCTGCCGGGCACCCGGCCCACCAGCAAGCTGCCCGTTGGCCTCGAACCAGCGGTCAACGTGACCGCAGCGCAGCCGCGCGAGTCCGGGACCGCCGTCGTCCTTCCCACCGGGAAACCCGCCGTGCAACAGGACCCGCAGCGGGTCCTCGGGCAGGACGGCCCGGCCGCCCCGGCATCTGGGCTTCCCGCGGGGATTCACGCCGGAATTCCGGTGCTGGTGCAGCCAGCGTCGCCCCTCCAGCGAGCCCCTTCTGCAGCCCCTCCTGGCATCGCAACGCCCACGCCCTTGGCGGACCCGGCGAAGCTGCTGCCCCAAGTGTCCGTGCCGCTGTTCTCGCTTGCATCCGCGGCGCCCGGCGCGCACGTGATGACCTTGAAGCTGTCGCCGGAGGACCTCGGTCCACTGACTGTCCGGGCGCATATCGAGGGCGCTTGGGTTCGGATCGAATTGTTCGCCCCCGGAGAAGCCGGCCGTGAGGCAGTGCGCAGCATCCTGCCGGAACTGCGGCGCGGACTCGGGGAATCGGGCTTCGGTGCCAGCCTCGACCTGTCCGAGCACAACGCTCCGGCCGATTCCGGTGCGGGCGGCTCGGACCCCCGGGACCGGCGCCCGGCGGAAAGCCCTGCTTTCCCACGGGGCAGCGACGGCGAGTCGCTTCGCCTGGCGCGGACCGCCGTTGTACCTCCCCGAAGTATTACCAGCAGCCTGGACATTCTCGTTTGATGAAGGAGAGCCAATAGTGACCATCCAAGCCATCGCGGCAAGCAGCGGAGTCCAGCCCGGAACCACGGCTGGAGCCACCGCGGCCAAGCCCGCGCAGACCATGGACTCGAGCATGTTCATGTCCCTGCTGGTGACACAGCTGAAAAACCAGGACCCGAGCGCCCCCATGGACACGAACCAGATGATGAGCCAGACCGTCCAGCTGTCCATGATGGAGAAAATGACGGAACTCACCGCAGACGCCAAGGAGAGTTTTTCGCTCCAGATGCGCAGCGCCGCGGCACAAATCATCGGGCACAACGTCAGCTACGCGCTCGCGGACGGGACAAAGGGATCGGGCGTCGCGAGCTCGGTTTCCTTTGCGGCCGGAACCCCCACTGTGGCGGTCGGAGGAGTGAACGTTCCGCTCGACTCCATCAGCGGGATGACGGCCGCCAATTCGCCCACCGCTTCGCCCACCGCCTGACTCTCCTCCCCTGAACCACCCGAAGAAAGGCAACACCATGCTTCGTTCGCTGTACTCCGGAATCTCTGGCCTCCGTGCCCACCAGGCCATGCTGGACGTCACGGGAAACAACATCGCCAACGTGAATACGGCCGGCTTCAAGGCTTCCTCCACCCAGTTCCAGGACACGCTCTCGCAGATGACCCAGGGCGCCGGCGCCCCGCAGGCCGAAACCGGTGGCACCAACCCCGCACAGATCGGCCTCGGGGTGCGCGTGGCGGGAGTCAGCACCAACTTCAGCCAGGGTTCATCGCAGAACACCGGTCGAGCCACTGACATGATGATCTCCGGCGACGGCTTCTTCGTCACCAGCAAGGCCGGCCAGCAGCTCTACACCCGCGCCGGCGCCTTCGACATGGACGCGGCGGGCCGTCTCGTGAGCCCCGACGGAGGCATCCTGCAGGGCTGGTCCGCCGCAAACGGGGCCGTGAACTTGGGAGGCCCCGTTGGCCCGATCGCCCTCTCGCCCAATACGACGTCGGCCGCCGTTGCCACCACCAAGGCGTCGCTGGACGGCAACCTCCCGTCCGATGCGGCCGTCGGGACCAGCGTCGAGCGCCAGGTCAAGGTCTACGACGCCGACGGCGCCGCGCGCAGCCTGACCCTGACGTTCAGCCGCGCTGCGGGCGGCTGGGATGTGGCCGGGGCAGACTCCAACGGCGCCACGGGCAACTCGACGCTCACGTTCACGAACGGTGCGCTGACCTCGGGCGGTGCCATGACCGTCGGCGGTATCACGGTGGACATGTCCACTGTTACCGGCTTCGCCGCCATGAGCACACTCACGGTCGGCAGCCAGAACGGATCCGAGGCAGGCAAACTGGAGTCCTTCACCCTCGGCGGCGACGGCTCACTCATCGGCTCGTTCAGCAACGGCAGCAAACAGGTTCTGGCACGCGTGGCCCTTGCCCGCTTCACCAACCCCGGCGGCCTCGAGAAATCCGGTAGCTCGACATACGTGGCCACCGCCAACTCCGGCACGGCCCAGTTGGGAGCACCGGGCGACGCCGGACTCGGTACCTTGACTGCTGGAGCCCTCGAAATGTCCAATGTGGACCTCTCCCAGGAATTCACCAACCTGATCGTGGCCCAGCGCGGCTTCCAGGCGAACGCCCGCATCATCACGACGTCGGATGAGGTCCTGCAGGAGCTGACGAACCTGAAGCACTAGCATTCCGGGCTGCGCCGAACCCGGGTCGCGTCACGCCACGCACTTTTTTGGCGCTGCGACGCCTCCGGAACCCCGGAATCCCGGGCTTGCCGTCTGTTGGGGGCGCTGAAAGTCTGCTCGGCGTGACGCTGCCCGTTCACAGACACAAGAGTGGCCGGCATCCTTGGACGCCGGCCACCCTTCAGGCAATTACTGCGTTTTTAGAGTCCGCCGACCCCGTTCGGAGTGCCGACGCCCGTGGGTCCGTCCCATCCGGTGCCGGAAAGGCACCACGGGCTCGTGGAGCACGTGCCCGTTGAACCCGAGGCGACGTCATTGAATTTCCCGGAGTTTGTGTACGGGAGAGAGTTGGCCAGCGCTGCGGAGCCGCCGGAGTCTCCGGAAAGCGCATACATGGCAGCGATCAGGGGTGAGGACAGGCTCGTGCCTCCATACTGTGCCCATGACGAGCTGGTACTGCTACTCGGCGCATACACTGCCAATCCGGTCTGCGGATCTGCGACGGCGGCGACGTCTGCCGAGGCGCGCTTGCCGCACGCCGTGCCGAAGGTGGCAGCAGCCGGCAACGCGGCATTGACACTTGAGCATCCGGATCCCGAGCCGGACCAGGCGGACTCGCCCCATCCGCGGGTACTGGTGTTCTTGACCAACGATGTGCCGCCGACTGCGGTGACGTAACTCGAGGAAGCGGGGTAGGACGAGCCGGAGTACCCGTTGTCACCGGTTGACGCTGTCACGGCGATGCCGGGGTGGTTGTAGTACGCGCCGTAGCTGGAGTCTGCGGAATCTCCGCCGCCGTAGCTGTTGGAGATCGCAGCGACGCCTGGTTGTTTGGCGGCCGTTGCCACGGCTGTACCAAGATCGCTGATGCTGGCTGTTGTCGCCTGAACCACGAGGATCTTGCAGTCCGGGCACGCTGCCGAGACGGCGTCGACGTCGAGGGCGGTTTCGTCGGCCCATCCGGAATTGAACCTGGGAAGCTTGCTGCCGCCGTTTTGGTCCTTGATGGTGAGGCAGCCGTTGCTGACCGTGCATGCCGGAAGGCCGAACTGTGAGCGGTAAACGCCGAGATCGCGTTCAAGGTTCGGATACCCATACGCATCTACGATTGCGACGGTTCGGCCGCCGGACTTCAGGCCTGTGATGTTGTAGGCGCTCTGTATATCCGCAGGGGTCTTGCCAGTGGCGGGCGGCGTGCTCGAAGCGGGCTTGGCTTGTCCTCCTTGCGCCAGCGCCTTGGCCGCTGAATCATCGACGTATTTGAGGGCAAAACACGACGCAATGCCGCTCGGGACATCGCCGCAGACACGCTGCGCATGCCAATTGGCGGACGGAGATGGTTGGGCAACTGCCGCCGGCGCCGTGGCTGAGACCGCACTCAGCAATAGCAACAACGTCCCGGAAACGCTAAGAATCTTCTTCACGAAACCTCCCTGAGGATCAACAAGATCCGACTTGACAGAACAGTCAACTCGGCGCGACAAGCTTCGCACCAATCACCACTCTTGTCACCCACGTCACATCCACCCCCGTGGTTTCATAGGTCTCCGCGGAACGGGGATCCACGGTTGGATTACCGGTGGTTCGCGTGATGAGGGCTGTGGATGTGTTCGCGGCGGAAGCCGAGGCCGACGATGCGGCCCAGGAGGCGTTTGATCGGTGGCATGTGGCTGATGAGCCGCATGAGTTGGATGGGTGGGTTTGTTTGGGCGAGGCGAGCGAGTTGGCGGGTCTGCTGTCGCTGCAAGGCTTGTGCGAGACGTACCGCGGGTTCGCGTCGTCGTTGCAGTCGCTGGAGGTCGGCGCCGGCGATGGTGCCCGTGCGCAGTGGTACTACGAGGAGATTGGCCGTGGCGACGGCATCGGCGATGGCGTAATTCACCCCGGCGGCGCCGGCCGGTGACATGGCGTGCGCGGCGTCGCCGATGCACAACAGGCCGGGCTGGTACCAGCGGCGCAGCCGGTTGGAGCGCACCGAGAGCAGCTTGATCTGGTCCCAGTCGGTCAGCGCGGCCAGACCGGAGGCCAGGAATGGTGCGGCATGTGCCGCCCGCTCTCGGAAAGCGGCCAGACCCGCGGCCTGAACCTGCGTGAGTGTTCCTTTCCCGATGATCGTGCCGCACTGCCAGTAGTCGCCGCGGTCGATGGCGAGCACGATCTGGCCGCCGCCGAGGTAGCCCAGGGTCGGCGGCGCATCCTGGCTGCGTGGCACGCGGAACCACAGCACGTCGATCGGCATCGCGAACTCCCGAATAGGCAGGTCCGTGTGTTCCCGGATCACGGAGAACCGGCCGTCGCACGCGACCGTGAGATCCGCGCGGATCTCCACATCGCCTTGGGGCGTGCGCGCCCGTACGCCGATCACCTGCTCGCCGCGGCGGAGCAAGCCGGTTGCTTCGGTACTCATTTCCAGTCGGAAGGCGGGGTATTGCCTGGCCTGGCTGGCCAGAAAGTTCAGGAAGTCCCACTGCGGCATGAACGCCATGAACTTGCACCGGGTGGGCAGGCGCCGGAAGTCCACTAGCCCGAAGGTCTGTCCGTCAATGCCGAGACGTAGTTCCGGTATCTCTGTGTGCGGCAGGCGCAGAAACTCTTCCAATAAACCCAGTTCGGCCAGTACGTCGGTGGTCGCCGGATGGATGGTGTCGCCCCGGAAGTCACGGAAGAAGTCGGCGTGCTTCTCCAGCACTGTCACCTCGACTCCGGCGCGGGCCAGCAGATAGCCAAGCATCATGCCGGCCGGCCCACCGCCGACCACACAACAGCGCGTGTCCCAAGAACGCGGTCCGGGACCGGGTGTGGTTTCGGATTCGCCGGGCATCTCTAGCTCACCTCATCGACCGGCTGAGGCCGTCGAGGATGAGGTTTAGCCCGAAGTCGAATTCGTCCCCGAAATCGTAGCCGGGCTTGAGGACGTGTTCAGTGGCGAGCTCCATCATGTGGGGGTATTGCCCGGTCGAAAAGCGTTCAACGATCGGCGCTGTGATCTCAGCGGCGGTGTCCCGGCCGTCAAAAGGCAGGGCGGCTTCCTGTAGCGCGAATCCGTAGATGTAACTGTCGAGCAGGGCGTAGGCATGGGCTGTCATCTGAACGGAAAAGCCTGCTGCCCTCAAAGTCGCCAGCGTCGCTTCGTGGTGGCGCAGGTTGGCTTCGCCCGGGGATGAACGGCTTTCCAGCAGCCCGACCGCCCAGGGATGGCGTTTGAGCGCGCTGCGCACCGCGTGGGCCCGTCGGTACATTTCCTCCCGCCAGTCGCCCGCAGGGGAGGGAAGTTCGATTTCGCTGAAGACCATGTCCACGATGCCATCCAGAATCTCATCCTTATTGGCCACGTAGTAGTAGAGCGACATGGGCTTGGTTCCCATGCTTTGGGCGAGCGAGCGGATGGTCAGCGCTGCGATTCCGGACTCGTCGGCGAGATCCACAGCGCAGCCGAGCACCCTTTCGCGGCTCAGCGGAAGGCGCCGCCGGGGGAGGGGCTGTGCAGTGTCCGGCATCGGGACTCCTTGGACTCTAGCGGTTTAGTACATTGTACGATAACCTCTTTTAGTACGGCGTACGAAAAGCTATGCACCCCATTGACTGGAAAGGAACGGCCATGACCGCTGGTCAGCATGCTGCGGAGACTCCGATTTTGGGCGGCTCGCCCGCGGCGCAGCCGTATGCGTCCTGCACGATGCGGGCCATCGTGCAGGAGGCTTACGGCTCCGCCGACGTCCTGCACATTGCGCAGATCCCCAAACCGAAGATTGCCGAAAACGAGGTGCTGGTTCGGGTCCATGCTGCAGGCCTGGACCGGGGGAC
The DNA here is from genome assembly GCF_052115645.1 of Arthrobacter sp. 2MCAF14. Classification (NCBI taxonomy): domain Bacteria; kingdom Bacillati; phylum Actinomycetota; class Actinomycetes; order Micrococcales; family Micrococcaceae; genus Arthrobacter; species Arthrobacter sp. 2MCAF14. Next base: position 47,578 of record NZ_JBFRHB010000005.1, on the reverse strand, counting down.
CTGGCATGTGACCCGGGGCCTGCCCTACACGCTACGCCTGGCCTTCGGCATCCGCGCCCCGAAAAACCCTGTCCCCGGGCTGGACCTTGCCGGCACGGTCATGGCGGTCGGAGCAGCAGTGACCCGGTTCGCCGTCGGGGACCCCGTCTTCGGGGTCGGGAAGGGCACTTTTGCCGAATACGCGACGGCCCGCGAAAGCCAGCTCGCGCTCAAACCGGCGAACATCAGTTTCGAACAGGCCTCCGTGGTCCCGGTTTCCGCTTGCACTGCGCTGCAGGCTCTTCGCGCCGCGGGCCAGGTAGCGCCGGGACAGAAGGTGCTGATCCTTGGCGCCTCGGGCGGAGTAGGCAGTTACGCTGTTCAGCTCGCCAAAGCAGCCGGGGCCGAGGTCACCGGCGTTTGCAGTACAGCCAAAATGGACCTGGTGCGCTCGCTCGGCGCCGACCACGTCCTCGACTACACCAAGCAGGACTTCGCCGACGGCACTGAACACTATGATCTGATCCTGGATATCGCCGGAAACCCCGCGCTGGCTCGCCTCCGCCGGGCTCTCACCCCTACCGGCACGGCCGTTATCACCGGCGGCGAAGAAGGCGGCTCCTGGACGGGTAGTATCGACCGGCAATTCAGGGCCCTGGCGCTGTCTCCGTTCATCAGTCAGCGGTTCGCCATGGTCATGGCGACGCAAGGCGCTGCAGACCTCGAATATCTTGCCGGGCTCATCGACGGCGGAACCCTCACCCCGACTGTCGACCGCAGCTATCCGTTGGAGCAGGTTCCGGACGCCATGCGCTATTTCGACGCCGGCAAAGTGCGGGGGAAAATCGCCATCACCATCCAAGAAGCCCAAGGCTTCTGAAACAGGCACTGGCAGTACCTGGTATAACAGGCACTCCCACGCGGACGCGGGGACTGGTTTTCTTGAATCAGTCCCGTTTAGCGAAAGGAACACGATGAAGCTCGTACCCCCTACCCCCACGACCAAAGCCCCAACGGAGAGGTTCACGGGAGATGTCTACCTCAACTCCCTCCACAACGGCGAGGCCCCCTCGCGTCTCGTGGCGGCGATAGTCCGCTTCACCCCCGGCGCCCGTACGAACTGGCATTCCCACCCCCTTGGCCAGACCCTGCACTGCACCGACGGGGTCGGATTCGTTGCTAGCCGGGACGGGAGTGTGATCCTCATGCGCGCAGGAGACACGGTCCACACGCCGCCCGGCGAGGAACACTGGCACGGCGCCACCCAAGACAACATGATGTGCCACCTTGCTTTGGTGGAGCACGACAACGGGGAGAGCGCCACGTGGCTTGAACCCGTCAGCGACCAGGACTACGAGGCCGCGCACGCCAAAGCCAGCCAGAGTTGAACGCGTCACGCGAGGCAACTTCTTGGCACTGCGACTCCGCCTAAACCCCGGAATCTTCAGCTCGCGGCCGATGAGTGGCAACAAAAACCTGCTCCGCGTGACGCCGGGACGGCCCGCACCACACACCGAGTTCCCGCCCCGCCCTCTTACAGCAAACTTGCAGCTTTTGTCCGGTTCCCGCACTGTGTTCCGGTTCTATCCTGAGGGGGTGGAGCAGCATACGGAGTCTGGGAGTGGCGAACGGGAACACCGCGAATCCCGCTTCGGGGTGAGCCGGCGTAGGTTCCTAAGCGGGGCGGGAATGGCAGGGGCCGGATTGCTAGCCGGACTCGGGATCGCCAAGGCAGGCGTGTTGCCCGGGGGAACGGCCCCGGTCAGCGCAGCTTCTCCGACGCCGGTGGCGTCACCCTCGCCGTCGGCGAGCGGCACGGCTTCCGCCCCTGCGATCCGCAGCTTCGTTTCAACTGCTTTGACCGCTGCCCGCGTTGCCAGTTGGGCTACCGGGCCGACGGGCGCAGGCCTCCTGTTCGTGGGACCGATGGGCCACGGCACCAACGGGCTGATCATGGACAACCACGGAGAACCGATATGGATGGAACCCACAGGTTCCGGCGTGACGGACCTTCGCGTGCAAGCCTTCGAAGGCCAAGCAGTACTGACTTATTGGACTGGAATTGGAACGGGTGGCCATGGTGCAGGAAAGGGCGTCATCAAGGACGTCCACTACCGCACCGTGGCCGAAGTCAACACGGGCAACGGGCTGCAAGCGGATCTGCACGAGTTCACCATTACCCCCGCCGGGACGGCGTTGATGATCTCCTACCCGACCGTCCGGCACGACCTGACGTCGGTGGGTGGACCCGCGCAGGGCTACATGTTTGACTGCCACGTCCAGGAAATCAACATCCGTTCCGCCAAGGTCCTCTTCGACTGGACGGCCTCGGACCACATTGACCTGACTGAGTCCTATCTGCGCCCGTCCGACAACCCCAAGGCCGACGGTTCCGACGCCACGAAAGCGTTCGATCCTTTCCACCTCAATTCCGTGGACGAGAGCGGGGACGCGCTCCTCGTTTCATCCCGCCACACGCACACCGCCTACTTGATTGGCCGTTCGGACGGAAAGATCCGTTGGCGCCTGGGCGGGAAGCGCAGCGACTTCTCGATGACTCCGGAATCCGTCTTCGCTTGGCAGCATGATGTTCGACGCCGGCCCAACGGCATCATCAGCATGTTCGACAACCATTACAACCAAGGCACCACCGGGACATCCCGGGGGCTGCTCCTCGCCGTCGACGAAAAGGCGCGCACCGCCGTCGTCAAGCAGGAGTTCAGCCGGGGCGGCCACCGGGGCGACGCCGAAGGGAACCTGCAGTTCCTTGATAGCGGGCATGTCCTGGTGGGCTGGGGAGCGGACCCCGCGGCCACAGAATTCACTCCCGATGGGAAAGCGGTATTCGAGGCGACCGGACTGGGCGATGCCTCTTACCGCACCTACCGCTCGCCGTGGACAGGCCGGCCGGACACCGTCCCCGACCTGGCCGCGGTGCCCGGCAACGGGTCCACAATGCAGCTCTACACCAGCTGGAACGGCGCAACCGAGGTTGCCAAGTGGAGGTTCCTCACCGGAACCGGTCCCGGGTCCATGTCCGAAGCGGTGACGGTTCCGCGTCGGGGCTTTGAAACGTCGACGGCGGTGGCGGCCGCGCCGAGGGCCGCCGTCGAGGCTTTGGACAAGTCCGGCAACGTTCTGGCGACGTCCACGGTCATTGCCACTGCCTGACCTCCGTCGAGAACGGAGCTACGGCAGGATGTGTTCGTGCGCGGCCGCCTCCAAGGCCTCGGCCTCTGCCTTGGCCAAGCGGGTCTCTGCCTCGACGTCGATACGCCGGGTCATCAGCCAGTACAGCCCAGCGGAGACGGGGAGTCCAATAAACAGCGAGATATCGGCGCCGTCAAGGGCGTGGGCTATGAACCCGACGAAGAGCTTACCGGCGGAGAAGAAGGGGATCATCAGCACAAAGCCGACGAGGTAGGAGATAATGCCAGGCCAGCCCCAGCGTCCGTAGATCCCGTCCGGCTTGAAGATCTCTGCGATGGCGTAGTGGCCCTTGCGGACGATGAAGTAGTCAGTGAGGTTGACCGCCGTCCACGGAATGAAGAAGTACAGCACCAGCAGCAGGAAGTCGTTGAAGTTGGCCAGGAAGTCGGACGAAGCAAGGTTCGCCAGGACCACGGAAATGAGAGCGGTGATGGAGATCGTGATGATCCGGAGCCTCAGGGTCGGCCGGATCTGTCGCACGCTGTCGATGGACGATATGAGGGTGAGCGAACCGCCGTACATGTTCAGGGCAGTCACGGAAAGCAAGCCCAAGGCGGCGACGAACAAGGCGATGCCACCGAATCCGCCGAAGAGCTGGTCGGCCGTGGATTTGATTGAGCCGATGGTTTCGAAGTTTTCCCCGGCTGCGGCGCCAATGTAGGCGCCGAGGAACATCACCCAAATACCGCCGAGGGCACTGCCCCAGAACGTCCACCGGAAGGTGCCCCGTCCGCTGGACGGCGGTAGGTAGCGGGAGTAGTCCGAGACGTAGATGGCCCAGGAAATCTGGTATCCGGCAGCGACCCCCAGCTGGCCCAGGAACGGCACCAGATGGAAGTCGGCCAGGTTGTATGCGCCGGCGGGAATGGCCAGCTTTACGGCTGCAATGGTGAGCAGCGCGAGCATGATGATGGTCAGGTAGGTCAGGTAGCGCTCAAAGGCGTGGATGAGGTCGTAGCCGAACAAAGCGATGACGACGGCAATAATGGTGACTACCCAGAACCACAGGTTTTGGGACCCGACGTTGACCGATTCCTGGATGGCTTGGCCGGCCAGGATGGTGTTGAAGATGTTGAAGCCCGCGTACTGGAGGTAGGCGAAGAGCCAAACCAACAGGGCGCCGATGTAGCCGAATTGCGGCCGGGACTGGATCATTTGTGGCAGGCCGAGTTGGGGGCCCTGCGAAGAGTGCGCGGCCATGAACAGCGTGCCGACGAGCACCCCGATGGCGATCGCGAGCAGCGACCAGATCAGGTTGCCGCCGGTGGTGATGCTGATCAACCCTACGGCCAGAGTGGCGATCTGGGCGTTGCTGACGAACCACAACGGCCCGATGTGTGAGACTTTGCCGTGCCGCTCGTTCAGCGGAACGTAGTCAATCGACCGGACCTCCAGTCCGCGGCCCGATCCTTTGTCCGTCGTAGTGCTCATGGCGTTTCTCCTTCGATGCGTGGGTGCATCTTGACTTTGGTTTAGCACAGAGTTGGGCGGCCTAGAAGAGGTCGCGAGATTCCTAGACGAGCCGGTGGTGCCGCCAGGTGGGGAACTGGTCCCGGGCTGCCCGGACGGCATCCGGTGAAAGGTCCAGCGTCGCGGTGGCCGGCTCCGTGCCGAGCATATGCAGGACAGTCCCGAGGGGATCAATGAGCATGCTGTAGCCGATGGACACCGGCGGAGTCTGGGAGACCGCCGCCACGTACACGCCGTTCTCTATTGCCCGGGCCTTGGCCAGCGTGGCCCATTGCTCGGTCTTTGCAGTGCCTGGGACCCAAGACGAGCAGACGAGGAGCACCTCGGCCCCGGCATCGGCCAGGATGCGCACCAACTCGGGGAAGCGCAGGTCGTAGCAGGTCATCAACCCGAAAGTCATGCCGCCGCAGGAAAAGGTGACAGGCACGGGCTCAGGCGCGGCTTTGATGTAATCCGATTCGCGGAATCCTTGGCAGTCAAAGAGGTGGATCTTCCGGTAGCTGGCAAGGCGCGAAGCGTCCGGATCGATGGCCACCAAGGTGTTGAAGGCCCGATTCCGCTCACCGGATGCTTCCAGGAGGCCCGCGACGACGGCGATCCCGTAACGTGCAGCCGTCGCCTGGAGCTTGGCAGCCACCGGGCCGTCAAGGGGTTCGGCCATGTCCACGAAGCTCCGGTCCACCCGGCTTTTCTCATACGTCGAGTACTCCGGGAACACAATGAGGTCAGAGCCCTCGCGGGCGGCCCGTGCACAGTAATCCGCCATGAGGTCGAGGTTACGGCGGACGTCAGTGCCGGAATCGATCTGGGCCAGGGTGATGCGCATGCAGTCCTCATTTCTCAGTGTTCCGGGAAACACTGTGATCTGTCGTCATACCAGGGCGGCTTCTTTTTCCTCCATCACCATTTCCGGTGGTGCCTTCCGGAACCCCTTGGTGATGATGCCCAGCACCACGACGCCGACGCAGAGCCAGATCAGCCCCAGCGTGATGGCCTTCGAGTCCAGCTGGGAGAGCAGGAAACCGTCGATGATCGCGCCCACCGCCGGCATGACCACGTAGAACAATACGCTGAGCCGTTGCCCCGAGCGTCGTTGGCGCGGGTAGTAGGCAATGACCGAGATGTTGACGAGTGTGAAGGCCGTAAAGGCGCCGAAGTTGATGAACGACGTCGAGGTGGCAACGTCCAGGAACATGGCGATGAGTCCCACCGCCCCGGTGATGACCAGGTTGAACACCGGCGTGTGGAAGGACTTGTTCAGCGCGCCGAAGACCTTCTTCGGCAGGACTGAATCCCGGCCCATGGCGTAGAGCAGGCGCGAGGCGCGAGGCGCTGGCCTGTGCCGCGAGCCCGGAAGCAAACTGGGACACCACGAGTCCCGCGAGGAAAACTGCGCCGAAGAATTGCCCACCGATCTTCAAGGCAATGTCCGACGCCGCCGACGCCGAATCGTCGAACACCCCGCCGGGGTGGATCAGCTGGGTCGTGTAGGACACGACAACGAAGATCGCACCGCCGATGAGTGCCACGAGCATGATCGCCTTCGGGACGGTCTTCTTCGGCTCGATGGTCTCCTCGGTGAGGGTGGACACGGCGTCAAAGCCGAGGAACGAGTACGCGGCTATGGCGGCGCCGGCGGTGATCTTGTCGAAGCTCGACGTGTCGTTGAAGAACGGAGCGGTGCTGATCAGGGCGCTCGCGCCGGAGGTTGAGACCAAGGTTCCCACGGACAGGGCAACGAACAGGACTATCACCAGCAGCTGAAAAGCCATCAGGAGGTAGTTGGCCTTGTCCGCCACCTTGACGCCAACCACGTTGAGCAGCGTGGTGATGGCGATGAACGCGACGATCCAGACCCCGATGGGAATGTCGGGGAACTGCGCCGTGAGGTAGGAACCCCCGATGAGCCAGATGACCATCGGCAGGAACAGGTAGTCCAGCAGGACAGCCCAACCGGCCAGGAATCCGATCCGGGAATCGATGGAGCGCCGGATATAGGTGTACGCGGAGCCGGCCATCGGATAGGCAACAGCCATCCGTCCGTAGCTCTGCGCGGTGAAGAGCATCGCGACCATCGCCACGAGATAGGCCGACGGCGATGCGCCGCCCGTGGTTTCGGCGATCACGCCGAAGATCGCCAGGACGATGAGCGGGGTCAGGTAAGCCAGCCCGAACAGGACCAGCGAGGGCAGTTTCAGGGCGCGCGTGAGGCTCGGTTGCGTAGTCACCGGTGGTTCCTTACGAGTTGGAGGACCGAGGGGTCCACGTGGTTGGGTCGATGCGGCCTTGGTAGACGGGCAGCTCGATGGGCGGCTCGCCGGGGCGGAATTGGGACCAGGGACGGTTGAGGTTTTCGGTCCCGTGGGTGCGGACATGCTCGACGGCGGTGAGATCCAGTTCCGCGGCGAGATGGGTGGGGGCGTCGTCGTCGGCCTCCGCTATGGTGTTCCCCTCGGGGTCGACGATCAGGCTGAGGCCCTTGCCGGTGGGACCCGCGCAGTTGACGCTGACCATGAAGACTTGGTTCACAATGGCATTTGCCTTGGCCAGGACCAGTTCTTGCTTGCGATCCGGCGTCGTGGTCTTGACGACATTGAGGATGACTTCGGCGCCCATCCACGCCAGCTGGCGGGTTACCTCGGGGAACCACGCGTCGTAGCAAATGTTCAGGCCGACCCTGCCGATCCCTTTCAGGTCAACGGTCGTGAATCGATCGCCGGGATCGTAGGGCTCAAAGGGGCGCCAAGGGAAGACCTTGCGGTAGTAGCCGGCAAGGTCACCTTCCGGGGAGAGGACCAACTGGGTATTGAACAATTGCCCTTCGGGACCGCGTTCGCAGACGCTGCCTGGAACCAGCCAGATACCCAGGTCCGCTGCGAGTTGCCGCAGTTCCTTGACGCGCGGACCGTCCAGCGGCTCGGCTGAGTCCTGCAGGACTTCCGTACGCTGCAGGTCCGGGTTGGAGTCCCCGAAAAGGTGCAGCTCCGGGAAGACCACGAGCTTGCTGTGCGGTTGGATCGCGACGGCGGCGGCGACCTCGGCTGCGAAGGTCTCGGTGGGCTCGCCGATCAGCCGGGGTGACGCTTGGGCGGCGATGAGGGGAAGGATGCGTTGCACTGGTTTCTCCACGTTGTCGTTGTGACTCGCCTCATATTAGATCATAATGATCAAATAAAAGGAAGGTGGATTTTGCCCCGTAAAGTAGCGGATATGACCCGTCAGCTCGACGACACCACCGGCGACTCACCCATCGATGCTGCCCCTTTGCTCGGAATCGACCGCAGGAGCGCAATCGACGCCGTGCGGCTGCGGATCGGCATGGCGATATCCTTGGGGCTGCTTCAGCCGGGGGAGAGGCTGCCCGACCAGCAAGACGTCGCGCTGGGCCTATCGGTCAGCCCGATCACCGCTCGCAGGGCCCTGGCGAGCCTGGCTGATCAGGGCGTCGTTGTCCGCCGTCGTGGACGTGGCGGCGGAACCTTTGTCGCTGACGAGCCGCCGCAGAACGTGCTCGAGCAGCTCGCTGCGTCGCCCGCCGAATCCCTTGCAGTGAACCGGCTTGTGGACCGTCGGCTGCTGTTCGAATGCGCGGTCACCCACTTCGCCGCGGTCAATGTCACGGCAGCGCAACTTGATGAGCTGGAGCGGCTTACCCGCGAAATGGCGGGATCAACCAATTGGTCCGAGTATCACCAGGCCGACGAGCAGTTTCACCGGTTGCTCGCGGCGTCCTCGGGCTTGGGCCCGGCGGTCGATGTCTACAACGAGGCATTGGCGGAGCTCTACGCCTACTTCATCCCGTACCCGATCGAGTTTCTCCATGAGTCCAATAGGGACCACATTGCGCTCGTGAATGCCCTGCGGGCCGGCGACGATCGCGGCGCGGTGGAGGTGTCGCGGCGGCATGTGGACGTGTTGCACAAGACGATGTTCATGGGCCTGGCGGGCGGCGACGGCGCTAAGAGGGACAAAAAGGGGTAAACGACAGCTCTTGCCCTATCGTCCGGGATATCGGACTAAAGATGGACGCCTTTTCGTGATCACTGTCACTTTGCGTGCTCTGATTGATTCTCAGTTGGGGACATCGGACTTCGGTTGTCAAAGTGAGGATTAGGCATGCAGGCCACAGGAAAAGCGGGAACGGGTGGGCCGCGCGTTGAGCGTCGTTCCATTGACTTTGTCCCGGAAAATGAACGCCATGGTTCGCCTGGCCAGCAGTTCACGCTCTGGTTCGGGGCGAACATGCAGATTACGGCCATTGTCGACGGCGCCTTGGCAGTACTGTTCGGCGCGGACGCGCTGTGGGCGATCATCGGCCTCCTGGTTGGAAACCTCTTGGGCGGCGCAGTCATGGCGCTCCACGCGGCCCAAGGGCCGAAGCTCGGCTTGCCGCAGATGATTTCCAGCCGGGCGCAGTTCGGAATCTTCGGGGCGGTGATTCCCTTGGTACTGGTGGTCGTGATGTACCTCGGCTTCGCCGCAACCGGTACTGTCCTCTCCGGACAGGCAATCAGCCTCATCCTCCACACGGGCACCCCTGCCGTCGGCATGATCGTCTTCGGGGTGCTGACCATCATCGTGGCGACCCTGGGCTACAAGTACATCCACATGTTGGGCCGCATTGCGACCGTCGTGGGTATCCTCGGCTTCACCTACCTGGGCATCCGGTTGTTGACCAGCCAGGACGTCGGCGCACTCTTGGGAGCCGGCGGTTTCGAGTTCCCCACCTTCCTGCTCGCCATTTCGCTTGGCGCCGGATGGCAGCTGACGTACGGTCCGTACGTGGCCGACTACTCCCGGTACCTGCCTTCCAACACCCCAACACGCAAGACCTTCTTGTCGGCGTACTTCGGCACGGTGATTGGTTCCCAGTGGTCCATGACTCTCGGCGCGCTCTTCGCTGCCCTCGCATTGCCCAAAGGCGCACGGTTCCTGGACGGCCAAGTCGCTTTCCTCGGGAATCTGAGCGGCGGCGGACTGATAGCGGTGGTCATCTACCTGGTCATCGTGACCGGAAAACTGACCGTCAACACACTGAACGCCTATGGCGGCTACATGACCATGCTTACCTCGGTCACGGCGTTCACCCGCAGGTCCGCGGTGGCGTCATGGACCCGGTTCGCCTATGTGATCGGCTTTATCGGACTCTCGGTACTCATCGCGGTCCTCGCCTCCCCCGACTTCATCGCCAACTTCAAGAACTTCGTTCTTCTCCTGCTGATGGTATTCATCCCCTGGAGCTCCATTAACCTGGTGGACTACTATCTGGTTTCCAAGGAAAAGGTGGACATTCCGGCCCTCTACGACCTGAACGGGCGCTATGGACGTTGGAACAAGACCGCGCTATTCAGCTACGCGATCGGCATCGTCGTCCAGATCCCGTTCCTGGCGCAGACCCTCTACACCGGACCGATGACCGACCTTCTGGGCGGGGCGGATATCTCCTGGCTCGTAGGCCTCGTGGTCACGGCAATCGTGTTCTACCCGCTGGCGAAGAGAAACTCCAACGCTCCGGCCGAGATGGTCTACCCGACTCAACCCGGCTCGGAGGTAGTAGCTCCAGTGGTCGGCTCAGTGCCGAACGCCGCAGCAGTTTAGCCTTTGCGCCGTTCCCCTTCGGACGCTCGCTCACATCATGTGAGCGAGCGTCCTGGCATTTGGCCATATATGTGAGCGCGCGTCTCCTGCGCCACGTATGAAACGACGTCGGGATCAGGCCTGGGTGCCCAGCCTGCGGGAAATCTCCCTGGCGCATCTGGTCACGTCAGGAATCCACTCCCGGGCGACGTCTTCAATGCGGACCGCCCGTTCCTCGGCGGTCTCGGCGTCCTTGGCCCGGTGCCGGGTGCCTCCGCCGGGAAACGCCCGGTTCGACACCGTCAACGTCACGCTTGCCACCGGATAGCGCTGCCGGTCGAGGACGGCGACGGCAACAGAGGAAAATCCCTCCGTGACTTCGTCCTGCTCCCACGCGTATCCGAGCGACCGTGCCCGCGCCAAGAGATCCTGCAAGGCGGGCAAGGACTGCGGGCCTTTGCTGTGGCGCTCGGCGAACGCCTCCGGTCCAGGGAAAAGCGCAGCCACCTGGGCGGGATCCATCTGGGCCATCATCGCCCTGCCGCTGGCCGTCAGGTGGGCCGGAAGCCGGACCCCGGTGTCTGTGACAAGGGGGCTTTGCCGCGGAGCCCGCTCCTCGATCACGTAAACGACGTCGCGCCCGTGCATCACGGCAAGATGGGCAGTTCGCCGGGTCCGGGCGACGAGCCGGGACAGGGGGAACCGGGCAATCCGCTGGATCGGAGCTTGCCGCGAATACCCTGTCCCCAACTCATGGGCGGTCACTCCCAAGGCATACTTGCGCTCCTCGGGAAGGTGAACCAAAAAGCCGTCATCGATCAGGGAGGTAATGAGCTGATACGTGGTTGACCGGGGCAAGCCAACATCGCGCGCAATGATGGACGCGCTGACCGGGCCGGCCTGGCCTGCGACGTATCTGAGAACCGCCAGCACCTGGGCCGCAGCCGGTGCCTTGGGCCGCACGGATTGACTGTACATTCTCCTAGAATAGGCGGCGGAATGTCCGGTATACCGGACGTTGATGCCACGCCCCGTTCTAGGACAATCCCTCCAAGCGGGCCCGCGCCGTTTCCGCGCTCCGGCGTTCCCGGGCGGCTAGCCGGGCTGCCAGTTTGCGGTTCCGCTCGGCCAGGGTGATCGCCCACTCCGTCGAAGCGAGCTCCTGCTGCAACCCAGCCAGCTTGTCTTTGGCAGCTTTGACTTGGACGGCGAGGTGCTCGCTCCGGCCCACGGCCTCGGACTTTTCGCGCTCGGCCTGGGCGAGTTCCAGGTCAGCCTTGTCCGCGTTGCGCTCAGCCTCCACCAGCGCGGTTTGTGCCTTCTCGCGTTCGCGCTCCGAGTCGGCGCGTGCACCCTCCGAGTCTGCCCGCCCGCGCTGCCGGCCGCCGTCGTCGGGCTCTTCGTTGGTGGTACCCGCCGCGGGAAGTGCGCCGGAAATCGCCACCGCGCCCGTGAGGTCCACGGGTTCCAATCCGTTCGTGGCGAGCGAACGCACCAGCTGCCCGCTGCGGAGCGCGGCCGCAGCGCCGGGATCGGTCATGGCGGCCCTCAATGTGGCCTCGATCTCCATCGCGGCGGCGCCACTGACCTTGACGCCCAGACCTTCCGCCACTGCCCGGGCCTGCTCGACGGCGGCGCCCAGGACGCGCGGGCGCTGTTGGCCGAGCGTGCGGAGACGCTCGTGATCCTGCTGCTCCTGGGCGCTCCCGAGCGATGCCCCCAGCTCCAAGACGCCCGCGAATTCCTTGGTGCCGTGCCGGACGAGCATGTTGACGGCCCACGCCGCCGTCGAAGGCTTGGGCAACTGGGCGATCTGTTTCGCCAGTTCGGCGTGCCCCGCGGACTTGGCTTCCTTGGCCCGCTCGGTGCGGGCCGCCGTGAAGGCCGAGGGAACCAGTGTGTAAAGTTCGACGGCGATCGCGGCTAGTTCCATAGTGGAAGCGTGTGCCGTATTACTCGGCGAGGAATTCAGCGAGTGCGTCAGCCATGACTCCGGGTTCCCAGCCGTGGTTGGCGCCCGGAATGGTGGCTTTCCGGGCACTCGGGATATTGGCCACGATGGAGTCGGCCGCTTTCGGCATGATCGGGATGGTTTGCTCGCCGACGATCGCAAGGGTGGGTTGGGTGATGCCGGACCATAGCTGGGGGCGTGGCGCGGACTGGGTCCACGCGAGGGATTCGGCGTCGGCTGAAAGGCTGGGGCCCATTTCGAGCATGGTGGGCCATCCTGGGCTGTTCTTGGCGCCGGCCAGCCACTCCGGCGGCATGTCCTTCATGTAGTACTCGATGGTGCTGGCCTTGTCGCCGGATGCGATCCGTTCCTGGAGCCCTGCGAAGAATTCAGCCCCGCCGGCGCCGAGTTCATCGCTCAGGGGAGTCTCCCACAGGGCCAGCTTCGTGACGGGTAGTCCTGCTGCGGCCGCTGCCAGGGAGATCGAGCCACCGGAAGAGCTCCCGAAGAGCGCAGCCTTGCCGCCTGCGATGTCGATGAGCGTGGCGAGATCGTCGATGTTGTCCTTCAGGCTGAATGACGGGGCCTCGACGCTTTCCCCGCGGCCGCGCCTGTCGTAGTTGAGGACCGTGAACCCCTTGGCGGCCAGGAGCTTGGCCATTTCCACGGTGTTGGGGTCGAAGCCCCTGAATTGCATCGCGCCGCCGACCAGGATCACGGCAGGTCCCTCGCCGTATTGGTCATACCCGATGCGGGTACCGTCTTTCGAGATCGCAAATTCGGACATCCCAGATCCTTTGATTGGCGGACAGTAGGTTCCTAAACTCTGGGGCTCATCCACTTGCGGGTCAAGGGGAGAGGGGCTCTGAGCAGGAGTTCTTAAGAGCTTCTTAAGTGCCGCCCGCGAGAGTGGAAGCAGGCCTCACAACGGCCTCCACACCCGAACTGGAGATTTCATGTCATCGCGCGCCAAGCAGAACACTTCCGCGGAAGTCCGCACTTCCGCCGTCGTCGGTCACGGTGTGCCGTTGCTTCCACAGCCTCGGTATTGGCTCCTGTGGGGCATTGTGCTCGCCGCGGCAGTCCTTGCCATTGGCTTCAGCGTGCAGTCGGTAGCAGGCGTGACCACCAGCGAATTCGGAGTTGACCAGGAACTCAGCCGCCATCACGTGGGCGCACTGACCACCGTGGCCATGGCGCTGAACTTCCTCTTCGCCCCGGTAGCCGGAGTGTGCATTGTCCTGGTGATCGGCTTGTTCGTTTTCCTGGTTCGGAAGTCCTTCGTACGGGCGGTCATGTTTGTGCTCTTCGCATGTTCGGGCTGGGTTGCCAGCGAGGTGTTCAAACTTATCGTTGCCCGCCACCGGCCCAATCCTGCGCTTCTTTTCGACCCCCTGGCCCCGGAAACGGGTTCCAACAGTTTTCCTAGCGGCCACACCGCCTTCGCCGTAGCGCTCGCCTTCGCCTTGTACTTCCTGGTCAGGGGCACACGATGGGGCGTCATCACCGCGTGGGCCGGCGCCGTCCTGGCCGTGGTGGTGGCGTGGTCCCGGATCTATATCGGAGTCCACTACCCCAGCGACGTTGTGGCGTCGTTCCTGGCCACCACCGCCATAGTCATCGTTTTGGCCGGGCTCTGGAACCGGTACGCACCGCGAGTCATCGGGCGGCTGCCATTTGGCGTTGCGTCAGAAGCAACCTCGTCAGAAGCAACCGCCTCGGACACGGCCGCAACCCAAGCACACGGATCCTGAGGAGGACCCCATGCACGTACTTTCTGCCATGCCCGCATTCCTTGATCCCACCACTCTCCTTCAGGGCTTGGGTCCCGCGGCGCTGGGCGTCGTGGCGTTGATCGTCTTCATCGAATCCGGTCTCCTTTTCCCGTTCCTGCCCGGGGACTCTTTGCTATTCACTACCGGCCTGCTTCACCAGCAACTGCAGCTCGAATTGCCGGTGTTGATCGCCGTCGTTTCCGCCGCCGCAATCGCCGGAGACCAGATCGGCTACATGCTCGGGCGCAAGTTCGGGCGGCGCTGGTTCAAGGACGATGCCAGGGTCCTGAAGACCGCGCACCTGGATACGGCCGAGGAATTCTTCAAGCGCCGCGGCGGCCCCGCGATCGTCCTGGCCCGCTTTGTCCCCATCGTGCGGACATTTGCCCCGTTGAGCGCAGGCATCGCCCGCTACAACTACAAATCCTTCACCCTGTGGAACATCGCCGGCGCCGTCATTTGGGGAACCTCCGTGACGCTCCTGGGCTCCTGGTTGGGACACTACGAGTTCATCGCGAACAACATTGACGCCATCGCCGTGATCATGGTTTTGGTCTCCGTCTTGCCGTGGGGAGTCGAGTTCCTCAAAAAACGGCGCAAGGCCAAGGTGGGCGCCACGAACGGGCACGCCGGGGAAGAATAGACAGCATGACAACAGCTGAGCGGCCGTCCCTCCTCCTGGTCGAAGACGACGCCGCCCTGGGACCGCTCATCAGCGAACTCCTGGAGCCGGACTTCACCGTTCACCTGGCTGTCAATGGGCGTGATGGCCTCCACGTCGGCTTGACCCGGAGTTGGGATGCGATGGTCATTGACCGGGGGCTGCCCATCATGGACGGCATCGCCTTGATCAAAGCCCTTCGGGCCAAGGGGATCGCCACCCCGATCCTCATCCTGACGGCGCTCGGTGCCACCGATGAGAAGATCCGGGGCCTCGACGCGGGGGCTAACGACTACATGAGCAAACCGTTCGACGCCATGGAGTTGGCCGCCCGCTTGCGAGCGCTGACCAGGACATACGCCCAGCCGCCCACGACTCTGGGAATCGGGGATTGGGAGCTCGACGCCGCTGCCCGCTCCATGCGCTCGGTGTACGGTTCCGTGGTCACCCTGACGGCGAAGGAAGCCGGGCTCCTCGAAACCTTGGCCGGCGAACCCGAACGTGTCTTCACCCGTGAAGACCTCATCAGCACCTTGTTCCACCCCACGGACCAGCCGGGCGTGATCGACACCTACGTCCACCACCTGCGCCGTAAGATCTCCAAAACGGTGATCCGGACGGTCCACGGCCTCGGATACCAGATCGGCGACCCCCATGACTGAGAACAATTCCCATGACTGAAAACCCGGACCAGGCGACGCTCCGCAAAGCCTCGCTGAAGATCGCGGTACGGATCAGCGCGGCATGCGCGATTTTGGTTCTTTGCCTGCTGGCGGCCGCCGCGATCTACCTCTTCAACCAGGCACAGCATCCAACGCTGCCTGGACCAGGCGAAACCGACTCCGCGTACGCGTACCTGGACACAAAGGACCTCCTGAAGGCCATGATCGTTGCCGGCACTGGGGGGATCCTCCTTGCCGGGGCCATCGGCTGGCTCAGCGCGCGGAGTGCCATCCGGCCCCTGGGCGAAGCGCTCGCACTGCAGCGACGCTTCGTGCAGGACGCCAGCCACGAACTGCGCACACCCCTGGCCATCCTGGATGCACGCGTCCAGCTCGCCCAGCGCGATGCCCCCGCGGACTCCAGAACCGGGGAAGCACTCGCCCGCATCCGCAACGACACTGCGACCCTCACCGGCATCGTCAACGAATTGCTTGTCGCGGCCACCGGCTCGCCCCCGGACGCCGCCGCAGAGCCGAGCGATCTCGCCAAGGTGGCGGGCGCCGTCGTCGAGAGCTTGCAACAGCTCGCGGGAGAGAAAAACGTCCGCGTCGCCCTGACGGAAAAGGACCGCCCCTTCGCGCTCATTGACAGCAATGGCTTCCGCCGTGCCCTCCTTGCCCTGGCCGACAATGCGCTGGCGCACACCCCCGCTGGTGGCCAAGTGGGGATCACGACGGCGGTGCTCGGTAACCGCGCGGTGGTCACCGTCTCTGATTCCGGGACCGGGATCAAGGGAGTTGACCAGACCCGGATCTTCGACCGCTTCGTGAGGACACACAGCCCCGAGGGCGCACCTGGCCAGCGCAGCTTCGGAATCGGATTGGCGTTGGTCCGTGAAATCATCACCGGGGCCCGCGGCACTGTGGAGGTTGAGCGCAGTGGTCCGAGGGGAACGGTCATGAGGATCACGCTGCCGCTTGCCCGGAAGGACACGGCTCGGAAGGACACGGCTCCGAATGACACGGCGCCAGATGACACGGCGCCAGGCTCGGCTTTGCCTTCTTAGGCGGCCTGCAGGTTGGTGACGCGGGCGTATTTGAGCGCTTTGGCGTGGTGTCGTAGCCTGCGCCGGTGGTGCCTGGAACGCGCAGGTTGAATTTCCGGCTCGTGGGTTCCTGGCAGGGGCGGCGCTGTCGATCGGTAGGTATGTCCGGTGGGGGTGCGGATGTCGAGGGCATGCCGTGTCCCGGGGCGTGTTTTTGCTGACCGGGTTTGTGTTGTCCAGCCGTTGAGTTCTTTGGTGTGGTTGCAGGCTTCGCACAGGCCCGCCCCGTTGGCCAGGCTCGTGGTGCCGCCGTCGTGCCAGGGGATGATGTGGTCGAAGTGCCGGATGGGCGCGTCGCAGTAGGGGGTGCGGCAGGTGTCGTCGCGGGCCCGGATGAAGCGCCGCATGCCTGCCGGGAAGAGCCGCGCCCTCGAATCGGCGGCGACGAGGTCCCCGGTCCCGGGGGCGGTGTAGAGCCGACGGAGCCAGAGCTTGAGATCCTGGTCCTGGCCGGGTTTGGTGTTGCCGGTGTTGTCGTTGAGGAGGGTCCTCGCCCAGCCGGCCGGGACGATGCCGTAGCCGGGCAGCCGGGCCGGTTCGGCATCGCCTTGGAACAGTGTCCGGTCGGTCATGACGAGCTGGACTTCCACCCCGGTGATGCCTGCGGGGGTGCCGGTGGTGCGTTCGACCAGGGTGTCGGCCATGATCTGGCCCCGGGACCGGGTCTCCCCGGAAGAGCGCAGCGAGTCGGCGTGCCGGGTCAGGGCCGCGTGCACGGCCACGCCTTGGGCGACCGGGAGCAGGGCGGTCAGGTAGGTCATGGTGTCCGGTGCCGGGCGCAGGCTCACGTGCCGTTCCGCCGCCGCGTGGCTGGCCCGCTGCGTGACCGAGCGCGGGTCCCGCCGGTACGCCGCGGCCCGGGCCGCGGCGATGATGGCCTTGTCCCCGGCGCCGTCGAAGACTCCGGTGTCGGCGGCCAACTCCTCGTCCACGGCGCAGCGGTCCTCGGCGGACAGGCAGGCTGTTTCCTTCACCAGCAACGTGGCCCGCCATTCGCTCAACCGTCCCGATTCGAGGGCGGCGAGGGTGTGCGGCATTTCGCTCATGAGGGCTTTGGCGAGGCCGTGGAGCCGGGGGCCGGGGATTCCCGCCGGGCCAACGCAATCTGGGCTCCGACCCCGCGTCCCTGTTCCTCGGCCGGTACACCCGCCGCCGCGTCGGCGCTGCGTTGGGCGGCATCGAACGCGGCAGCAATCCGGGCCTGCGCGGCCGCGGCCGCGGACTTCAGATCCTCCAGGGCACGCAACTGGTCTATCAGGTCGGCCGGTTCCATGCTGTTCGTGAGGCTTGGGTGAAGCGATCTCACGGCGTCGATCAGGTCCTGCACTCGGACGCCCGGCACGGCAGCATCCGGAACCGCGCCGCCCGACGGCGCGCCCGCTCCGATCAGCTGTGTTCCCCGGTTCCCGGCCATAACCAAAGCATTCCAGAGGGGTCTGACATTAATAGGTAAAAGAGCACCTGCCCGCCGAATGGCCCGGAAATCTGCAGAACTTTTTCATAGCGGACCGCTCCCGCCCAGCTCTGGCGTGCGTCGCCGAAGCAGACGAGAATGGCCTCGTGGTTCCCCCTCGTCCTGGCGGGGACAGCACCTTGATGAACCCCGCCGCCAGAAAGATTCAAAGCATCTTTCTCACGTTGACCCTTGGCAATACCCTTGCGGCCTCGTTCATTTGGGGGATCAATACCCTCTTCCTGCTGGATGCGGGACTCAGCAACCTCGAGGCCTTTGCAGCGAACGCCTTCTTCACGGCCGGCATGGTGGTCTTCGAAGTGCCGACTGGAGTGGTGGCCGATGGTTGGGGACGCCGCGTTTCGTTCCTTCTTGGCACTGTGACACTGGCCGGATCCACCTACCTCTACTTTCTGCTCTGGCAGCTTTCCGCCCCGTTCTGGTGGTGGGCCGTGGTATCGGTATTGCTCGGTCTGGGCTTCACCTTCTTCTCGGGTGCCGTGGAGGCCTGGCTCGTCGACGCGTTGCGCTTCACTGGATATGAGGGCGGCTTGGAGACGGTGCTCGGGCGCGGACAGATGGTGTCGGGTGCCGCCATGCTTGCGGGCTCAGTGGCTGGCGGGGTGATCGCGCAGGCCACCAACCTGGGAGTGCCGTTCCTGATTCGCGTGGGCGTGCTCCTCGCGATGTTCGTCGTGGCCTTCTTGCTCATGCGCGACGTCGGGTTCACTCCCGAACGCTCTGCCCATCCACTCAAGGCGACCCGTGCCGTCCTCGACGCCTCGATCGAGAACGGTTTGAAAAATCCACCTGTACGGTACGTGATGCTGGCAGCGCCGTTCAGCGCCGGCGTCGGGATCTACGTGTTCTATGCCCTGCAGCCGTACTTGCTTCAGCTCTTCGGCGACCGGCACGCGTACTCCGTGGCCGGGCTGGCCGCGGCCATCGTGGCCGGAGCGCAGGTGTTGGGCGGGTGGCTTGCACCGCGTATCCGGCGCCTCGTTCGCAAACGCACTACGGTGTTGATTCTGAGTGGAGTGGTGAGCGCATCGATTCTGGTGGTGCTCGGGTTCACGGGTGTTTTCTGGGTGGCCCTTGCCTTGTTGACGTTCTGGGCCATGGTCGACTCGGCGGCCACACCGGTACGGCAGGCCTACGTGAACGACATGATCCCGTCGAAGCAGCGGGCAACCGTGCTTAGCTTCGACTCGCTGATGGGATCAAGCGGTGGAGTGGTGGTGCAGCCGCTGCTGGGCCGGGCCGCCGATGTGTACGGCTACTCCGCCTCATTGGCGATCAGCGGCGTCATCGAGTTGATCGCGGTGCCGTTCCTCTTGGCGAGTCGTAGGCAGGGCTCTTTGGCCGATCAAGCCAACGCATCGATCGCTCCATCCGACGCGGAACCCCGGCAGTTGTAGGAATCGGCCTACGGAAGCCGTGAAGCCCGGAGAAGCGTGGCCTCGCCGGCCTTCTCGGGATCAAGCGGTACAGGGCTAATTAACACAGCTGGGCCACGATGCAGAGTGCCATACGAAAGCGGTTGGCAGCGCACGCCGCCCCGGCCTCGCATGGCCGCGTGCGCGCCCGGAGCCAGGACCTGGTCCATCCAAGCGCAAGGGTGGGCAGGCCGTCCGCCCCGGAACCGCACAAGGACGCCACGGGATTCCAGAGCGAACTCTTCGCCAAGTAGGGGAGCCAGATGGGCTCCCCGGAGGACTACATTCCGGCGCGTGAGGAGCGGGTCAAAGGGTGCGACGCCTAACTCAGCGGCCATCGCTTCGAGAGACTCGATGGCTATCAAGGTGACTGCGGCGTCCATGTGCGCGGCCTTGCCGAAGAACCGGTCACCGACGATGCCCTTGCCGCTTACGACGTCGACCTGCTCGGCATCCGTGGTGGGCACCTCGGCGGCACCATCGCGTGCGCGGCCGAAGTAGGCGTGGCCGGATGACACGAGAAGATGCAGGATCTTCACGTCGTATCTGTAGCTTGCGGTCATGCCATAAGGCTATGCCTGTCCCGGAGTCAGTAACCCCCCGGAGACTCAGCTCCAGAACTCGGCGAGCTGCCCGGCAAGGGCTCTGCCTTGCTCGTAACCCGCCTGGGCCGCGGGCGGGCGCCGCGACAGATCCATGGCATTGGCGCCGAACATGTGCTCAGCGTTGCTGTCCGGGAAGATCGTTTCGACTCGGCTGCCGCGTGCGCGTAGTTCGTCGACCTGCGTCGCCAGATGCGTGCCCCACTCCAGCGGTTGCAATGATCTGCCACCGAAGGGGGAGAGCACCAGAACCCGTCCGTATCCGGCTGCCAGATCGGCGTTCTCGGCGTTGGAGCGGTAACCGCCGTCGAGGTACCGCTTGTCTCCGATCCTGTATGGCAAGCCGCTGGAACAGCTGGCTGCGATGGCGTCCACCAAGTCGACCCCGCTATGGCGGTCGAACGTGACCGATTCTCCGGTACGGGCATCGACCGCCGTGATGAGCACCGTTCGTTCCGGCCAGTGCTGGTTGGGTAGCCGGGTGGCGACGGTACTGCGCCATTGTGTTGACCAGGAGCCATCCGACGCCGCATCCATCTCGAGCGCCGCCGCGCCCAGTCGCCGGCGCATGTCGGCCGCGTTCTGGGCATTGGCGATGATCTTGTTGATCCGCTCCAGATGGTTCATCACCGGCCTGGCCGGTGCGGGTCCCGGTCCGGACCCGACCGGAAGGGACCGTTGCTGTGGGACAGCGTCAAGGATGTTGGCGAATAGCTCGGTTGGGGTCGCTCCAGCAATCTGCGCCGCGGCCGTCGATCCGGCCGAGGTGCCGATGGTCAGGTCGGCGTCGGTCACATCGAGCCCGGCATCAATGAGGCCGGCCATGACGCCGATCAGCCAGGCGTTGCCTGTCGATCCGCCGCCGCCGAGGACCAGCGCCCGCTTGCGGGAGTGCAAAGGTAAAAAAGGTGTTGTGTTCATGGGAGTCGCCTTTCGCGAATTGCCTGTTTGGCGCTCCCGGTGGCGACTAAGTCAGTCGCGCGATCGTGGACTGCAGGGGAGCACCCATTGCGGACACTGCGTTCATGGGACTCACCTCCTGCTGATAGATCACGATCGCCGCAACGCTAGCACGCCCGCGATGCGGTGCGCAATCGTCGGCACGTCAGTTCCAATGAATCCGTAGCAGGCCGCTTTCCCGAAATCTCACTGTTCGACGTAACCTTTTGGCCCGTCGCGGACAATACAGTGCATGGGGAACGTTGAATCTGATGAGCGGGCGCTCTGGGCGGAAAGCCTACAGGGCAACGGCGACGCTTTTGGGAAATTGTTCGACCGATACCGTGAGAGAGTCTTCCGTCACGCCTATCGGCTGACCGCCGACCGTCACGATGCTGAAGACGTTCTTGCCGCAGCGTTCCTGGAATTGTGGCGGAAGAGGCACCGGGTGCGCATCGTCGATGGTTCAGTTCTTCCATGGCTGCTTGTGACCACTACCAACGCGGCCAGGAACACGGCGAGATCTACCGCTCGGTACCGAAAGCTCTTGGCGTCAATCGAGCGAACACCGGAGCCCGCTGAGTCCAGTGAGTCGGCGTACTTGCAGAAGACCATCTCCGGGGATGCAGCCAAAGCCTTGGGAACGCTCGGCAAAGTCGATTTGCAACTGGTCAGTCTGGTGATTTTCGAGGGGTATTCGGTTGTTGCCGCTGCAGGGATCCTGAAAATGACTCCTGGGACCGCCAAAGTTCGGATGCACCGGGCGCGTCAGCGGATGAAAAGTGCGATCACCGGACCAGTTGATGCGAAATCCATTCCAGCCTTTGAAGGAGGCAAACGATGAACGGACTCCCTCTGGACGAGACGTTCAGCAAAGCATTGCGTGCAGAACTGGTTTGCCGAGTGCAGACTGCATCCCCCGTTCGCTCGCGGAAACGAACGCGGCGGCTGTGGATCGGGGGAGTCGCGTTGGCTGGCGCAGGAGTCCTGGGCGGCGTCGGTGCTGCGGCCGCCGGATTCCTCACAATTCCCGGCGGCGACCGCATCACCACGCTCGCCCCTGCCGTGACCGAAACGCACACCGGAACGGCATCCGTGACACTTGGCGTTCCACCGGTCGGAGCCAATGCAGTTGGGCTGGAACTAACCTGCCTGACGCCGGGAAGATTTGAATACCAAGACGGAGCAAGCAGCACTTGCGCGGCCCCCGACGTCGGAACAAGCGACAGCTGGTCCGGCTACACGATCAAGCTCCTTCCCGGCCAACGCAGCGTGACGATCAAGACAGATCCGGCAAACAGTTGGCGCCTCACAGCCAAATACATTAAGCGGGAAGCAACAGCGTGGGGCGTGAACCTTGGCGGGAATACGTTCGGTGCTGAGAACCAGAACGGCAGTCCTGACCTTGTTGCCGTGATGGCAAGCAATGGTCAGTCCGGGTACGCCTACAAAACGGACCTCGACGAAGCCGACGGGACGGCGGCCATGAAGACTTTCAAGAGCCCGGAGGATGCACTCGCCTGGCAAGAGGCCCGACGCGGAAAGTCATTTCCCGTACCTGTTTACGAGTCCGACGGTAAGACCATCATCGGGGAATTCGTGATCAGGTGAAGGCATCCATCGGGTCCCATGGCGGCGTCGGCATCAGGCGGATTGCCTAACCCTCCACAGGGAACGCCACGCCTTCGCCCACCACGCGGAGGCACAGTTCCGTGCCGGGCCTCGTGATGGAAGCGTTCCAGTGGCGGATGGTGATGACTTCGCCGCCGCCCGGGTAGGTCCGGGCTGCACCTTCGGCGGGAACGCGCGGCGCGAGCTTGATCCGCACCGTAGTCTCGGGGCCGAAGTAGTCGGTATCGACAACCACTCCGCGGATGGGACCGTCGGGAGCGATCCGGATCTGTTCCGGGCGGAGCATCAATTGCACGAGGCCCTGCGCCGGGGGACGGCGTACGGGTATGCCGCCCAGGGAACACGTGGCCAAGGAGCCTTCCATCCACGCGTCCAGGATGACGGCATCACCGAGGAATTCGGCCGTTGCCCGATCTGCAGGACGCGTGTACACAACGAAGGGATTGCCGATCTGCGCCAGCTTTCCGCCGCGCATGATCGCCACTTGATCCGCGAAGGACAGGGCCTCGGCTTGATCGTGCGTCACTAAAATGGTGGTCACTCCGGCTTCGTTCAGGACCTTCGCCACGGCCCGCCGGGTGGCCACGCGGAGGCCGGCGTCGAGCGCGGAGAAGGGCTCGTCGAGCAGCATGAGTTGCGGTTCGCGGGCCAGGGCGCGGGCGAGTGCCACCCGTTGCTGCTGGCCTCCCGAGAGCTGATGGGGCCGCCTCTTGGCCATGTCCGCATCGAGGGAAACCATGTCGAGCAACTCCTGGACGCGCGTCTTCACGGCGCGGCGGCCGCCGTCGAGCGCTGACTTGTCCAGCCCGAACGCGATGTTCTGCCCAACCGTCAGGTGCGGGAAGAGCGCGCCGTCCTGGGCAACGTAGCCAACATGCCGCTTGTGGGCGGGCACCCAGATCCCGTTCCCGGCTACCGTGTTTCCGTTGAGGCTGATGGAGCCCGTGTCCGGGTGTTCGAAGCCGGCGATGAGGCGCAACAAAGTGGTCTTGCCGGAACCGGAAGGCCCGACGATGGCGGTTGTTCCGCCCTTGGCCACGGAGAGGTTCACGCCCTTCAGCACGGCCTGGGATCCAAAGTTCTTGGTGACCTCGGCGATGTCCAGGTGCGTGTTGGTGGTGGGAGCCACCGAAGCCGCTACGCGGGGTGACGGAAGCCTTGAGGGGGATTGTTCGGTCACTGTCCGGCTACTTTCTTGGACTGTTGGAAAAGCAAGTACGTCATGGGGGCAGACAGCAGGATCATGAGCAATGCGTAGGGTGCCGCGCCCGAATAATCGATCTCGCTGCTCTTGCTCCAGAATTCGGTGGCCAGGGTGTGGGTGCCGTTCGGGGAGAGCAGCAGTGTTGCCGTCAGCTCGTTGACGATGGCGAGGAACACTAGCGCGGCCCCGCCGGCGGCGGCCGGAGCGGTGAGGCGCAGCGTCACCTTCAGGAAGGACACCAGCGGGGTCTTGCCGAGCGATTGCGCGGCCTCGTCGAGTTCCTTCGGAGCCTGGGCCAGTCCGGAGCGGATGTTGACCAGGGCCCGCGGCAGGAACAGCAGCACATAGGCAGCAATCAGGACCCCGGAGGTCTGGTACACGCCCGGGACCATTCGGATGCTCACGGTCACAAAGGCCAGGCCCACCACGATGCCGGGAAGGGAGCTGGTGACGTAATTGGAGAGTTCAAGCATCTTGCTGAACCAGCTCGGGTGCCGCACGGCCAGATAGGCCATGGGGAAGCCGACGACGATTGTCGCCGCGGCGCCTACCATGCCATAAGCGAGGGTCTGGAGCAGCGCCGGAAGGAATTCGTCGGCTGACCAGACACGGGCGCCACCGGCCACCACCCAGCGCAGGACAAAAAAGATCGGCAATCCGAACGCCAAAACGGTGAGGGCAAGCAGGGCGAGCTGGGACGGAATCTGGTAGTGGTGCAGGGGAAGCTTGGTTGGCTTGGCCTGGGCGCCGGAACCGATGCGGGCGTAGCGCGCGTTACCGCGGCTCCTGACTTCGGCAAGAAGCAGGATGAGGCAGAAGAGCACCAAGACGCTCGCCAACATGTTCCCGGCGGTGCCGTTGAACGTGGATTGGAACTGGGTCATGATCGCGGTGGTGAACGTGTCGAAGCGGATCATCGCGAACGCGCCGTATTCAGCCAGCAGGTGCAGCGACACCAGGAGCGCGCCACCAGTCATGGCGATCCGTAGTTGAGGCAGCACAACCCGGAAGAAGATGGCCCATGGTCCCAAACCTAGGGAGGCTGCCGACTGCTCAATCGCGGGGTCCAAACGCCCCAGCGTCGCCGCCGCGGGAATGTAGACGAGGGGGAAATAGGACAACGTGGCGATGAGTACGCCGGACCAGATGCCCTCGAGCGAGGGGACGGCGGTCACCCACGCATAGCTGTTGACGAACGCCGGGATGGCCAGCGGGGCCGCCAGGGCCACGGCCCACCAGCGATGCCCCCGCAGCTTGGTCCGCTCCACGAGCCACGCGCCACCGACTCCCAACACCAGGCAGATGGGGACCGTGAAGACCACCAGCATGACGGTGTTGAGGAGCAGCTCGCCAACGCGCGGCCGGAAAATGAGCGCGACGGCGGTGTCCCACCCGGTCGCGGCCGTCATGTATGCGACGTACCCCAGCGGGATGAGCGAAAACAGTGCGATCAGCACCGCCAGGAGGGATATTGCAGAAACGCCGAAAGGCGGGCGGGGGCGCTTGCCCCTGCCCGCCGTCGTCGTGCTCGCCGAAGCCTCCGGAACTTCCGGGGAGATGCGGGCCGATAGATCAGTGGTCACGGAATTACAGCAGTCCTGCCTTGGTCATCAGGTCGGTGACCTTCGCGGAGTTCAATTTGGCCGGATCCACGGTGGGGGCTTGGAGATCCTTGATGGGAACGAGTTTAGCGTTCGAGTCCACGTTGGAAGCGATGGCGTATTCGAAGGAAGTGCCGTTCTTGAGGACTTCCTGGCCCTGCTTGCCGGTGATGAACTTGATGAAGGCCTGAGCAGCCGCGGAGTTCTTGGAGGATTTCAGCACTCCGCCGCCGGAGACGGACAAGAAGGCGCCCGGGTCCTGGTTCTTGAAGAAGTACGGGGTGACCTTGTTGGAGTTCTCGCCGGTCTTGGCCTGGTCGCCGTAATAGTAGTAGTGGTAGATCAACGCAGCGTCGACTTCGCCGGCGTTGACTGCCTTCATGGCGGTGCTGTTGCCCTTGTATGCCTTGAAGTTGTCCTTCATGCCCTTGAGCCACTCCGTGGTGGCGGCCTCGCCCTTTTGCTCAAGGAGTGCCGCAACGATGGCCTGGAAGTCAGCGCCCGACGGCGAAGCGGCCCACCGGCCCTTCCACTCCGGCTTGGCCAGGTCCAGCATCGACTTGGGCAGCTTGTCGTCGCTGATCTTCGTCTTGTCGTACACCAGGACGGTGGAGCGGGCGGCGATGCCTGTCCACTTGTTGGTGGACGGACGGTACGCGGCCGGGACCTGGTCCACTGTGGCCTTGTCGATGTCGGCGAAGAGGCCGGCGTTCTCAACCTGGGCCATGGCGGGGGAGTTCTCCGTGAGGAAGACGTCGGCCGGGGACGCCGCGCCTTCCTGGACGATCTGGTTGGAGAGCTCGGTGTCGGAACCCTGGCGGATGGTGACCTTGACGCCGGTCTGCTTGGTGAACGCGTCCACCCACTCTTTGGTCAGGGTGTCGTGCTGGGCGTTGTAGACGGTGATTTCGCCAGCTACTTTAGCGTCGGCGGAAGCGGAGTCTGTGGCTGCGGAGGAGGCGGTGCCGTTGCCGCAAGCGGTCAGGCTGAGGGCTGCAGCGGCGGCGAGTGCGATGCCGGCCAGCGCATTTGCGCGGATCTTCATGAGGGCTTCTTTCTGCGAGCAAATCCAAGGGAGCCCGGGGGAAGGAACTGCGGGCTCACAGCTTGAAACTTTAGGTTAGCCATACCTAAATTTCCATCCAGAACGCCCCATCGTGACCGGAATCACATGTATTACGCAAGGTTTACGTGACCTAATGCGCGAGTGGGGGTGTGCCGCTCAGTGCGCCTCGGATTCTTCTGAGTAGACCCTGCTTGCGTAGTCCTCCAGGGCCTGTGCGCATCGGGCCAGGGCGGCATCCGCCTCAGTGGAGCCAGGTGCCTGGAAGGTGTCACGCGCCCGGATTTTGGCGAGCCAGTTGACGAGCTTTGTGTAGTCGACCTCGTTTTCCTCGAGCTCGGCATACGTGAAGTGGTTGGCCTGGTATTCCTTCTCGATCCCGGCGAGAAAATCCTTGCAGCGGTCAACGATCTCGTCGTATTCATCGGTGCGGGCCGATTGATAGAGGTTCAGGATGTGGGAGTCGCCTGCGATGACGGTAGAAGACATAAGGATTGCCGTTCCGGGCATGTCAAGAATTTCGTGGCGCAGTTTCTGAAGTGCCCGTTCCGCCGCCGGTGACTTCGGGAGCGCGGCGATCGAGTTTTGCAGATAGACGGCACCCAATCCTTTGAGCCGCCGCCACACCGCTGCGCGCAACCGGGTGGGCTCGGAGGGGACGCGGTAGACGAGAATCAGCCACTCGGCTGCCCCGCCCGCGTCCGGAGTGTCGGTCGATTCGGCAGGGCGCATGTTCGGATTCTATCCGCCGCAGCTCCCGGACTGCCGACCCACGGCTCCCGTCCCGCGTTGAACGGATCCAAGAGCGAGGTGTTGAAAGCCTTAACTTTTCACACATCAGAACAGTAGAATCTGTTATGAGTATGGAGTCACCGTCATTAGGTTGACAATCTAACAGCCGTTACATTCACGCCTCCGAGAGAGAGCGACACCCTTGAATACCACCGCGTTGCTCCTGTCGGTCTTCCTTGCTTGCCTGGTCGAAGCAGTCGAAGCCGCCACCATCGTCCTGGCGGCAGGCACTGCCCGGGATTGGCGTTCAGCCCTTTCCGGCGTCGGCGCAGGCCTGGTTGTCCTGGCCGCCGTCGTCATCGTCTTCGGGCCCGCGATCGCCCTGATTCCTTTGGACATCCTGCGCATTTTCGTCGGAGGGCTCCTGCTTGTCTTCGGCCTCCAGTGGATGCGCAAGGCCATCCTTCGCGCCAGCGGTCACAAGGCCCTTCACGACGAGGACGAGATCTATCGTCGGGAACTTGCCTCGGCACAGTCCGCGTCCGGTGAGTCCCGCTTCGGAGTGAGCGATTGGTACGCCTTCACCCTTTCCTTCAAGGGGGTCCTGCTCGAAGGACTGGAAGTTGCGTTCATCGTGGTCACCTTCGGCAACATCCAAGGCCAACTCGGACTGGCCGCGTGGACCGCAGCAGCAGCAGTTGTCCTGGTGGCCGTTGCGGCGATCATCGTGCGCGGACCCCTTTCCCGAGTGCCGGAGAACACCATGAAGTTCATTGTCGGCATCATGCTGACGGGCTTCGGCATCTTCTGGGGCGCCGAGGGTGCAGGCGCCGTGTGGCCCGTGGCTGATCTTTCCCTCCTGGTCATCATCCCGGCCTTGGCGGTCA
The DNA here is from genome assembly GCF_052115645.1 of Arthrobacter sp. 2MCAF14. Classification (NCBI taxonomy): domain Bacteria; kingdom Bacillati; phylum Actinomycetota; class Actinomycetes; order Micrococcales; family Micrococcaceae; genus Arthrobacter; species Arthrobacter sp. 2MCAF14. The sequence continues at coordinate 19,638 of NZ_JBFRHB010000005.1, read as the reverse complement.
TCGCGCTGGCGATCGTGCTTGTCCTTCGCCGCCGTCCGTCCGAAGCAACGCCCGCCGCGGTGTCCGCGCCAAGCCAGTCCGCCCCGGGGTTCAGCGGTGCCATCCCCGACGGCGGTTCTCCGGCGGGAGCCTCGTTGGATTCAGGTGACGCGGAGACCGGGGCCGCAACGCGGACCCGCACCGCGACCGCCGGGACGACCCCTCCCAAAGCGCCACGCAAGACGTCGGTTATCGAGTCGCTGAAACGGTTCGGCTTGTTCTGGTACGACTTCATCATTGGCGACGACTGGAGGGTGGCCCTTGCCGTAGCCGCGTCCTTTGCGGTCACTGCGGCACTGAGTTCCTCGGGAGTCGGAGGAAGCTGGTGGGTGGTCCCCGCCGTCGCAGTTTTGACGCTTCCCATGGCGCTTTCCCGCTTGGTCCGCAAGTCCTGACCGCGGTCGGTGGACCTGGGGTGATGGGGTAGCCGGAGCGACGCAGATCGGCGGCAAGCTAACGGGAGCCTGCCTCCGGCCGACAGTAGGAACTGAACCACACTCCTGCAAGAGCCTCCCTACCTAAAGCAGAAACGGCCCATGATCGTTGTCACCCGCCTGAACGGCACCCGCTTTGCCGTGAATCCGGACATCATTGAACGGATCCACGAAAGCCCGGATACCCATCTGGTGACGCTCGACGGCGCTACGTACGTTGTGCGGGAAAGCCTCGCCGAGGTCGTGGAACTGATTGCGAATTACCGGGCCTATATTCTTCGGCGGGCACAGGATCTCCCCACCGTGACGGGCTATCCCTTGAGCCTCGTCCGCACACCGGACCCGGACGGAAGGTAAGCCATGGATCCCTCAACAATAATCGGCCTGTTCCTGGCCTTCGGCTCGGTGGTCGCCATGGTGACCCTCGAAGACGCCAACCTCATGGCCCTCTTGCTTCCCGCGCCCATGGTCCTGGTTTTCGGGGCCACCCTGGCCGTAGGCCTGGCCGGGAACACGTTCCGCGATACCGTGCGGGCGTTCAAAGACCTCCCCAAAGCGTTCAAAGGAAAGACCGACAAGCCGCAGGACAGTATCGACCAGCTGATCGGCTTTGCGGAGAAGGCGCGGAGCGAGGGTCTTCTCTCCCTTGAGGAGGCGGCCGTGGACGAGAAAGATCCCTTTCTGGCCCGGGCCCTCCAGAATATCGCCGACGGCACCGATGCCGAAGAATTGCGCATCCTCATGGAGGACGAGATCGATTCCAAGATGCGCAGCGACCACGTCTCCGCCAAATTCTTCGCGAGCCTGGGCGGCTACGCGCCGACCATCGGCATTATCGGCACCGTGGTATCGCTGACTCACGTCCTTGAAAACCTCTCCTCGCCCGATCATCTGGGACCAATGATCGCCTCCGCTTTCGTGGCCACCCTCTGGGGTTTGTTGTCCGCGAACTTCATCTGGCTGCCGTTCAGCTCGCGGCTCAAGCGACTGTCCGAGCTCGAAATCGAACGCATGACCCTCCTGATGGAGGGCATGCTGGCGGTGCAGAACGGTACCCAGCCCCTCCTGCTCGCCGAACGGCTCCGCGCCATGGTTCCCCCGGACCGGCTCGGCAAGGCGAAATCCGCAAAGAAGAGCGACGACGACGAAGCCCGCCCCGGCAAATTCGCTTCGTCCAAGGCCGCATGAGGTCCCGGCGCCGCCGCGGTTCACCTCCGGCGGAAGAACACGTCGACGAACGCTGGATGGCTTCCTACATGGACATGGTCACGGTGCTCATGTGCATGTTCATCGTGCTCTTCGCAATGTCCACCGTGGACCAGGCCAAATTCGACAAACTCCGCAATTCGCTCGCCACGGGGTTCGGCACGGTGGTCAGCCAGAAGGTGGACACCGCCACCGGGACCGTCGTTCCGCCGGAATACACCAGCGCCGACGCCCAGGGATTCTCCAACTTGGACCTCGCACTCAAGGAAGCGGCCCGGCTCACCGCTTTGCGCTACGACATGAAGTCCAAGCTCGACGCCGCGGGGCTGGGGGCCAATGTGCAGTTCCAGATCAACGAACGCGGACTCACCGTGAAGCTCGTAGGATCGCAGACCTTCTTCGAACCCGACCGGCCGGAACTCACGCCCCGCGCGAGCCAGGTCCTTGGAATGATCGCCCCGACCATGGCGAAGGCGGCCCTTGAAATCATGGTGGAAGGCCACGCAGCCAACGGAGTCACCTCATACCCCTCCACGTGGGAGCTTTCTTCTGCGCGCTCCGTCAACGTCCTCAGGTACCTCGTCGACCATGGAGGCATTTCGGCTGGGCACATCGGCGCCGTTGCGTTCGGATCCGCCAGGCAGGTCAACGATGATTCCACCGAGGCGCTGATGGAACTCAACCGCAGGGTCGACGTCGTCGTCCTCTCGGACCAGCCCGAAGTGGTCCGCGCCCTGATCCCCGAGGCGCTCAAGGCGAGGGCCGGCGGCCAATAGCGGCCGGTGTGCTTGTCGCGGCCGGTCACGGGACGGCGTCGGGCACCATGGAAGTGACGAGCGTGCCGAGGTACGCTCATGGCATGACCCCGGAAGACATCGCCCGGCTCACTTACTTGCGCAAGGCCCGCGACCTTATCGACCGCGAGTACGCCAAGCCCCTCGACGTACCCACCATGGCCAGCCATGCGTTCATGTCGCCGGCGCACTTCTCGCGGCAGTTCCGGGCCGCCTATGGCGAGACCCCCTACAACTACCTCATGACCCGCCGGATAGAGCGCGCGATGGCGCTCCTGCGCGGCGGAATGAGCGTGACCGACGCATGCATGGAAGTCGGTTGTACGTCACTTGGCTCATTCAGCTCGCGGTTCACTGAGCTCGTCGGGGTGCCGCCGAGCACATACCGCGCCCGCGAGCACCTGGCCGTGGCTGCCATGCCCGCGTGCGTGGCGAAGATACGCACGCGGCCCAGCCGAAACGAAGCGAGCAAACGTCGGGAAGCGCTTGCGGTCGCCGCAGACTGACTCAGGCCGTAGCCGGCCACCACACAGCAGAGGTTCCGCCCCAGTGGGGCGGGACCTCTGCTGCGTCCGGGACGTCCACTAACCCAGGCAGAGCGCCACCGGAAATACGGGTCATATTTGATTTGCGGAAGTTACACGCCGTCACTACCGCATTTGAGGATTATTCTGGAGCCATGCCAAATATTCGAGTATCTGAAGCAGCCCGATTCCTGGGCGTCAGCGACGACACCGTCCGGCGCTGGACCGAGAACGGCATCCTGACTCCGGTCAAGGATGATTCAGGCCGGCTAGCCGTGGATGGGCTGGAACTTGCCCACGTCGCGCGGGACCAGGCCCAGCTGCCCGAGGATCCAACCCGGGTGGGCCGCTCGGCGCGCAACCGCTTCGTCGGCCTGGTCACCGGCATCACGGCCGACAAGGTCATGGCACAAGTGGAACTGCAATGCGGTCCCTTCCGTGTCGTCTCCCTCATGAGCAGCGAGGCGGTCCGCGAGCTCGGGCTCGAACTCGGCTCGGTCGCCACAGCCGTGGTCAAGGCCACCACAGTCATCATCGAAACACCCCAAGGAAAGAGCACCATATGAGGATCATCCCCAAAGCTTTCGCCGCGGTGCTCGTTGCCGGCGCCCTCGCGGCCAGCATGACCGGATGCGGTTCAAGCACTCCCGCCGGCACCGCAAACAGCGGATCCGCCAGCGCAAGCGAAACACCAAAGCTCTCCGGTACGGTGACGGTCTACGCGGCTGCCTCGCTGAAAGCAACGTTCACCAAGCTGGCCAGCGAATTCGAAGCTGCGAACCCGGGTACAAAAGTGGCCCTGAGCTTCGCCGGGTCTTCTGACCTCGTCACCCAGATCACCCAGGGCGCTCCGGCGGACGTCTTTGCCTCGGCCGACACGAAGAACATGGGCAAGCTTTCCGACGCCAAGCTGCTTGACGGAACGGCCAAGAACTTCGCCACCAACGTCCTGACCATCGCCGTCCCGCCGTCCAACCCGGCGTCGATCAGTTCCTTCGCGGACCTCGCCAAGCCGGGTGTCAAGGTGGTCGTCTGCGCCAGCCAGGTACCCTGCGGCTCCGCCGCCCAAACCATCGAAAAAGCCACCGGAACAACCCTGAAGCCCGTCAGCGAAGAGTCTTCCGTGACTGACGTCCTGGGCAAGGTCGCCTCCGGGGAGGCCGACGCCGGACTCGTCTACGTCACCGACGTCAAGGGCGCCGGGGACAAGATCAAGGGAATCACTTTCCCCGAGTCGGACAAGGCCGTCAACACCTACCCGATCGGCACCGTCGGCACCAGCAAGAACAAGGATCTGGCCGCGGCTTTCATTGCGTTGGTGACGGGAAGTGAAGGCAAGAAGGTTCTCGGCGACGCCGGTTTCGGAACGCCTTAGTCCTCCCGAAAGAACCGAGCAGGATTCGAGAAGCGCTCGTCAACGTCCCGGACTAACGTCGTTGCCATGACTATTTCACTGCAGTACTCACATATCACTGTCAACGATCCCGACGAAGCACTCACCTTCTACCGGGATGCCCTCGGCCTCGAGGTGCTCAACGACGTCGCGCAGGGCGGATTCCGTTGGGTGACGCTCGGCAGCGCGGACCAGCCGGGTGTTGAAATCGTGCTTTCCGAACCGCACGCGGGCCGGTCCAAGGCCGACGGCGATTCCCTCCAGGAACTGCTCACCAAGGGTGTCCTGGGGCCGATCGTCTTCCGCTCCGACGACGTCGACACGCTCTTCGAGAAGGTCAGGGCTTCCGGCGCGGAGGTCATGCAGGAGCCGATCGACCAGCCGTGGGGTCCCCGCGACTGCGCCTTCCGCGATCCTTCGGGCAACATGGTGAGGATCAACCAGGCGCCGGCCGCCTAAGCCAGCCTGAGCCCGCCCAAAACTAGTCCCTTACGCCCGCACTTTCCTTGCCGATAGTGGCAACCGTGAGTGAACAGGAAGATCAATCGGCGGGACGGCAGCGCACCGTGGACGTCTATGACTTCCGCAGGCCCACCACCTTGCCGCGCCAGCACAGCCGCGTCCTGGAAGTCGCCTTCGAGACATTCGCCCGCCAGTGGGGAACACAGCTCACGGCCAAGGTGCGCGTGAAGTCCACCGCGACCCTTGAACAGCTCATCATGCAGAGCTACGACGAATACGCCGCATCCCTGCCTTCGGTCACCTCGATGGTCCTGTGCCGCATTGAGGGCAGCGAGTCGCGGCTGGTCATGCAGTTTCCTGCCACGGCGGCATTGTCCTGGGTCACCCGCATGTTGGGTGGGGCCAGTGAGACGGCGGTCCCGGATCGGAAGTTCACCCAGATCGAGCAGGCCCTCATCAGCCGCATGGTGGAAGACGGACTGGAGGACCTGAGCTATTCGCTTGGCGCCCTCCTGACCACCCCGGTGCGCATGGACGTCATCCAATACAACTCCCAGTTCGCCCAAGCCGCTGCTCCGGCGGAGCTCATGATCGTGGCCTCATTCACCGTGAAGGTGGGCGAAAGCCTTGCCGCAGCGAGTCTCGCCATTCCCGCCGACATCCTCCTTTCCGGGCTCGGCGACGTGAATCCCACTGTCCACAGCCGCGACACCGAGGCACTGGTCCGGGCCCAGGTCACCCAGGTGCCGGTGGACGTCGCCATCCAGTTGAGCCCCACTCCGGTGACGCCCGCGCAGATCCTGGGCCTCGCCGTCGGGGACGTCATTGCGCTGCCGCACCTGGAGAATCGGCCGTTCGACGTCGCCATCAACGGCACCCGCCTGGCCACCGCAGCGCCGGCCCGCAACGGCTCCCGTGCAGCCGCCGTCATCGTCACAATCGAGGAGAACCAGCGATGAGCATCACCCTGACCCTGCACGAGTCCGCGGCCGAGCGTTTGGCGATGCAGCTGCCGACCCCTGCCACGCTGCACGTCTCCGGCATTGTCCCGTCCCAAGCCGCTGCGCCATATGCACCCCTCGCGATCACGGCCACTTTCGTCGGCGCCGTGACCGCGGACTTCGCACTCATCCTCACGGACCGTTCCTTCCTGGCCGCTGCCGGCGGGACCCAGCAAGGACACTCCGCGGTTGTGTCGGCCATTGACGTCCTGCGCCCGGCGATGGAACACGCAGCTGACGCGTTCGACGCCGGCGTGCTGGGGGAGTTGCGCGAAGAAGACGCCGCCGGGCTGCTGTCCGACTCCGAAACCGCAGTTTTTGAACTGCGCCAGTCTCCCTCGTCCGGCGGCGGCCAGGCGTTCGGCTGGTTCGCCGTCCGGGTCCGCGAACACGGGACCGTGCAGGACGCCGCTGCCGCACGGAACGCCCAGTCCGGTGCGGTTTCGGCCCGCCTCGGACTGATCAGCAACGTCGAAATGGCCCTCACCGTGGAAATCGGCCGCACTCGCATGTCCGTGCGCGATGCCCTTGCCCTGGAACCGGGCAAAGTGATCGAACTGGACCGCTCGGCCGGAGCACCGGCGGATGTCCTCCTCAACGGACGGCTGATTGCCCACGGTGAAGTGGTCGTCGTGGACCAGGACTATGCAGTGCGCATTACCCGCATCCTGGACGTCGCCGAGGGTATCTACTAGATGGATTCGCTCATCCTCGGGCTGCGCGTGCTCGTGGCCTTGGGTGCGGTGCTGGGGCTCATTTGGGTCCTGCAGCGCCGCCTTCTCAAAGGAAAGGCCAAGGGCCGACGCCGGGCCAACACCACGCTGACGGTGGTCAGCCGGCAGAGTGTCGGACAAAAGGCCTCCGTAGTGGTGGTCGACGCTGGCGACAAGCGCTTCCTTTTGGGTGTCACCGAGCACGCCATCAACGTCCTGCACAGCAGCGACGTCCCCGTGGAGGTTCCGGAGACCGCTCCTGCGCCCGAGAGTTTCGCCGACATCTTCCGCGACGCCGGTGGCAGTGGACTCACGCGCCGCAGCGAGATCCACCGCCGCAGCGAACCGGACAAACCACAGCCAATGCACGGCTCCATCCTTGCCGGTTCCACCTGGCGGCAGGCCGCCGAGGCCATCAGGGGACGCCGGAATTGATTCTGACCCTTGGGCCTGCCGATGGCCGCCGCGCCGGCAGGATATTGCTGGCTGTGCTTTGCACCCTGTTGCTGACGGCCCTGTTCCTGTGGCTGGGCATGTCCACCGGACATGCGGCACCGATCAGCCCGACGCCGCCAACCGCACCCGCGGTCCCCACGGCACCGGCCCAGCCGTCAAGCGGCAATGTCAGCATCAATATCAACGGGTTGGACGGAAAGCCGTCCACCGCAGTGGTAACCCTGATCGGGATCACCCTGCTCTCCGTGGCTCCTGCCCTCCTGCTCATGATGACCTCGTTCACCAAGATATTCGTGGTGCTGGCCATGACCCGCAACGCCTTGTCCCTCCCGTCCATCCCGCCCAACCAGGTGCTGGCCGGGCTGGCGCTCTTCCTGTCCCTCTTCGTGATGTGGCCTGTGATTTCCGAGATCAACAACGTTGGCATCCAGCCCTACCTGAACGGGACGCTGGACTTCAACGGAGCCGTTTCGGCCGGATCCGGACCACTCCAGCACTTCATGGTGGCCCACACCCGGCAAGAAGATATTGCCCTCATGACCCGGGCGGCCAAGCTGGAAAACCCGGCCAACCCGCAATCGGTCCCGTTGCAGACCCTTATCCCGGCGTTCATGATCTCCGAGCTCCGGGCAGCGTTCATTATCGGTTTCGTCATTTTCATACCGTTCCTCGTGATCGATCTGGTGGTCTCGGCCGCGCTGATGTCAATGGGCATGATGATGCTTCCGCCGGTGATGATCTCGCTGCCCTTCAAGATCCTGCTGTTTATCCTGGTGGACGGCTGGGGACTCGTGATCACCGCCCTGATCCAGAGCTATTCGGGCGGCTGATGGATACCAACGCAGTCCTGGACATTTGCCTCCAGGCCCTGATCCTCGCGGCCAAGCTGGCTGCGCCCGCCTTGGTGACCGCGCTGGTGGTGGGCCTCGCCATTTCGCTCCTGCAGTCCATCACCCAGCTTCAGGAAGCCACCCTCTCCTTCGTGCCCAAGGCAGTCGCCGTGGCCGTGGCCTTGGTGGTGTGCGGACACTGGATGATCACCGAAGCCGTCTCCTTCACCAACGAGCTCTTTGCCCGGATACCCGGGCTGATCGGCGGAGCGTGAAGTGGAGCTCCCCTTCAACCAGTCCTGGCTTGAGGTCATGTTGTTGGCCTCCGTCCGCATGACGGCGTTCCTGGTGGTGGCCCCGCCCTTCTCACACCGGGCAATCCCGCTGCGCATCAAAGGCATGCTCGGCATCGGTTTGGGGCTGGCCGTTTCCCAGCGTCTCTCCGTTGGCTACACGTCCAAGGACACCGCAGGCTTCATCACTGCGGTGGTCATTGAGCTCGTGAGCGGCCTGGTCCTTGGCTTCCTCGTCATGCTCGTCTTCGCGGCCATCCAATCGGCCGGCAGCCTGATTGACCTCTTCAGCGGCTTCCAGATGGCCCAGGGCTTCGATCCCCAGATGATGATCAGCGGCGCCCAATTCACCCGGCTGATGCAGATGGCCGCCCTCGCCCTGCTTTTCGCTTCGGACGGCTACCAGCTCGTGATCGGCGGCCTGACCGGGAGTTTCACGGCCTTGCCGCTGGCCGGGGGACTGGACATGGCACAGCCGGTACACGCGATGATTTCGGCTGTCACCGGAATGTTCCTCTCCGCGGTGCAAATCGCCGGGCCGCTCCTGGTGGTGTTGGTACTCGCCGACATCGGCTTGGGGCTCCTCACCCGTGTGGCGCCCGCACTTAACGCCTTCGCCCTGGGGTTCCCGCTCAAGGTCTTCATCACCCTGGGGCTCGCAGGGTTCCTGTTCCTCGCACTGCCGCGGCTCGTTGCCATGCTCGCCGAGCAAGCGGCGAACACGCTGATGGGGGTGGGCTGATGTCGGATTCACAGGAGAAGACCGAGCAAGCCACTGACAAACGGATGCGGGAAGTCCGGTCCAAGGGGCAGCTTTCCCGCTCGCAGGACCTCACCGCCTGGCTCGCTGTCGGGTCCGCGGCAGCGATGATCCCGTCCACCATCGAGCGTGCCTCCAATGCTGCGGCCGACCAACTGTTCACCGTCCGCGGAGTCATCGCGAACCCCGAGCCTGCCAAGGCCGTGGCAGCGCTCGAAGCCGGGTTCGGTTCCTTGGCCCAGGTGCTGGGGCCCTTGTTCGTGGTGGTCATGGTGGTAGTGCTGGCCGGATCCGCGTTGCAGGGCGGCATCCACTTCAAAAAGTTCCGCGCTGAGTTCGAACACTTCAACCTAGTCAGCGGCCTCAAGCGGATCTTCGGCGGCCAGGCACTCTGGGGCGGCCTGAAAGCGCTCCTGAAGACCGCCGTCGTCGGGCTTGTCCTCTACGCGGTGGTGCAGGGGCTCATCCCGGTGCTGCTCACCGCAGGGGGACTGCCGGTGTCCGGCATCCTTTCGGCAGCGGCCGGGGGCATCGGTTCGTTGATCCAGTTCGCCGTGCTGGCGGGCCTGGTCCTGGCCGCCGCGGACATCTTCGTGGTCATGCGCCGCAACCGCAAGAAGACGCGCATGTCCAAGAAGGAAATCAAGGACGAAAACAAGAATAGCGACGGCGATCCCCTCATCAGGTCGCAGCGGCGCTCGCGCCAATTGAGCATGAGCCGGAACCGCATGATCGGCGCGATCGCGGACGCCGACGTCGTGATCGTCAACCCGACTCACGTCGCCGTAGCGCTGAAGTACGACGCCGGGAAAGCGGCACCGCGCGTGGTGGCCAAGGGAGCGGGGGTGATAGCTGCCCGCATCAGGGAGGAGGCGGAAGTGAAATCGATCCCGATGGTCCAGGACATCCCGCTGGCGAGGGCACTGCACTCGGCCTGCGAGCTGGGCCAGGAAATCCCCGTGGAGCTGTACCGCGCCGTGGCGGGAGTCCTGGCGTTCGTCATGTCGCTCAAGGCCAGGGGAGCGGCGCGCGGAATGCACCGCTTGCCGGGCGTGGCGGGAACCATGGCCGGAGCGCCCGCATGAGCCGGCACCGCAGCCCCCGAACCGCACTCAGCAACCAGACCACCCCGGACAGGACACAGCAATGAACAACAGATTCGCCAGGCTCACCGTTCCGGTGGGAATCGTGGGCATCGTGCTGCTGCTGGTGGTTCCCGTTCCGGCACCGCTGCTGGACTTCCTGATCGTCTGCAATATCCTGCTGGCCCTGTTGATCCTGCTCACCAGCATGTTCGTCAAGAAGCCCCTGGACTTCTCCGTCTTCCCGTCCTTGCTGCTCGTGGCCACGCTGTTCCGACTGGGGCTCAACGTCGCGTCCACCCGGCTCGTGCTGGGACAAGGATTCGCCGGCCAAGTGATCGATGCCTTCGGCAAGGTCACCGTGGGCGGCTCCATGATCATCGGCGCCGTGGTGTTCCTGATCCTGGTGGTCATCCAGTTCGTGGTGGTCACCAAGGGCGCCGAACGCGTGGCCGAGGTGGGGGCACGGTTCACACTCGACGCCATGCCCGGCAAACAGATGGCCATCGACGCCGACCTCAACGCCGGCCTCATCACGGACGCCCAGGCCCGCAAGCGCCGCGCCGAGGTGTCCGCCGAGGCCGACTTCTATGGCGCCATGGACGGTGCGTCGAAGTTCGTCAAGGGCGATGCCATCGCGGGCATCATCATTATCATCATCAACTTCGTTGGCGGCATTGCCATCGGCGTCCTGCAGCGCGGCATGAACGTGGGCGACGCGCTGAACTCCTACGGCCTGCTGACCATGGGCGACGGGCTCGTCACCCAGATCCCGGCCCTCCTCATGGCCGTGTCCACGGGCATGATCGTCACCCGGTCCAATGCCGAAGAAGACATGGGCCGCACGGCCTCCTCGCAGCTCATGCAGTCGCCCAACGCCTTGCTCATCGCAGGACTCGCCGCAGTGGCCATGGCCCTTATCCCCGGCATGCCCATCGTGCCCTTCCTGCTGGTGGGCGCTGCCCTGCTGTTCGGCTCGAGGCGCCTGGCTGCGCAGCAGAAGAAGCAGAGTGAAGCGGAGGACGCCCAGGAAGCAGCCACCCCGAGCTCCGAAGAAGACCCCAACGAGCGGCTCATGCAGGACATGCGCGTCCACCCCCTCGAGATCTTGTTGGCTCCGGACCTTGTTGACATGGTCTCCGGCGCCTCGGACGACCTCCTGGCCCGCGTCCGCTCTTTGCGCCACAAGATCGCCATGGAGTTGGGGATCGTGATTCCGCCCGTCCGCACGCGCGACAACGTCGAGCTGCCACCGGCCACCTATGCCATCCGCATTGCCGGGGTGGAAGCCGGACGCGGCACGGCGCCGTCGGGCAAGTTACTGGCCCTCGGCGATTATCTTGACGCCCTGCCCGGTACCTCCACGGTGGAACCGGTCTTCGGGCTTGTCGGAAAGTGGATACCCACAGAGATGCGCCACAGCGCCGAAATGACCGGGGCAACCGTGATCGACCGGGTTTCCGTGCTGGTGACCCACTTGTCGTCGATCGTCTCGGCCAACGCCTCAAGGCTACTCACCCGCGAGGACGTCAGGGTGCTGACGGAAGGCGTGCGCAAGCAGAGCCCCGCCGCGGTCGAGGAACTCATTCCCGGGCTCATGTCACTGGCCGAGGTGCAGCGGGTGCTGCAGGGCCTCCTCGAAGAACAGGTCCCCATCAACGATCTTCCGCGTATTTACGAGGCCCTTGCCCTGCGTGCCAAGGTTTCCACGGAGCCCGAGGCTTTGGTCGAAACCGCCCGGCAATCCCTGGGGCCCGCGCTCGCAGCCAAGTTCCTGGACGGCTCGGTGCTCAATGTGATCATGATCGATCCCCTCCTGGAACAGTCCATGCTCGAAGACATGCGCCCGGCCGAAGGGGGTACCCAGATCGTCATGAGCCAAGCGCGTTTGGACACCGTCCTGGCCTCCGTGCAGGCTTCGGTGGAGGCCGCAGCAAATGCCGGACGGCAAGCCGTTCTGGTGTGTGCCCCGGCGTTGCGGCCCGCGGTCCGACGGCTCGTGGCGGCTCCCGACGGCGGTGTTCCCGTGTTGTCCTACCGCGAAGTGACGTCCGCAAACATCCAGATCGAAACCGTGGGGGTGATCCGCCATGCCGAAGCAATACAAGCTTAAGGGCACATCCCTGGACGCCATCCGGGTGAAAGCCGAGCAGCAGTACGGGTCCGGGGCGCGGATCGTCTCCGCCGAGAAAGTCACCAATCCGGGGATCGCCGGGCTCTTCGCAGCCAATCGCTACGAGGCGACTATCGAGGTTCCGGCAGACGGTTCCACCCAACTAGCTAGCAATAGTTGTCGTTTTGACGGCTCAGAACGACAACAAGTGCGAGCTAGTTGGGATGCCCACGTTGGCGGGGAGGCACACCTTGCCGGGGCGGCGCATGCGTTGCAGGGGCCCGCTATCGCCGCGCTCCTGGAGCAAGCCGACGCTGCCGAGATGGACTTGCACCGGCCCTCGGCAGGGGTATCAACCGCCTCCCCGGATTTTGCCGGGATATTGGAGCAGCTAGGCAAGTTGGATCCATTCGGCGAGTTCCAGGCGCCGGTCGCCGGACCGCAAACGCAAGGGGTGCTGACCGCGTTGCCGGCCGCCACCGTCGGGCACGCCGTTCCGGTGTCCGTGCCAATGCCACTTGCCGGCAGCGGCAACCTGATCGTCTTGCTTGGCCTCGGCGACGATGCCTTGGGACCAGCGCTGGAAATGTCCATCGCCGAGGGCGGTTCCGACGTCCGGACGGCCGGAGCGTTGACCGCTTTCGGGCACCTTCACGTGGCGGGGCGCCAGGGCGCGACGGCGGCGCGCGCCCAAGCGGTGCTCACCGGCCACACCGTGCTGGTGGCGTACGGACTCGGCATGCCGGGGGAAGCCGTGACGCATGCGGCGGACATCGCAGCGCTCGCCGCAGACCAGTTGTGGCTGGTTGCCGACGCCGGACGGAAAGCGGAAGACACGGCAGCCTGGGTGCGGGCGCTCTCCACCGCACTGACCGCCGAGCGTGTCCGTGTCGACGCCCTTGCTGTTTTCGGCGCGTCAGAGACCGCAAGCCCCGAGACGGTCAACGGGCTCGGTCTTCCTATCGGGTGGGTGGACGGCAAGCCCGCCCGCGTTGCAGTGCTCGGAAAGGTAGATTGAGAGCATGCTGGTACTGACACGCAAGCCGGGCGAACAGATCATGATTGGTGAGGACATTGTCATCACCGTCATGGAAGGCCGCGGCGACGGCGTGCGGATCGGGATCGAGGCCCCCCGCGGGGTGTCCATCCAGCGTCGCGAAGTGGTTGAGGCGATCGCCGCTGCCAACCTTGCTGCTGCCCAGGCCGGCCCCGAAGCCGAGGAACTCGTTGCCGGGCTGCGTCCGCCTGTCCGGAAGTCGAAGGCGGATTAGGCGCGTAAGTCACCCAAGTTGTCTACAAGAATGCGATCTGACTGATTGCGATGAAGATTCGGACGATTGACGAGCGGGACATGAACTTGATCTGTGTCGATCCGTCTTTTCGAGTGATAGACGTCTGGCTCGACCCCAACAGTGGTGCTTGGGACAAGTCGCAGGCCTTCGATATTGCGTCTGGCAGCCTCTTGGAAGTCCTTGAGTGGGCAAAATTGGACAGGCAATCGTGCAACTTTTCGGAGGTTTACGCCTTCGATGCAAACCCGAACTCGGGACAGCCAAGCTTTATTCTCTTGCACACTGTCGTCCACCGGTAGCCGTCCCTAGTCCAAGCCCAGGAACTCCTTGAGGAGCGGCAGTGAGCAATCCCTCGTCACGGCCAGGGCCCGTTCGATATTGGCGTTTTCCGCAAGCAGCATCACGTCATCCACGGTGTCAGCACATGCGACCGCTCCCGGCGCCGCCGGGGCCGCGTCGCCGGGCTGAGCGGAGCCAAGCGGCGGGTTCCCAGCCCCTTGCAGCCCCATCTGGAGAGCCTCGACGTTGGCGGCCGCGGTTGTTTCCACTTGCTTGAGCACCGAGACCAGCTCACGGTGGTGTTCCTGAAGCAGTTCCGGCCAGATTACGGGCGGGGCCACTGAAGCGATCAGCGGCAGCGTGGCATTGGCCGACAAGCGCCATTCAATAGCCACGGCCGACGACTCGATGTTCCGGGCAAGGGTGTCGAACCGAAGGTTTTCCAGGACCTTTTCCACGTCAGCGGCAGTGAATTTCAACCAATGCCAGTTGCCTGCCCGAACGTGCAGCAACTGGGTTTCGAGCCGGTACAACAGCAGTTCCAGCTGTCTCCGCTCACGCCACAGCGTCGCCGAAAGCTCATCCGCCCCCACGGTTCCCCATTCCCCGGTTTGGCCAGCGGAACATGATTCCGAGGCCTCTTTTGTATCTTTTTCATGAGCGTACACGCATTGTTATTTTTCAGATGATATGTTCACTGAATACATGTCTGTTCCATGTAATCTTCGGCACGTTGCATCGTCTCAGCAGCTCGCCCATGAAGCCCTTGGAATCAGGCTTGGCAACTCAATAAACAGGTCTCATGGGGGGACTAATTTGAATCGCGAAGAACGCAACGAGTTGGTGCTGCAGCACTTGCCACTCGTTGGCTATTTGGTGTCGGAGCTCTGCGCGAGAGCTTCTCATTTGTCGCGCGACGATTTCGCATCGGTAGGGTCCGTGGCGTTGATAACGTCCGCCGATTCCTTCGATCCGAACCTCGGAGTCCCCTTCGGCGCATTTGCGCGCCGCCGGATCGTCGGAGCCTTTGCGGACGAGATGCGGGCCAGCGACTGGGCCACGCGATCTGCGCGCAAACGCATCAAGGAAACCATGTCGGTCCAGGAGACGCTGTCCGGCGTCCTTGGCCACGCCTTCGGTGGCCGAAACCGCATCAGCCCTGGGTGTCGAACGCAGCGTGGTGGAAGCCGCCCTGGCCGATGCCGCACGGACGCTGTCGCCGCTGGACGACGTCGTCGTGGACACTGTCGCCGCGGACACCATCTCCCCGGAGCACTCGGTCCTGGCCGATGAGCGTCTCAAGTACCTTCGCGCCGCCGTCGAGGCCCTCCCGGAAAAGATGCGTTACATCGTCGAGGAGATCTACTTCGGCGGGCGGACTGTCAAGGAGCTAGCCGAGGAACTCGGTTCCACGCACGCTGCGGTCTCCCAACAGCGCGCCGAGGGCATCCGCCTCATGCGCGATGGGCTGTCCGCGCATTACGCCGACGATCCCGGGCAATCCTTCGAGCCCCAATCGCGCATTACTGCCCGACGCCGGCACGACTACCTCTCGACGCTTGCCACCGCTACCTTGGGCGGAATTACCCGTAGTTTCAGTTCGCCTGATGCTGCCTTGAACCGGGCTGTCTAGACTCAACGACTCCTGTGCGGAGCCTCAATTACTCGCCACACCGCAGGTTGAATAGTGCAAAGATCTCAACAATTGCCGGATCCTCTGGCGTGAGTGAATGGGTCTCAAGGTGACTCAGTTGAGGGCTGACGTGGTTTGGCTCGTCCGGTCGTTCGTAGATGGCCCAAAGAGTGTTGTCATCGCCCAGACGAGAATTGAAACTTATGCCGTTGAAATCGCCTAGACCCCAAACGAACTTTGAGACCGCCTGGGTGATGGGGCGCGCCTTCTGGTCCTTCAGCGTGGCTGCGTCGAAGTCGTCAAATCCTTGCCCGGCTGCCATTTGCTTGAAAACAGGACGCAGTGCGGCAATAGACGCCATTGACGTGATGACGCAGAAGTGGCCGGACAACGTGGCCCTGGAGGCGATCCGGGGCTCCAGCCAGCTGTAACTGACAGTCTCGGCAGGGCAGGTGGGATACATTGCGGCATCGAGCGGATCTTCTTGGATTTCGGCCAGTTCTGCGGACGTCTCTATCGAGGGGCGAAGACCTGCCAGGATTTCGGCGAGACATGCTTGGAGAGTAGCGCCGGCATACATCGTTCGGAATTCTCCGTCCGGGTCGTCCCATCTACCCTGGAACCGTCCATGTTCGGCCCAGCTCCAGTCGGACCATGCCCAGGGCTCTGGACGGAAACCGACGCGCCAAACCCTGCGTTCGATGAATTCTCCCTCCAGCAAGCCTCCAATCATGCTGCTGATGGGGATGAAAACGCCCTCGCGGCGGCTAACACCCTGATCCTGGATTCTTCAGGAGGCCCCTCCCGCAGCACCATGGCAGGGGAATGATCCTCCAGGTAGGGGTTCATCCCTTGGAACCAGGCCTGGATGACTGTGGCGGAGTCTACCTCGCGAAGCGTACCGGCGATCTGATAGGCATCGCGGAGCCTCTGCTCTACGGCAGCCGAGGGCTTGCGTGGATCTTCTGGGTCAGCCCATTGCCGGACTGCACGCGTTTCCTTGACTGATCCAAGGTAAGCAACAAGTCGGGCCCCGAGAATGTCCCTGAGTGCCTGAATCAGTTCAGGCACCTCCATGTTCATGGCGTCGAAGTGGGCGCGCAGGCCAATGCGCGGCCCTGCTGGATTGCTCATTCCACCATAATCGCGCTGAAGCGAAATAAAAACAAGGGGATCACATGTCTTTTCCAGTGATATCACAAACAAATCACACTGCAAATCGCAGGCTCGATCCGCTGCCTTGCAGATCCCACTTCGCCGACGAAGACAAATGTGGAAGGACGCAAAAGAGGGCACCGACAACTCGTCGATGCCCTCCAAGCCTTCGTTGAAGGGCGCCTTGGCCTACTTTGCGGTCGGCACGCGGCGGAGCACGACGGCGGCAAGGACTGCCGCTCCGGCCATCAGTATCAGCCCGATCGCTGCCGTGATGTGGACGCCCGATTCAAAGGCGGCACGCGCGGCGGTGGCCAGGGCGTCACCCAATGGCTGGGGCAGTGCGGCCGCGGTGTCCACGGCTCCGGCGAGCGTCTCCCGCGAGCGTTCGGCTGCATGGCCGGACAATTCGCCTGGAAGCAGCAAGTGGTGTTGGTAGGACGCTGTCAGGATGGAGCCAAGGACGGCTGTGCCCAGCAATGAACCGAGCTCGTAACCCGTTTCGGAGATCGCCGATGCAGCGCCCGCCTTGTCGGCAGGAACCGCGCCGAGGATCAGGTCGTTGGAGATGGTCTCCGCCGAGCCAACCCCTATGGCCAGCAGTAGGAGTGCTGTCAAAAGGTACCCCGGACCCTGGCTGTGGTTGCCCAGGGCGGCCACGAGGTATCCCACTGCGCTCAGCGCCAAGCCCGATGCCACCACCAGGCCCGGGCGGATCCGGTTGACCAGCGGAACCACCACCAGGCCCGCCACGATGGTGGCCAGCAATGCCGGAACCATCGAGATCCCCGCCTGCATGGGGGATTGGCCTTCCACGAGCTGCAAGTGCTGCGCGAAGAAGTAAATGAAGCCGGTCATTGAGAACAGGGACAAGACGTTGGCCGTGATGGCCGTGCTGAAGACCTTGTTCCGGAAAAGCCGTACGTCCAACATGGGCGATGCCAAAGAGCCCTGCCTCCGGACGAAGACGATTCCCATGGCCAGGCCGAAAGCCATGAAGGCCGCGGGTCCAGGGCCAAAACCGTGCACGGCGGCCTCTTTGATGCCATAAACCACGGGGGCCATGGTCAGGATGGACAGCACGACGCTGGGAACGTCCGGCTTGCCAGGGTTGTGATCCTTGGACTCGGGAATGAGGGAGGGGCCAAAGGCGAGCAGGGGCAGCAACAATGGCACCGCAACCAGGAACACGGCACCCCACCAGAAGTGCTCCACGAGCCAGCCGCCGAAGATCGGCCCGAGGGCGGCGCCGCCGGAGAATCCTGCGGCCCACACTGCCACGGCGAGCCGGCGGCGGTTCGGGTCCGGGAAGATGTTGCGGATCAAGGACAACGTGGACGGCATGAGCATGGCTCCGAAGACGCCCATGCTGGCACGTCCGGCGATGAGCCATTCCGCCGACGGCGCGAAGGCGGTGGCCGCGGAAACGGCGGCGAAGCCCGTGCTGCCGATCAACAGCAAGCGGCGGCGGCCGATCCGGTCTCCCAGGTTTCCCATGGACACCAACAGGGCTGCGAGAACCAGCGGGTACGCATCGACGACCCACAGAAGCTGCACGCCCCCGACTTCCAGCGAACGGGCGATTTGCGGCAGGGCAAATGTCAGCGCCGTATTGTCCACAGCCACCAGCAGCACGGGGAACATCAGGAGTGCCAGGGCAGCCCAATCGCGCCACGGGGCGGATTGGATCGAAGGGGTGCGAGGGTGCTGGGTTGTGGACGGGCTGAACATGAAAATAACTGTACCGTCTGGACGGTATAGTTTCAATCTGACTCATCGAACTGCCGCATCGAACTAAGGGATGATGGACACCATGCCGCGAAAACCTATTGCCCGGGACGCTGTCCTGGATGCCTTTGAAGCCCTGTTGATCGAGGTGGGGGAGCGGGCTGCCACCCTGGATGCCGTCGCCAAGCGCGCAGGCGTCTCCAAGGGCGGCCTGCTCTACCATTTCCCCAACAAGGAAGCCATGATCAGCTCCTTGCTCGAACGCATGGACGGGCTGGCCGCGTTGGACATCGAAGCAATGAAGGCAGCGCCCGAAGGTGCGGCCGCATTCTTCATCAAGTCTTCACTGTGGGCGGATACCCCTTTGGACAGGGTGTTCGTGGCAGCCACGCGGCTCGCGGAAGTAGCCCATGAAGAAACCCGCAGGCGTTTCGCCGGGATCCAGCAACAATGGCTCGATGTGCTCGCCGAAGAAGTGGGGCCCGAGATGGCCAAAGCGGTCCGGTACATGGGCGATGGACTTTACTTCAACGCAATGCTTGAAGGCGGCGCCGGTGATACGGAAGTCAAGGCCAGCGCGAGGAGCGCCGACGTCGGTGCGCTGCTGGCCGCCGTCGAACGCCTCCGTAACTGAGTGGGGGCCCAACTAGCTCGCACTTGTTGTCGTTTAGACGCTCCAAAACGACATTTAGTGCGAGCTAGTTGGGAAAGCCGGGCGGGGTCGGTGACCACATTTGCAGACGCGGGCAGTCCATAGGACAATTGAGAGTTGTGGCAGCCGTCACCGGCAACCACGATCTGATTCACATAACTGAATACGCCTTTGATCTGCGGCGGGAGAGTCCTGCAGGCATGTGATGCAGGCGCCGTAGGAGCAAATCCTCCCCAGGAATCTCTCAGGCCCACGCACCGCCGCGGCAAGGCAACTCTGGAAAGCAGCACGCTGACGCGTGCTCACCGACGGTGCAAGCGGAACAGTGCCACGAGCACGGTTTCGCGGAAACTCTCAGGTCCAATACAGAGTGGGGAGGAACCCGATTAGCTGTGGCGTACCCTGCGCCGCCTTATTAATGGAGTTCCTTCGTGACGGTTAGTTCAACCTCCACTACGTTCGTTGACCGGCATATCGGCGCCCGCCGCCAGGCCGACATTGACATCATGCTCAAGTCTGTTGGTTACGACAGTGTCGATTCGCTCGTAGACACCGCGGTTCCCAATGACATCCGCCAGGACGTCGCACTGACGCTCCAGAATGCCCTCAGCGAGGTGGAGGTTCTGGCTGAGCTTCGCAAGCTGGCGGCCAAGAACAAGACGGCTGTGCAGATGATCGGCCAGGGCTATTACGACACCGTCACTCCGCCGGTGATCCGGCGCAACATCCTCGAATCCCCGGCCTGGTACACGGCCTACACGCCGTACCAGCCGGAAATTTCCCAGGGCCGCCTCGAAGC